>JALOLB010000005.1 GCA_025456225.1 Thermoanaerobaculaceae bacterium
CACCCTTCCGGCCTCAGGGTCTCCGCCACCCACCCTGCCGGCCTCAGGGTCTCCGCCACCCACCCTGCCGGCCTCGGGCCTCAGGAAAGACGGGCCTCAGGAGACCCCCATCCGCCCTCCCGGGCCTCAGGGTCTCCGCCACCCACCCTGCCGGCCTCGGGCCTCAGGAAAGACGGGCGTCAGGAGACCCCCATCCGCCCTCCCGGGCCTCAGGTTCTCCCCCACCCACCCTGCCGGCCTCAGGCCTCAGGCTCTCCACCTCCCTCCCTCTGGGGTCCTTGTTCTTCCTGAGGTCTGAGGCCTGAGGTCTGAGGCCTGAGTTCTGCCTGAGGTCTTCCCGGCGATCAGCGGTGGACCCGCTCGAGACGGGCGAGCCAGGCCGTGGCGGGGGCGCCGTCGACGATGACGACGCCGCTGGTCCGCATCTCGTTCGGGCCGCACGCGACGTAGGTTTCCACGCCGAGGATCCGCTTGTCCGGCGAGCCGTAGCGGAAGACGAGGATGTGGGCGTCGAAGTGGCCGTCGCCGACCAGGACAGTCCCCAGAGGCAGCGAGTCCATGCGGAATCGGATCGAACGGGCGGTGGCGAAATCGACGTGGAAGGTGCTCCGGACCGGTCGCGCCGTGGGCTCGTCGGCATCCCTGATCTCCCCCTCGATGCGGAGGGTCTCGGGGAACTGCTCGGAGGAGTGGACCTCGGTCACGCCCTTGACGCGGTTGGCAGGGCGGCCGGTCGGAAAGTAGTCCCCTTCCACCAGCCAGGCCCCGGGAACCAGCAGTGGATGCATGCCACCTCCGATCGCCATTCTAGCGCGCGGCGGCTATCATGGCACACCGCCGGCCACCACGGCAGCAGCGCGCGGCCGACGGCAGGAGCTGGCCCAGCATGCGACGCTTCCCCTCCTATCCAGGCTGCCCCGTGTGCGGGAGCCCCGACGTGAACCCCCACACCCTGGCTGTGCGGTGGGAGTGGGAGGACGCAACCAGGACCGTGGTGGGCCGTTTTCGTCCCGGCATCCACCATCTCGGCTACGAGAACCGCCTCCACGGTGGGCTCCTGGCCGCCCTGCTGGACGAGGCGATGGCCTGGGCGTGCGCCGTGCGCATGCGTTCCTACTGCGTCACCGGCGATCTGCAGGTGCGATTCAAGGACGCGGCGCCCCTCGGGGAGCCGCTGGTGGTGGCCGGTCGGGCCGAGGGGGATGGTTGGGGACCCTACGTACGGGCCACCGGCGAGGCCCGCGCCGCCGACGGCACGGTGCTCGCAACCGCCGGAGCCACCTTCGCCGCCCTCCCGCGACCCG
This sequence comes from Thermoanaerobaculaceae bacterium, assembly GCA_025456225.1. Taxonomy (GTDB): domain Bacteria; phylum Acidobacteriota; class Thermoanaerobaculia; order Thermoanaerobaculales; family Thermoanaerobaculaceae; genus JAAYVZ01. Next base: position 1,305 of record JALOLB010000005.1, read on the forward strand.
AGTCCGAACGGCTGCGACAGGCCCTGGTCTTCGAGCCTGGCGACGTGGACGTGCTGGAGCGTGACGACCGGGATGCGGGCTAGCCCCCAGTCGCGGCGTCCGAGGAGGGCGATCAGGCCATGACTGGACCGCTCGTGGCCGCGGGCCTGTCGGTCTGGTTACCTGGCCGCACCCGCCCGGTCCTGTCCGGCCTCGACCTGGAGCTGCATCCCGGTGAGGTGGTCGGGGTGGTGGGGCGCTCCGGTGCCGGGAAGAGCGTTCTGATCAGCGCCCTCGCCGGCCTGATCCCGTGGGCTCGAGGGGGTCGCGTCACCGGCGGGTTGGCCCTGGGAGGCGACAGCCTTCACGATCTGGATCCCACGCAACGCTCGCACCTGCTGTCCACCTGCCTGGACCGGCCGGAGTCGCAGCTCTTCCTCCCCACGGTCGCCGCCGAGATGGACGCGGCCTGGAACCAGCATCACACGGATCGCCGCGCCGCCGCGGCGGTCACGACTTCTCTCGACCTGGGTGCCCTGATGCGCCGCACGATCGTCGAGCTGTCATCGGGCGAACGGCAGCGCGTCGCTCTCGCCGCGGCGCTGGCTGCTGCCGGGTCCCCGTTGCTCCTGGATGAGCCGACGACCCACCTCGACGAGGAGGGAGTGGCCGGTCTTCGCCGGGTTCTCCGCGAGGTGAAGGCCGCCGGGAGCGCCGTGCTGCTCACCGAGCACGCAGGCTGGCGGCTCGGGGATGCGGTCGACCGCTGGCTCGGGCTGGAGCACGGACGTCTCGTCCAGATCGAGGCTCCCATGCCTCCGGTGCTCTCGAACGCACCCGCCGTCGTCCCCGGCGAGCCCCTCCTTGAGCTCAGGAGTGTCCGCCTGGCACGGGGAGGGCAAAGGCTCATCGACGGAGGAGCGCTGACCGTTCGCGCGGGAGAGGTGGTCCTCCTCGGCGGGCCCAACGGCTCCGGCAAGTCCTCCCTGGCACGAGCCGCTGCCGGGCATGCGCTCTCGGCCGGCGTGCGCTTCGAGCCGGGACCGGGGTCGCTGTGGCGCCCGGACGCGATCGCCGTCCTCCTCCCCAACTCCGACCTGCAGCTCTTTGCGCCAACGGTGCTCCGCGAGGTGCAGATGGCCGGCCTCGACCCGCTCGCCGTCGGCGAGGCCCTCGGGCGTGCCAGGCTGGCCCACCTTGCCGCCCGGGCGCCCTGGACGCTCTCCCGGGGCGAGCGGCAGCGCCTTCTCCTGGCCGCTCTCGACACCGGGACCGCGCCGGTGCTGGTTCTGGACGAGCCGGCTCAGGGCCTCGACGCTGGCGACATCCAGGACCTCGTGGCGAGCCTCCACCGGCGCGCCGCCGCGGGCGGTGGCATGCTGCTGCTCTCCCACCGGCAGGAGCTGGCAGAGGCCGCGCATCGCGTTGTACGGCTGGCGAATGGCGCGCTCATGGAGAGACCGGCATGAAGGCACGCGACGCCCGCTCGTGGACCGCCGCCGCGCTCTTCGGCAGTCTCTGGGGCGCGGCCGAGCTGTCCCTGGGCGCGCTCCTCTCGGCGGCGCGCGTGCCCCTCGGCGGCCTCCTCATGGCGAGCCTCGGTGTCGTCTGCATGGTCACGGCGCGCCGGCTCCATCCCGCCCCGGGACAGAGCCTGGCAATGGGCGTCGTCGTGGCGTTCCTCAAGGTGTTCTCCGTTGGCGGGATGGTCCTGGGCCCCGTGGTGGGCATCCTCACCGAGGCGCTGCTCGTGGAGGTCGCCTTCCTGCTCCTGGGCCTGCGGCCAGGTGCGGCGCTGGTCGGGGGTGCGGCCGCACTCGCCTCCGCTCCATCCTGGATGCTGCTGTGGGCGTCGCTGCTGACCGGCCCCGAGGCCGTGCGGGCCGTCGAGCGCGGCATGCGCTCGGTTGCCTCCGCCTTCGGCTGGCCGGGCGCCACCCCCCTGGCCCTGGTGGCGTCCCTGGTCGGACTCGCCGGAGTGCTGGGGGCGGCGGCCGGCGCTCTGGCATGGCGAGTTGCCGGACGGGTCGTGGTGCGGGTGCGGGGGACGTCGTGAAGGCGGGCGGGCTGCTTCTGGGGTTGGCGGCGCTGGGCCTGGCGTTCGTGCCCTGGCCGCCCGCACCGTGGGTTGCTTTGGTGTGCGCGTCCGCGGCGGCTCTGTGGATCGAGCCGGCCTCCCTGCGGCGCGCGTGGGCCGGCCGCACCCTGGCGACGATGCTCCTCGCCTCGGGCGTCACCGCAGCCCTGGTGGCCTGGGCGACCGACCTCCCGGCAGGCGTCCGGGCGGGGTTGGCCATGCTCCTCCGCCTGGCCGTGCTGGTCGTCGTGACCACCCTTGCGGCCCGCCACGTCAACCACGAGACCTGGCGACGCGCCCTCGGACATGTCGGGCTGGGGCGCCTCGGCCTCGTGTGCGGCCTGGCTCTCAACGCGATGCCGCACCTCGCCGAGGCGTGGCGAGACACCTGGATCGCCCTGGCCGTGCGCCGGCGCCGCCGGCATCCCCGGATCAGGGACGCCATGCCCCTGCTGGAGACCATGCTCGCGCACACCGGTCGTGTCGCTGATGAGGCGGCCGTGGCCGCGGCCCTGCGGGGCCACATGGCCTTGATGCCCCGGCCGGAGCCCCTGGTGGGCTCGCCCCTCGTGGTCGTCCTGACCGGTCGCTCGGGCTCGGGCAAGACTCCGGCCGTCGAGAGGCTCGTCGACATCCTGCGCGAGCGTGGCGTGGAGGTGTTCGGGTTTCTGCAACCCCCCATCTGGCACCAGGGCCGCAAGGAGGGCTTCGATGTCGTCGACGTCCGGAGCGCCCGGCGCATGCCCCTGGGACGTCGCGTTGCCGATGGCCAGGGAGACCACCACACGCCGTTCGTCTTCGACTCCAGGGGCTTTGCCCTGGCACGCCAAGCCCTGATTCGGCCGCCTCGCCGGGGCGTTCTGGTGGTGGACGAGATCGGCCCCGTGGAGCTGCGGGGGGAGGGCCACTGGGATGCGGTGGCCGGCGCCTGGCGGGTGGGACGCCCGCTGGCAGCAGTCCTGACGCTGCGGCGCCAGCTCATCCCTGCCTTCCTGGCCCTGTTGGGAGCCACGGAGGTGGTCATCGTCGATGCGGAGGTGGAGGCGGATCCTGCCACCGCTGTCCTTGCCGCCCTGGCTCCCAGTCTCCCTCCCAGGGGAGAGGGGAGAGTGTAGAGGGGAGAGCGCGCCAGACCATGGCGCGAGCATGTGGTCGTTCTTGAACCTGGAGGTTCCGGGTACCCGGGCCACTCGCAGCAAGCTGTTTGGCCGAGAGACTTTTCCTTCAGACAGGCATCTTGCTCGGGGTCCAGGTCCTCTATAAGAAGTCAAGGGCGGTGGGGTGGTTTTTGGGGTGTGTCTCGTCGTCGTGGCCGGGGAGCTGTGGGAAACCGGGGGTGGAAGGGTGGGAGCCGGTTTTCCAAGCCCTGTGGGAAGGCGGCGGGTGGGGGGTGGGGGGCCGGCTTTGCACAGGGCGGCAGCTCTCCGGCCGGGTGAGGTGGGGGGCCGGGGGGAGGAGAGGGGCGACATTCCACAGCCTGTGGCGTTGTCTTACGCGGCGCGGTGATAGCGGACCGCCGCCTTGCGCTCGCGGTCGAGGTGGCTGGCGATGAGGGTTTCCTTGTCGTAGACCGCGTCGGTGGTCAGCAGCTTGTAGACCACCTTGAAGCGCTGGCGTGCGAGCGCCAGGATTGCGACGACATGCGCCTTCGGATGCCCCTCATGGCGGGCCCGTTGCTTGCGGTAGTAGGCTGCATCCAGGGCGCTGCAGCGGATGGCGGCGAGGGCCGACAGGTAGAGTGCTCGGAGGGCGTGCTTGTTGACGCCCCGGGCCAGGCGTGCACGCCCCTGTAGCTTGCCACTGCTGCGCGACAACGGGGTCAGACCGGCGAAGGTCGCAGCCTTGCCCTCGCTGACGTTGCGCGCCACCGGTAGCACCTCGCCGATCAGCGCCGCTGCCGTCAGGTAGCCGACTGCCGCCATCGTCAGGAGCTTGGGGCCAATCGGGTGCGCGTCAACCGCGTGGCGAAGCTCGGTGGTGACCTCAGCGAGCGACGCGTCCAGAGCCTGGATTTCCTGCACCAGTACCCGCATTTCGATCGCCACCGCGGCGCGCTCCGTGGTGTCCATGGCGACCCGCTGGGCCGCCGCCTTGAGCGCCTCGGCCATCGTGCGGCTGCGTCCGCCGCGCCGCGCCGCGGCCTGGAGCAGCCGCTCGAGCGTCGCCACCCGCACCGACTCCAGCCCCACCCACGCCGGCCACCGCGTCAGCACCGCCAGCATCCCCTTGCTCGCAAACACCGGCCCCTCCCAATCCGTGGCGAGGGCCTCCGGCGCCAGGTCGAGCTGCCGGGCCCGAAGCTGGCTCAGCGCCGCCGTCCGCTTGAGCTGGAGCTGCGCGTGGAGCCGGCTCAGTCGGCTCAGGACGCGCTCCTCCGGTCGCACGTCCAGCACCTTGCGGCAGCCGGCCACACCCGCAATGCACATCCGCCCCACCAGCCAGCCGTCGCGGTCATCGTCCTTGCGTGGCTGCCCCTCAACCTCGCGGTACCGCGCCAGTGCCTTCGGGTTGACCTGCCACAGCTCCAGACCCAGTCGGATCACCACCTGCGCCAGGACCCCGCCCAGTGAGCGGCTGGCTTCGCTCACCACCCGCAGCCGTGCCCCCGCAGGCAGCTCGAGCAGCAGCTCGCCCAGGGCCGCCTCGATCACATCGACCCGGTTCGTCACCCACCGCGAGTGCACCCGCTCGCCGTGCTCGTCCAGGAGCACGACTCGGTGCCGCTCCTCGCCACCGTCAACTCCTGCTGTCCACCACTGCTGCCTCGTCTCGCTCTCCATGTCTCGCCCCTCCTTGGCTATACTGGTCCTGCCACGCGCCGTCTTGCCTCTATGAGCCATTCGTGGCGAGGTCCTGATCAGACAGGCGCGCATGGCTTGAGCACGGGCGGACGCTCCAAGTCCAGCCATCTCGGCATGACCTGCATAGCCATGCCCGTGCTCACCTTTACTTATAGGACCTCCAAGTCGGGGTCCAGGTCCAGGTTGAGAATCCCTCTCTCCTCTCTCCCCTCTCCCCTCTCCCCTCTTCCCTGCCTTCTGGAATGGTCTCGCTCTACGCGGCATTGATGGACATGGGACGCCTGAGCGTCGCCATCGAGGAGGTCTTGCCATGGATCTGACGCACCTGTTCCGCACCTTCGGGCTGCACGAGACCAACGCCGGCGCATACGCCGGAGCGTGGATCGAGGGGCGCGGCGAGCTGCTGCAGTCGTTGAACCCGGCCACGGGCGAGACGCTCGCCGGCGTGTGGCAGGCCGACGTGGCGGCCGGAGAGCGGGTCATCCGCACGGCCGACGAGACCTTCCGGTGGTGGCGGTCCGTGCCGGCGCCGCGGCGTGGCGAGCTCGTCCACGACCTGGGCAACCAGCTCCGGGCCCACAAGCAGGCCCTCGGGCGCCTCATCTCGCTGGAGATGGGCAAGATCCTCTCCGAGGGCCTGGGCGAGGTCCAGGAGATGATCGACATGTGCGACTTCGCCGTGGGGCTCTCGCGTCAGCTCTACGGGATCACCATGCCCTCGGAGCGGCCGGGCCATCGCCTCTCCGAGCAGTGGCACCCGCTCGGTCCGGTCGCGGTCATCACGGCCTTCAACTTCCCCACCGCCGTGTGGGCCTGGAACGCAGCCGTGGCCGCGGTGTGCGGCGACACGGTGATCTGGAAGCCGTCCTCGCACACGCCCCTGACCGCTCTCGCCGTGCAGCACATTTGCAACCACGTGGCCTGCCGCCACAAGGCCGAGGGGGTCTTCAACCTGGTCATCGGCCCGGGCCGGGAGATCGGGCAGAGGCTCGTCGAGGACCCGCGCGTGCCGCTCGTCTCCTTCACCGGCTCCACCGGCCAGGGTCGCCGGGTCGCGTCCACCGTGGCGTCCCGGTTCGGCCGCAGCATCCTCGAGCTCGGCGGCAACAACGCGGTCGTGGTCATGGACGACGCTGACCTCGACATGGCCCTGCGCGCCATCGTCTTCGCCGCCGTCGGCACGGCCGGCCAGCGGTGCACCAGCCTGCGCCGACTCATCGTGCACGAGCGGGTCCACGACCAGCTCGTCGAGAGGCTGGTGCGCGCCCTGCGGTCGGTCCCCATCGGCGACCCGCTGGCGGAGGGCACGTTGATGGGCCCGCTGGTGAGCGAGGAGGCGGTCACCGACTACCTCAAGGCCCTGGACCGGGTGCGTGCCGAGGGCGGAACGATCCTGACCGGGGGTCGGCGGGTCGAACGCCCCGGGAACTTCGTCGAGCCGACGCTCGTCGCCGCCGGACGCGACCTGGCGATCGCCCACGAGGAGACGTTCGCGCCGATCCTGTACGTCTACAGGGTCTCCGGCCTCGAGGAGGCGATCGCCGTCAACAACGAGGTGGCCCAGGGGCTATCCTCGGCGATCTTCACCACCTCGGTGCTGTCGGCGGAACGCTTCCTCTCCGTGGAGGGGTCCGACTGCGGCATCGCGAACGTCAACATCGGCACCTCGGGGGCGGAGATCGGCGGCGCCTTTGGCGGCGAGAAGGAGACGGGAGGCGGCCGCGAGGCGGGCTCCGACGCCTGGAAGGCCTACATGCGGCGTCAGACCTGCACGGTCAACTACTCGGCCCAGCTCCCGCTTGCCCAGGGCGTAGAGTTCGACCTGAGCTGAAGAAGTGACTGGTGATCGGTGCTCAGTGTTCGGAGGTGGTAGTCCGCCTCCCCTCTGATCACTGACCACCGATCACCGATCACAGCCTCGGGACGGAGCGCAGGCCGATCTCCAACTCATGCCGCGCGGAGCTCGGCGCGCAGGCGGTTCAGGACGCCGCGCACCCGGCCACACGTCTCGCAGTCGTTGGCCGCGGGGGCGCACCGCACCCCCTCGGCCGGCACCATGCTGCACCCCGGCCCGCGGCCGAACGCCACCCGGCCGATCCTCGTCGTGCATGCCGTTCCTCCGTGCCACGCCGTCACTCCCGCCCGGCTGCGGCCATGATCTCCACCGCCCGCAGGCGCAGGGCGGCCAGATACTCGTCAAAGCCTCCCGGGAGCGCCGCTGATTCCCGGGGCGCCTCAATGGTCACTCCAGGGTCGTCGACCAGCCAGCGGGCCGTCACGGCATCGAGCCAGGGCTCGATGGCCGACGCCCGAGGCGGAGCCAGGACATCGCTGTCTCCGCTGCCGCCTGTCACCCTGCGGCCGTCGCGGTCGATCGCCGCGGCGGCCCTGCGGCCGAAGACGAACCCCTCCAGCAGGCCGGTGCCCATCATCCTCCCGCGCCCCTGCACGCCCCCTGCAGCCTCGCCGCAGGCGTAGAGGCCGGGCACAGAGGTGCGACCCCAGGCGTCGATGGCGACGCCGCCGATACCGTGGTGGCATCCCACCGCCAGCCCCACCGGCGTGCCGACGGGTGCGATGGCCTGGATCGGGAAGCTGGCCGGCAGCAGCTCGCGGGCGGACGGATCGAGGGTGACCGTGATGCGGCGGCCGGACCGGGCTGCAGCACGCATGACGGCGAGCATGCCCGGCACCGTGCGGTCGTGGTCGAGCCGCTCCCCGTCCGCGGCGAGCCGAGCCTCGACCAGCACCCGGCTGGTCAGGAAGAACCCCGGTGGCTTCTCGGTCAGCGGCAGCGCCTGCAGCAACCCCGGATGGTGCAGCAGGGCGCCGACAAGCGATCCCAGCACCAGGTTGGAGCCCCGGCACCAGCGTGGACCCGTGGAGACGGGAAACGCCCCCGCGGGCCCGCCGCACGCCAGCACGACGGCCATGGCGGCCAGCGGCTCCGGGCGGGTGGAGCCTCGACGGACGACCATGACGCCGGTGACCCGCTCCCCTTCCCTGACGAGGCCCACGACCAGGGTCCGACCCTCCAGGTGCACGCCGTCGGCGGCGCAGGAGGCAAGGGCCGGCTGCAGGAGCGCGCGGCCATGGCCGGGCAGGCAGGGGAGGCCGCGCGCGAACCCGTCGCCGGGAAGCCCGATCGGCTCGCTGGCAATCGGACGCAGGTCGAGCCACGCCATGAGCTCCCTGGCCGCGTCGTGTGCCGCCTCGGCCAGCACCTCGCCGAGCCCCGGCCGCTGCAGCCCCTCGGCGCGCCGGTCGATGTCGGCGGCGAAGAGCCCGGGACTGTCGCCCCGGACCCAGGGTGCCGCCACGAGGATGAACGGCGCCATGCCGTGCAGACGATGGCTGGCCCCGTCACGGCCGGGTTCCCCGGGCGAGACGACCCGCACATCGAAGCCACGCCCGGCAAGCGAACGGGCGCAGGTGAGACCGGCAATGCCGGAGCCCACGACGACGACGCGCTTTCCGACGGCGTCCCTCATGACCTCGCCAGTGTGCCAGAACCGCGGCGTCCGTGCAGCCGGCGGCCCGGACGGCCGACCGCGCGCGGAGGGTCGCGCCTACGTCTTGCTGTGAGCCGTGGTGGGGCCGGACTCGACGATCTTGCCGTCGCGCAGCCGGATGCGATGCCTCGCGTAGGCGGCGATGTCCTCCTCGTGGGTGACGAGGATGATGGTGTTGCCGCCCTTGTTGAGGGTCTCGAACAGCGCCATGATCTCCTCGCCGGTCCTGGAGTCCAGGTTCCCGGTGGGCTCGTCCGCAAGGAGGATGGACGGGCTGTTGACGAGGGCGCGCGCCACCGCCACTCGCTGGCGCTGGCCGCCGGACAGCTCGTTGGGTTGGTGGTGCATGCGGTCGCCCAGCCCGACCATTTCGAGCGTCTCCCTGGCCTTGCGATGGCGCTCGGCGCGCGGCACGCCGGCGTAGATGAGCGGCACCTCGACGTTCTCGATCGCCGACGTGCGGGCCAGCAGGTTGAAGGTCTGGAAGACGAAGCCGATCTCACGGTTGCGGATGCGGGCCAGCTCGTCGTCGTCGAGCGACGAGACCTCCTGGTCGTTGAGCCGGTAGGTGCCGGAGGTGGGGCTGTCGAGGCAACCGATGAGGTTCATGAGGGTGGACTTCCCCGAGCCCGAGGGGCCCATGATGGCCAGGAACTCCCCCCGCTGCACGTCCAGGCTGACTCCGTCCAGGGCCCGCACCTGGGAGTCACCCATCTCGTAGATCTTGGTCAGGTCGCGAATCTCGATCAGCACTGGCCGTCCTCCCCCAATCGAAAAGCCGACGCGGCGGAGCCTGCCGCCGCGTCAGCATCCAGGTTGCGAGCCGTCCTCACTTCTCGCCGGTCTTCTTCACCCTGAGGTCGGGATCCTTGGTCCAGGAGCGGTACTTGAGCCAGCCCGTGTCCTCGAGCATGACCGTGGGCGCGGGAGGCACCTCGTCGACGATGGTGACGCCCATGGTCTCGGGGAGACGGCCGATGGCAACCAGGTACTGGACCCGATTGATGCGATAGGCGACCTTGGCGAAGAGCTCGGAGGCCTGGGCGGCAGCCAGGTCCTCCTGGATCTTGAGGACCTGGTAGTTGGTGGACATGCCGTTGGCGAACTTCTTCTGCTCGGCATCCAGGTTGCGCTCCGCGAGCTCGCGCGCCTTGATCGCGGCGGCGATGGACTTCGAGCCGGCCTCGAGCCCGCGCACCGCCGACCGCACCTCGGCGATGACGTCCTGCTGCGCCAGGGCCAGGGTCTGGCGTGCCGACTTCAGCTCGTAGCGGCGCTGCGCCAGCCGCGCCTTGGCGTCGTGGTTGCCCAGCGTGTAGGTGAAGGAGATCCCCGCTGACCACTGCGGGTAGTCCCCGTCCCCGATCTGCTGCAGGGGATCGTCCCATCCGCCCTCGATGACCTCGATCACCTCACCCGTGTCGGGATCGCGGATCGTCTCGGTGCCACCCACCCCCGAGTAGCCGTAGTTGACGCTCAGTCCCAGGGAGGGGAGCGTGGCGTTACGGGCGCTCAGCAGGTTGACCTCGTTGATCTCGGTCGAGAGCTGCTGCTGTCTGATCTCCACCCGCTGCTCCAGCGCATCGGTGATGGCGGCGTCGAGCGAGACCGGTTCCGCCTGGGGCTCCAGCGAGTCAGTGGGAACGATCCGGCTCTGCCAGTCCTCGCGGTCCTCGAACCCCATGAGCTTCTTGAGGAGGTCGGCCGCGCCTTCGACCTGGTTCTCGGCCAGGATGATGTCCTGCTCGCGGGCCGCCACCGTGGCTTCCGACTGGATGATGTCGATGGGTGCAGCCGTGCCGATGCGGACGCGCGTGCGGGTCTGATCGAGGAGGTCCTGGGCGAGCTTCAGCGACTGCTTCTTGACCGCCAGGTCGTCACGCTGGTAGACGAGGTTCCAGTAGGCCGACTCCACCTGCTTGAGGATCGTGATGACGCTCTGCTCGAAGGCCAGGCGCGAGATGTCGCGGTTGCGCCGCGCCACCTCGATGCCGGCGCGGTTCACGTCGGTGCCGAAGCCCTTCAGCAGGTTCTGCTGCAACCCGAGAGTGAATCCGGCACTGTAGGCAGGGTTGAGAAAGTAGAAGCTCGAGTTCGTGCTCGATCGACTGTTCGTCCAGCCCAGGGTGAGCTCCGTGCCGGTGGCGTAGGCCTTGCCCAGGGTCAGGTCGAGGCCCCGGCGCCGCGACGTCGCCACGTCCGCGCCGACCAGGTTGTTGGTGGACGGCGAGGAGCTCTCGCTGGCCGAGCCCTGGAGGTTGAAGTACGGGTCGAAGATGCCGACACTGCCGCCCAGTGCCGCCGTGCTGCCGGCCAGGCCGAGGCGTGAGACCTCCAGGTTGATGTTGTGCTGCAGCGCCAGCCCCACGGCGTCCTGCATCGACAGACGCATCTCGGGCGCCCCCATGCGAACGCCCCGGGTTTGCAGCCCCGGCTCGGTGGAGACCGCTGTCGGCTCCTCCGCGCACACTGACCCCATCCCAACCATCGCCATCGCTGCCACCAACGCCAGTCCCTTGCTGTGCTTCACACGCACCTCCGTGCTCGACGCCTGTTACGTTCCCGGTCGGTAGGGGGTTTCACCCGCCACCCCGCATCCACCGCCGCTTCGCCTGAACTAACGTGCCACCGGCGACCAAGGTTCCCGGTCTTCCGGTCCCGCCCTCAGGCCGGCCGCGCTCAGGAGCGCGGTCGTGGCCGCTGCCGAGGGCGCCGCCATGATACGTGCAGTCTCCCCAACCTCGACCACCCTGCCGGCGTCCATGACCAGCAGACGGTCCGCGACATCCCGCACCAGGCGGAGGTCATGGGCAATGAGCAGCAGGGCGAGGCCCAGCCGATCGCGCAGCCCCAGCATCTCGCCCAGCACCTGCTGACGGACCGCGGCGTCCAGGGCGCTCACCGGCTCGTCCAGGACCAGGGCGCGCGGGTTGCAGGCCAGGGCCCGGCCCAGAAGAACGCGCTGACACTCCCCACCCGAGAGCTCGTGGGGCAGGCGTCCAAGAAGATCAGGGCGGGCGCCCAGGCCGACGAGAGCCAGCAGCTCCCTGACGCGTCCCCGCCGCCCGGCCGGCGCGCAGACGTCGTGAATGGCAAGCGCCTCGGACACCGCCGACATGACGGTCTGCAGCGGGTCGAGGGCCGGTCGAGGGTCCTGGAGGACAAGCTGGATCTGCCGGCGCAGCCCCTGCCGGACACTCTCCGGCGCCGTGGCCAGATCCACGCCGCCGATATGCACCTCGCCCCGATCGGGCGTCTCCAGCCCGACCAGCACGCGCGCCAGCGTGCTCTTCCCGGACCCCGAGCGACCGACGACCGCCAGCACCTCGCCTGCATCGAGTGTCAGCGAGACGTCCTCCAGGGCCACGACCCAACCCCTCGCTTTGCCGACTCCACGACCTGGAAAGCGCTTCCACAGGCCCGAGGCTGCGACCAGCGGCGGGTCAGTCACGGCTGGGCTCCGTCGCGTCGCTCCACAGGAAGCACCGCACGTCTCGCCTGTCCTCGAGCGGCGCCAGCGCGGGTCGTGCCTCCCGGCAGCGGGCCATCACCCGCGGGCATCGGGGAGCGAACCCGCAGGCGGTCCGCGTGGGGCCGTCTCCATCGCTGCCGCCGTCCCGGGGCGCCACGTGGCCGGCCAGGAGGCCCCCGGTGTAGGGATGAGCGGGACGATCGAGCACCTCCGGGCGCGGCCCACGCTCGACCGTCTCACCCGCATGGAGGATGACGATGTGCTCGGCCACCCCCGCTGCGAGGCGCAGGTCGTGGGTGATGAGGAGCAGCGCCAGCCCGCGGCCGTCGCGCAGTCGGGCCAGCAGGTGCAGCACGGCGGCCTGCGAGACGCTGTCCAGGGCCGAGGTGGGCTCGTCCGCTACCAGCAACCGGGGACCGGCCGACAGGGCCGCCGCGATGGCCGCGCGCTGCCGCTGGCCGCCCGAGAGCTGGTGCGCGAACGCGCCGGCCAGGCCTTCCGGGTCGTCGAGCCCGACCTCGGCCAGCAGCCGCTCGGCCAGCGCACGTCGCTCCGTCCGGGTGCGCACGACCCTGTGACGCGTTGCGGCCTCGCTCACCTGCGGCCACAGCCGCCGCACCGGATCGAACGCCGCGGCCGGGTCCTGCTGCACGAGCCCGGCGAGTCGCCCTCGCAGCCCCTGGAGCTCGTGCTCCGGCGCGGACCGGATGTCCACGCCGCCGAGGCGGAGTCGGCCTCCGAGGACCCGGGCCGGCGGCGGCAGGAGACCCAGCAGCGCCAGGGCGGTCATTGACTTGCCGCTCCCCGACTCTCCCACCACAGCGACGGTCTGACCCTCCTCGACCCGCAGGTTCACGCCGTCCAGCACTCGCTGCTGCGTCCCGTCCGCCGCGGGGAACGCGGCTGCCAGGTTCTCGATCTCGACGATAGCCGACACGCCGTTCATTGTACGGCGCACACGGTCCGGTCGTCCGCCCGAGGGTTGGAGCGTGGACGTGGACGAGGCCCCTACCGACAGCGAGGCAAGCCGGAGTGAGCAGCCGGTTGAGAGCCCATGCCGTGGCCTCGCATTCCGAGCGGGGTCCAGGAAAAGGTCCACGTCCAGGTTGGGGCCTGGAGGGCGCGTCAGCAGCCAGCAGCTATCGGCCGGCCACCGCAGGCGCGGCCGGCAGCTCGGCGACCAGCCGCACGACCCACTTCGGGCCGCGGTGCGCGGGGTTGTCGTCCTCCTCCACCAGTCGGTCCTCGTAGAGGAGCACCCGCAGGTGGGGCTGCACCAGGGCCAGGAGCTCGTTGGAACCCCACAGCAGCTCGGGATCGCTCGGACCTCCCGTGCCCCGCCCGAGCTGGTCGAGGGCGAAACCCTGGACGACGAGAATGCCGCCCGGGCGCAGCCAGCGGTGGGCGCCGGCGACGGCGTCCCGGTCGTGGTAGTTGAGGACCAGCAGGAGGTCGAAGAGTGGTCGCGGGTCGCCCAGGACCGGGGTCTCCAGGTCCGTCGCCAGGAGCTGGAGCGGCACCCCCGCCTCCGATGCCGCGAGGCGGGCGCGAACGAGCCCTGCCAGGGCACAGTCCGCGATCACCACCTCCCACCCGAGCCGGGCCAGGAACAGGGCGTTGCGCCCCTCGCCACCGGCCAGGTCCAGGCATCGCCCCGACTGCGGCAACAGGGGCAGGGCGCGGCGAACGAGCAACGATGGATCGCTCCCGAACACCGAGTCGGCGGCCTGCTGGTAGCGGCGCTCCCACTTCTCGCGCTCGCGCCTGGTCTTCTCAGCTCCCCTCATCCCGCGTAGCATAGCTTCACTGGAGGCCACCGTGCTGCAGCCCGCCGAAGATCTCATCGCCCGCGCCCGCGGCGTCCGCGCGCTGGTCCTCGACGTGGACGGCGTCCTCACCGACGCGACCCTCATCTACGGCGCCAGAGGCGAGTCGCTCAAGCGCTTCTCGGCCCGCGACGGCTTCGCCATCAAGACCGCAATGCAGGAGGGCCTGTCGATCGCCATCCTGTCGGGCCGGCTGGCGCCTCCCATCAAGGCCCGGGTCACCGACCTCGGCATCGCACCAGACCATGTCATCCAGGGGAGCCGCAACAAGCGGACCGACATCACGACCCTGGCCGACCGGCTCGGCATCACGCTGCACGAGGTCGCCTTCATGGGCGACGATCTTCCAGATCTCCCCGCCCTGACCCGGGTGGGCCTGGCCGCCTGCCCGGCCGATGCCGCGCCCGAGGTGCGGGAGCGCTGCCACCTTGTCGCCCCGTCGGCCGGAGGGCGAGGCGCGGTGCGCGACCTCATCGAGATGATCCTCAGGGCCAGAGGACGCTGGGACGCCATCGTCGATGCCTGGGCCGCCGGTGGCCCCCCCGAGGGCTTCTACGGCCCGTCCCGGAAGGTCCGCAGCTAGCCCTCAGAGCGCGCGAAGCGCCGGGGCCATGTCATCCCCGGAAGCCAGCGCCAGCGGCGGGGGCCCTTGACGTAGACGTGGTCGTGGACGTGGTCGTCGACGTGGACCACTCACATGGCGCGCCACGACAAGTTCGGAGCACGGCACCATCGAGGACTCCTGCTCGCCGTCAAGCACTCCGTTCACGTCCACGACTACGTCCACGTCCACGACCACGACGGAAGCTCTCCCCTCTCCCCTCTCCCCTGCTATAGTTTCCGCCCACGGAGGAGGCACTCATGCCCATCACCAAGCTCGAGCAGATGATCGATCAACTCAAGAGCCGGCCCCCCAAGCGCGTGGCGGCCGCGTACGCGAACGACTCCCACACCATCGGCGCCCTGGCGGGGGCGCTGGACCTGGGCATCATCGAGGCCACGCTCGTCGGCGACCAGGAGGTCATCGCCAGGGTCTGCCGCGAGGAGGGCATCGACGTCGGGCGCTTCACCATCGTCCACGAGCCCAACGAGATGAAGGCCGTCTACAAGGCGGTGGAGCTGGTCAACCAGGGCGTCGCGCAGATCGTCATGAAGGGGCTGTGCTCCACCGACAAGTACATGAAGGGCCTGCTCGACAAGGAGAAGGGCCTGATGGACCCCGGAGCCGTGCTCTCGCACGTCACGGTGATCGAGAACCCCCACTACCACAAGCTCATCATCTGCGCCGACGTGGCCGTCCTCCCAGCCCCCGAGCTGAAGGAGAAGATCGCCATCGTCAACTACATGATCGCCGTGGCCAAGGCGCTCGGCATCGAGACGCCGAAGGTCGCGATCATCGCCGCCACCGAGCAGATGTCGTACAAGATGCAGGCCTGCGTCGACGCCGCCATCATCTCGAAGATGGCCGATCGGGGCCAGATCAAGGGTGCGCTGGTGGACGGCCCCCAGGCCGTGGACGTGGCCGTGGACCGCGAGTCGGCCGAGACCAAGGGCGTCAAGAACCCGGTGGCCGGCGACGCCGACTGCCTGCTCTTCCCGAACATCGAGGCCGGAAACGTCTTCTACAAGACCAACACCAAGCTGGCGGGCTGCGAGCTGGCGGCCATGGTGGTCGGCGCGCGCTGTCCGGCGATCCTCTCGTCGCGCGGCGACAGCACCAGGACCAAGCTCTACTCGATCGCCCTCGCCGCCCTCACAGCAAAGTAGCGGCCGCTGGTCAGCGGCCGGGGCGGTTGGATGGGAGGCCGCTGGTCAGCGGCCGGGGCGGTTGGATGGGAGGCCGCTGGTCAGCGGCCGGGGCGGTTGGATGGGAGGCCGCTGGTCAGCGGCCGGGGTGGGCCCAGGGGAAGGCAGGCGGCACGTGCGAGCGGCCGGTGACCACCGGCCGCTACATCGAGGGGGTTCCGATGCAGCCCATTCGCAAGCTCGATGACCTGGTGACCCACGTCCGGGGCCAGGGCCGGCGGTTCCGGGTGGCGGTGGCCTGCGGCCAGGATCCCAACACGGTGGGCGCCGTGGCCCGCGCCGTCGAGCTCGGCTTCGTCGAGGCCCTCATGGTGGGCGACGCCACGCGCATCGCCCACGCCGCGGCCGAGGAGGGCGTCCCTCCGGGCAGCCTCACGGTCATCGACATCGCCGACGAGAGGGCTGCGACGCGCGAGGCGGTCCGCATGGTGCGCGCCGGCGAGGCCGAGATCCTCATGAAGGGCCTGATCGGCACCGACACGTTCCTCAAGGCGGTCATGGACCGGCAGGACGGCATCCTGCTGCCGGGCGCGGTCATGAGCTACGTCTGCGCCGTCGAGCTTCGCTCCTACCCCAAGCTGCTCTTCGTCACCGACACGGCCGTGCTCCCGTTCCCCGACTTCACGCAGAAGCAGGCCATGCTCCGCTACGCCCTGGCCATGGCCCGGCGGTTCGGGATCGCCACGCCGAAGGTGGCGCTCGTCTCCGCCGTGGAGAAGTGCACCGAGCACTTCCCCAGCCACGCCGAGTACGCGGCGCTCTGCGCCATGGCCCGGCGCGGGGCGTTCGGCGACTGCGTCGTCGACGGTCCCCTCGACGTCTTCCTGGCCTGCGATCCGGCGAGCCTCGAGATCAAGGGTGTCTCCACTCCGGTGGCAGGCGACGCCGATGTCCTGCTCTTCCCATCCCTGGAGGCCTGCAACGCCTTCTACAAGGGCCTCATGCTCTTCGCCGGCGGCGAGCTCGGCGGGCTGATCCAGGGCACCAGTCGCCCCGTGGTGGTGATGTCGCGCTCGGAAAGCGCCCGCTCCAAGCTGTACTGCCTCGCCCTCGCGTGCCTGATGGCGTGATGCCGCCGCCCGAACGGGCTTCAGGCTCACGGCTCAAGGCTACAGATCCCCCACCCGCCAGCGGATCAGCTTGCCAGCGAATCAGGAGATCAGCTCCACCTCCCGCCCAGGTTCAGGCTGCAGGGACCATCCACGAGCAGAGGGAATGGGGGACGGGCGGAGGCGTTGGCATGAGTGTGCGCTGAGATGCTGTCGCAAGACAACGTTCGGTGCACCCCGAAAGAGGAGAGACGACCATGGCACACCAACTCCCCGCCCTGCCCTACGGATTCGACGCCCTCGAGCCCTTCATCGACGAGGCCACCATGCGCCTCCACCACGGCAAGCACCACCAGGCGTACATCGACAACCTCAACAAGGCCGTGACCGGCACGGCGCTGGAGAACGTCCCGGCCGAGCTGCTCCTGAAGGACCTGCCCGCGGTGCCCGAGGGCATCCGCAACGTGGTCCGCAACCACGGTGGCGGCCACGCGAACCACTCCCTGTTCTGGGAGGTCATGGCTCCCGGGGCCGGAGGGGTTCCGACCGGCCCCGTCGCCGAGGCCATCACCGGGGCGTTCGGGAGCTTCGAGTCGTTCAAGGAGAGGCTCACCGCGGCCGCGATGGGCCAGTTCGGGTCCGGGTGGGGCTGGCTGGTCGTGAAGAAGGACGGCTCACTCGCGGTGGGCAACACTCCAAACCAGGACAGCCCGCTGTCGGTGGGCGACACGCCGATCCTCGGCGTCGACGTCTGGGAGCACGCCTACTACCTGAGGTACCAGAACCGCCGTGCCGAGTACCTCCAGAGCTGGTACTCCGTGGTCAACTGGTCCAGGGTCAACGACCTCTTGCGCCAGGCCCGCGGCTGACGCCGCCCGGACACCCGGATCCGGGGGCCTCGGCCTGCGCAGGCATCTGGTCTGTGGACCAGCCACCGCACTGTCGCTCCCGCACTGCGCCGTTCCCCGCCGGCGGTCGCCCGCGCTTGACGGCGCCTCGCCGGCTCCGTACGCTGAGCGTGCCCTGTGCAATCGGGCAGTCAGGGAGCCGACATGCGTGAGGTGCTCGAGAGCATTGGCGAGCTGCTGGCGGTTGCGCTCGTGTACACGGCCGTCGGCCTGACCCTCGGCGTCATGAAGGCTGCCCCGCCATCCGCCCTCAACCTCGGCATCCTCCTCGGCATCAACCTCGTGGTGATGGGTGCCGGCTCGTGGTTCGTGGCCCACGCTTCGGGCTACGGCTGGACTGCTGGCGTCGGCGTGGCGGCGATGGTGGGCGCCATGCAGCTCCTGCTTCCACGCCTGGAGCTGTCCCTCGAGGCGCGCAGCGGCCTCCGGGGCATGGCCCTGGTGGGCATCCTGTCCGGTATCGCCGCGCTGGTCGCGGCGGCAGGCCTGGTCATGGCGTTCGGTCCTCCCAGCGTGCACCCGGCCGAGGCGCCACCCCTGCTCTGGCTCCCCTACCCGCCCGGCAGCTACGCCTGGCGCCTCCCGGTGCTCCTGGTGTCGTACGCCCTGCTCCAGGTGGCCGCCGTCACGCTGGCACGCGAGATCGGCCCTCCCAGAGTCGGAGGGCCCGACTTCGGAGATGTCCTGGTGGCGCGCCTGGTGAGTGGCGCCGTCTGGGTGGGGGCGGTCGCGTTGGCCTCCCTCAGCATGGTGGGCAGGACCCCGCCGATCGTCCGGGCCCTCACGGGTCTGGTTGTGGTCGCCGGGCTGGCCGGCCGCGCGGTCACCTACCTGGCCGCTCCAGCGGAGATCGTCCTTCCCCGTGCGCTGTTCCCCGCTGTCGCGGACCTGTTGGCCGCGCTCCTGGCAGCGTTCCTGCTCCTCTCGAGCTGGGAACCGGAGGACCTGGAGCCGGAGGTCGAGGACGAGGCGCTCCCGTCCTGACGGGCGGCTGACAGACCTCGGATCCCGCCCGCAGGAGAAGACCGCTGAGAAGTGCCGCCTACAGCAGCCCGGTGAACGGACCCTCGGCTGGCACGGTGCAGAGCGCCTCGTAGGCGCGGGCGACGTGCTCGTCCGGAATCCGCACGCCGAGGACGACGCCGCCCAGGCGCGGCAGGACCCAGTCGATGCCGCCTTCCTTGCGCTTCTTGTCGCGGCTCAGGTACGGCGCCACGTCTCCCCACGACAGGTCGGAGATCGGGGGCAGCGGCGCGAGCAGCTCCAGGCGGCCGGCCCAGGTCTGGGCGTCGGCGGTCGAGAGCAGGCCCCGGTCCCGGGCCAGTCGGAGCGCCGTCAGCATGCCCCACGCCACCGCCTCACCGTGCAGGAAACGGCCGTAGCCAGTGGCAGCCTCCAGGGCGTGGCCGAGGGTGTGGCCGAGGTTGAGGGCCTGGCGGGGTCCCTTCTCCCGCTCGTCGATGGCGACCACGTCGGCCTTGACCCGAACTGCGCCGGCCACCATCTCCCCTGCCCCGCCCAGCTCCCCGCGCGCCAGCGGCGGCAGCCAGCGGGCCAGCAGGTGGTCCATCGAGGACGGCGCGATCATCGTGACCTTGACGACCTCGGCGAGGCCCGCCCGCAGCTCGCGTGAGGGCAGCGTGCGCAGGGTGTGCGGGTCGACGAGCACGGCCCGGGGTGGCCAGAAGCACCCCACGAGGTTCTTGCCGAGGTCCAGGTTGATGCCGGTCTTGCCGCCGATGGAGGCATCCACCATGCCGAGAAGCGTCGTGGGCACGGCCACCCACGGCAGGCCACGCAGGGTGATGGCGGCGGCGAACCCGGCCAGGTCGGTGACGACCCCACCGCCCAGACCCACCACCACGCTGTCCCGGTCGGCCCCGTTGACGAGCAGGAACTGGATGATCCCCTCGACGGTCGGCCAGACCTTGTGCTCCTCTCCAACCGACAGCTCCAGGAAGGGGGCGGCCAGGCGGGTCGCCACGCTGCGGCCGTACAGGGGCCCGACGTTGGCGTCGGTGACGACAAAGTGGCGCCCGGCGCCCGCGGCCTGCTCGACGTGGACGGCGATCTGGGAGAGCAGGCCCTCGCCGATCAGACACCGGCTCGCGCCGTCCGCGCGCGGCAGGTCGATCGTGATCATCTATGCCTCGGCCACACCCGAGAAGCGCCGCTCGACCTCCCGCCAGTTGACCAGATGGTCGAGCACCGCATCCACGAACTCGGTGCGCCGGTTCTCGTACTTGAGGTAGTAGGCGTGCTCCCAGACGTCGATCACGAGGATCGGTTGCCAGCCGGGCAGGAGCTGGTTCTGGTGTTTCTCCACCTGCAGGATCGCGAGCTCGCGCCCCGGGCCCGCGGCCAGGATCCCCCAGCCCGAGCCCTCGACGGCGTTGGTGGCGGCGCGAAGCTGCTTGTCGAACGCCTGGATGGATCCGAACTGGGCCGCAATGGCGCTGGCGAGGTCGCCATGCGGCTCGCCACCGCCCCCGGGCTTGAGGTTCGCCCAGAACAGGCTGTGCAGGATGTGCCCACCGCCGTGGAACGCGATCTCCCGGGACCAGTGCTTGACGGCCGCGTAGTCGCCGGCGACGCGGGCCGCATCGAGCTTGTCGAGGGCGGCGTTGTAGCCGTTGACGTACGCCTGGTGGTGCTTGCCGTGGTGGAGCCCGACCGTCCTGGCGTCGTAGTACGGCTCGAGGGCGTCCACAGGGAACGTCAGGGGGGGCAACACGGCCTTCTTCATTGGGAGACTCCTTCCTTGTACATTCTGGCACATCACGTCGGGGACAGTCGACGGAGACGCGTCGGAAACTGAGAGAGGGTCGAATGCCCCACCCACCTCCCGGGACGGCCGATGACCATCGGCCGCTACACCGCCTCCTGGGACGGCCGATGGCCATCGGCCGCTACACCCCATCCCGGGCGGGGGTAGACTCTCAGGGTGATCGACTCGCACGCCCACCTCACGATGATTGCCCCGCAGGAGCTGCCGGGCGTGCTCGCGCGCGCCCTTGCGGCCGGTGTCACCGACGTGCTGGTACCCGCCACCGGTCCCGAGGACCTCCAGGCGGTCGCCACCTTCGAGGTTGACACGCCGGTTCGCCTGCACCGCGCACTCGGCTTTCACCCTCACGATGCGAGGCACCTCGATGCCCGCTGGCAAGCCACCATCGAGTCCCTCCTCGACACCTCCGGCGTCGTCGCCATCGGAGAGGTCGGCCTGGACTACCACTACGATCTGTCGCCCCGGGAGGACCAGCGGCGGGCGTTCCGGTGGCAGCTCGCCCTGGCCAGGGAGCGCGGGCTGCCGGTGGTCCTCCACCACCGCGAGGCGTGGGAGGACTTCCTCGCCATCCTGGACGAGCACCCCGGGCTGCGAGGCGTGGCGCACTCCTTCACGGAGGGCGCCGAGGGCGTGGCCGAGATGGTCCGCCGGGGGCTGTGGATCGGGATCTCGGGCATGGTCACCTTCCCCCGCGGCGACAACATCCGCGACGCCGCCCGGGCGGCCCCGCCGGATCGCCTGCTGGTGGAGACCGATGCCCCCTACCTCGCGCCGGTCCCGCACCGCGGCAGGCCCAACGAGCCGGCGTTCGTGCGCCACGTCGCCGAGGCGGTGGCGCGGGCTCGCGTCGTGTCGCCGGGTGCGATCGAGGAGGCGACGGACGCCTCCTTCCGTGCCCTTTTCCTGACATAGAAGCCGCGAGATCGCCACCTGCCCACGTCCGGGTGCTGGCGCCTCACTGCCCGGGAGCTGCGTCGGGCGCTGGCGCGCGCACCCCCACCGGCGGCTGCAGGTCGAGCGCGGTGCCGATGAAGACCACCCATCCGAGCCCCGTCAGGGCTGCCCAGATCAGCTCCGAGAGGGGCACCCCGGCCGGGCGGATCCCGGCCAGCCCCGACGGGTGCCACTGGGCCAGGAAGCCCGGCCACACCCCAAGAATCGCCCACAGGATCGCGCCGTGCACGACGGCGAGCGCCAGAGCGGCGCGCAACGCCGGGCCGAGCAGAAACGGCCGCCTCCGGCCGAAGACCGCGAGCACGAGCGCGGTACCGAGCGCCGTGGCCGCCAGGGGCGAGAGGCCCACCACGAGCCCGAGCAGCCCGCCTCCCAGGCCCACGCCGAGCACCAGGTTGCCGCGCAGGAACCAGCCGCCCCGCCAGGTCGCCCGCGCCATACAGGCGGGTGATGTCGCGAAGCCGAGCAGCCAGATCAGGCCACCCGTGGCGAACGCCGACAGCACGTCCTCCGGGCCGGTCCGGAGCCAGCTCGCGAGGCGCACGGGCTGCCAGTAGCCGGGCACCCAGCCCATCGAGATCAGGCCGAACGGCGCCGCCAGGAGCGCACTGCGAAGTGCCGCGCGCCGGTGCTCGGGGCAGATCAGGATCCCGACCGCCAGGGCCAGCGTTTGCGCCAGCGCCCAGGCCAGGTACGTGTGGGTGCCAAGCAGGCCGGAGAGGGACGGCAGGCCGTGCACGCTCATCCCTGGTGGAGCGCCCCGGCGGGGTCCACCCGCGTCGCCCGCCACGCCGGCAGCGCCGCGCCGACCAGACCCATGGTCACGGCCGCCACACACGTCGCGGCCAGGAGCCCCGCGCTCAGGTGCGGCTCCATCAGGCCGAGCAGCGGTGGCCGCGCCGCCAGCCAGCGCAGCCCGACCCCGCCCAGGACCACCCCGGATGGCACGGCCAGCCCCAGCAGCGCTCCCGACTCGGCGAGGACCAGCGCCACGATGCGCCGTGCCGGCCAGCCGATCGCCATCAGCACGGCGAGCTCCGCGGTCCGCTCCGTCACCGCCATGAGCAGGGTGTTGAGGATCATCAGCGTCCCCCCCACCACCGCGATCAGGGCCACGGCCCAGGTCGAGGCGCGGAAGAACTGGAGGACGTGGTCGTTGGACGCCACCTGCTCCGTTGTGTCCACCCGCAGGGCGGGAAACTCCCTGGCGATCGCCGCCTGGACCGCGGCCACCCGCGCCGGCGACGGGTTCTGCACCCTCAGCGTGATGATCGACAGCTTGCCCGGGCGCTCCATCAGCTCCTGGAGGCGGGCCAGTGGCACGAGCAGCAGGTTGCCGCTCATCGCCCCGCCGCCCCGCACGATGCCGACGACGCGCAGGCCGCGGCCGGGAAGGTGCACGGTTCCGCCGACGTCGACGCCGAGGGCGGCCGCCAGCCCCTCCCCCACCGCGGCCTCCCAGCCGTCTCCCGGCGGCTGCCCGGCACGGAAGGCGAGGGTGCTCCACAGGAAGCTCCCCGGCTCCCACCCCCGCACCACCGCCTGGGGCCCCTCGTCGAGGAACACGAGGTCGATGAGCTCGCCTGCGGCCGCTTCCACCCCGGGGGTGGCCGCCAGCTCCCCCACCAGCGAGGCGTTGAGCGAGGCGCTGAGGATCTCGATGGCGCCCTTCCGCACGGCCATGAGGTGGCCCCCGCGCTCGCGGTTCCACCGCTGCCAGCCCTCCTCCACGCCCCGCGAGGAACCGATCAGGAGCAGGAACGAGGCCACGGCGTTGACGAGACCCAGCCAGGTCAGGGCGGTCCGCAGGGGACGGCGCCGCAGACCCCGCCAGGCCACGCCCGCCAGGCCGAGCGGGCGTCCGGTGCGGGAGTGCTCACCCACGCTGGTCACCCGTCATCCGACCATCCAGCAGCGTCACCCGCCGCGGTGCCCGGCCGACGAGCGCCGGGTCGTGACTCACGATCACGAGCGCCGTCCCGTCCAGCCTGTTGATCTCGTCGAGAAGCGCCATCACCTCGGCTGCGCTGGCACTGTCCAGATTGCCGGTGGGCTCGTCGGCGAGGATCACCCGGGGACGGTTGGCGATGGCCCTGGCAACTGCCACGCGCTGTCGTTCCCCCACGGAGAGCTCTCGCGGCAGGTGGTCGCCCCGTACCCCGAGCCCCACCCGGTCGAGCAGCTCCGCCGAGCGCCGCACCCGCGCCCGCCCGCCGAGCCCACCGCCCAGCAAGGCCAGCTCGACGTTCTCCCGGGCCGTGAAGGTCGGCAGCAGGTTGAAGCTCTGGAACACGATGCCGATGTGCGTGGCCCGCACGCCGGTCCACTCCGCGCGGTCGCGCGGGCGTCGTCCCTCGAACCGGACCTCACCGCGGGAGGGCCGGTCCAGCCCGGCCATGAGGTTGAGCAGCGTCGACTTGCCGGAGCCGCTCGGCCCCGTGATGGCCACGACCTCGCCTGCTGCAATGTCGAGGCTGACCCCGGCCAGCGCGACCACCCGACCCTCGTCGTACTCCCGCGAGACCCGGTCGACCGAGATGAGCGGGGGGCAGACACCCGCAGGTGCCGCGGTCGTCGAAGGTTCCAGGCCGAGCGGGGGTCCGGACGCCATGTCAGCTCATGGTCGGGGCAGGGAATAACCCTGTCAAGCCGGGTTCCGAGCCGGCCCCCCGGCGGCCGCCCGACCCCCAGGACGGCGTGGGGAGCCCTGCTCGCCAGCCCGGGGGCAAGACGCTTGAAGACGCCTCCGCGCAGCAGGGGCCGCTTGGCGTGGTGGTGACGGCAGGGGCGGCGGCCTGCGCTCCGAGCAAACGGATCGCCGACCCCGGTGTTCGGACCCGGAGGAACCGCTGAAACGGGCGCTCGCCTCGCTTTGTCAGGCCCTGCCCCGAATGCTAGACTGCCCACGGATCGTGGACCGGACCGTTCGGACACCGGCTCGGAATCGAAGAGTGACTACATCTTCCCAAAGGAGAATCAGATGAAGCATCGCCTGGCACTGATCGGTTTTGGAAACGTGGGGCAAGGGCTGCTGTCGATCCTGGTCGAGAAGAAGGAGGCGCTCAGGCGCGAGTACGGCTTCGAGCTCGAGATCGTCGCCGTGTGCGACATGCTGAAGGGCTCGCTCCGAGACGCCAATGGGCTCGACGGGCAGAAGCTGCTGGACCTGGCCGGAGGCACGCTGGACGCCTACCCGGGCGGCACCAAGGGCGGGGACGCCCTGACGGTCATCCGCGAGTCGAAGGCGACGGTGGTGGTGGAGGCGTCCTACACGGACCTCACAACGGGCGAGCCGGCCACGTCGCACGTCAAGGCGGCTTTCGAGTCGGGCGCGCACGTGGTCACGACCAACAAGGGGCCGCTCGCTCTTCACTACGCGGAGCTGGTGGACCTGGCCAGGGCCAGGAAGCTGCAGTTCCGGTTCGAGGGAACGGTCATGTCGGGCACCCCGATGCTGAGCTTCGGGATGAAGAACCTGGCGGGATGCGAGATCACCGAGATCCGCGGGATCTTCAACGGCACCACCAACTTCATCCTGACCGAGATGGAGAAGGGGCAGGCCTACGCCGAGGCCCTGCAGAAGGCCCAGGAGCTGGGCTACGCGGAGGCGGATCCTACGGGAGACGTCGAGGGCTTCGACACCATGGGCAAGGTGCTGATCCTGTCGAACGTCTTCATGGGCGGCGTGATGAGGAAGGACGAGATCGCGAGGACGGGCA
This sequence comes from Thermoanaerobaculaceae bacterium, assembly GCA_025456225.1. GTDB lineage: Bacteria > Acidobacteriota > Thermoanaerobaculia > Thermoanaerobaculales > Thermoanaerobaculaceae > JAAYVZ01. The sequence goes on from JALOLB010000005.1 coordinate 26,196, forward strand.
TCACCGCCCTCACTCCCGAGGACATCAGGAAGGCCGCGGCCGAGGGCAAGCGCTGGAAGCTCATCGGCAGCGTGCGGAGGGAAGGCGGCAAGGTCGTCGGCTCTGTCGGTCCGCAGGCCCTGCCCCTGTCCAATCCGCTCACGTCCGTGATGGGAGCGACCAACGCGGCGCAGTTCGCGACCGATCTCCTTGGCGAGGTCACGGTCGTGGGCGCCGGAGCAGGACGGCGGGAGACCGGTTTTGCGATCCTGGCCGATCTCCTCGACATCCACAGGACCATCGGCTGAAACGGGACGGCGGCAGGTCGGCGAACGAGCCGACGGAAGGAGCTCAGCATGAGCAACGGCGCAAGCTGCGGGTACAACGGCCGATGGGCGTTCGTGAACCTGACCACCGGTCGCGTCGAGATCAGGAACAGCGATCCGAACGTCGAGAGGGCGTTCCTGGGCGGCCGGGGGCTCGGAGCCTACTTCCTCGCCGAGCGGGTCCGGGAGCACGGCGGGCCGATCACCGACCCGCTCGGGCCCGAGAACCGGATCGTCCTCGGCTGTGCGGCTCTGCTCGACACCAGGATCCACACGGCCAGCCGTGGCTCGGCGAGCTTCTTCTCCCCGTTCACGAGGTCGACGGCGCCTCTCGCCGATGCTCTCCCTCCCGTGCAGGGGCTGGTGACGCACTCCAGCATCGGCGGGACGTTCGCCACCAGGCTCAAGAGCTCGGGCATCGACCAGATCGTGATCGACGGACGGGCCGATAGGCCGGTCCGGATCGAGGTCGTCGACGGCCAGGTTCGTATCCTCCCGGCGGAGCCCGAGCTCTTCGAGGAGCGGCACGGCAGCCGCTTCCCACTCCGGTCAGCGGCCATGAGCGCCGCGCTCGCCGCGAGGCTTCCGGGCCAGAAGGCCGCCTCGGCGTATGTGGGCCCTGCAGGGTGGGCGAAGGTGCCCTGGGCCTGCCTGACCAACGACAGCGACCGGAACTTCGGGCGTGGGGGCGGCGGCGCCGTCTTCGGCTCGAAGAACCTCGTGGCGGTCTCGGTTGCCGGGTCTGCCACGACCAGCTACCACGACCGACAGCTTTTCGATCAGGCCATGAAGGCGCTCGACGATGCCATGAGCCAGAAGCTGGCCGACAAGGGGGCGACGGCCTCGTTCAGGCCCACGACCGGCACCACCTGGTGGCTTGACCGGGCGTTCAACGGTGGCTACCTCGGCAAGGAGGGCGGCTACCTGCCCTGGCACAACTACGACGAGGGCCACTTCGACCCCGAAGCGTTCAAGGACGTCAGCACGGGGTCGCTCCTCGAGATCGCGGCCAGGTACAAGGTGTGCACCGGTTGCCGCGGCGTGCTCTGCTCCCGCCTGGTCAAGGGTGAGGACGGGGAGCTGTATCCCAGGCCGGAGTTCGAGACCGCGGCCCTCCTGATCAACTGCTGCGTCACCGATCGCTCGGCGCTCGTCCGGCTGAACCACCTCTGCAACGAGGTGGGGCTGGACACCATGACCACCGCGGCCGTGGTGGCGGCGGCCATGGACCTCGACCAGAAAGGCGTGCTGGAGGAGCTCGGGGAGAGCCTCCCGTTCGGCGACGCGGAGGCGTTTGCCCGAGCCATCGAGAGCATCGGCTACCGCCACGGCCTCCTGGGCGAGCTCCTGGGCAGACCCACTGACGAGATCGCGCACGAGATCCTGAGACGCCTGGGCGAATCACGCAAGGACGACGTGCTCTGGTGCCTGACCACGGCGTACGGCGGACTTGGCTACGCCGGGATCGAGCCCAAGGCGTTCCCGGCCATGCACACCTGCTACGCCACGTCCAACCGCGGCCGCGGGGACCACACGTACGCCTGGACGGTCCAGGCCGAGGAGGCAGGCCTGTCAGGAGCCGGCGAGATCGCCGCCGCGGTGGCCAACGGTCAGTGGGGCAAGGCGGTCGTCGACTCGATGGGGCTGTGCGACTTTTTCCCGCAGTCAACCACGTCGGACACCTTCCTCGACCTCGTCTTCGGCCTCACCGGGCTCCGCTACACCCCGGAGGAGCAGGAAACCTGCGGCCGACGGATCGTGACGCTGGAGAGGCTGCTCAACAACATCCAGGGACGTACGCGCGCCTATGACGACTATGTCCCGCCGAAGCTCAAGGTTCCCCTGAGCTGCGGACCGATGGCGGGACGCAAGGTCGACCCGGAGTACCACCGGGCGATCCTCGATGCGTTCTATGCCGAGCAGGGGTGGGACCAGGGCGGCCTCGTGAGCGACGCCGCGCTGGAGAAGCTCGGGCTGACGCGCCCCTGACCGGCCTGTCTCACCGCTCTGCTCATCCGCGGACGGATCGTGCCGCGCCGGGGTGGTGCGGGGCAGCAGGGGTGGAGGCCTCACCGGCGGCGGAAGGCGGCGAGGGGCGCGGTGGCTTCCTTGACGTCGAGGAGCAGGGCGAGGCCGAAGTAGCTCGCACCAAACACCGCGCAGACGACCGCGCCGGACAGGGCCGGGGGCAGGGCGTGCAGCCAGAGCTTGAGGGCGAACGCCGGTAGCGCGGCACCGATCGCGGCGCCCCAGCAGCGCACGGCGAACCCCAGCGGCAGGACGACTCTCCCGAGGTGTCGGGCCAGGGCGTTGCGGAGCAGCCCCATCTCGACCCATCCCGCGAGGCTGGAGGCCAGGGTCAGGCCCGCCAGGCCGAATCCTGCCGGGAGGCCCAGCCAGCCGGGGGCGTGGAGCGCCAGCAGCCACCCTCCGGTCGCACCCAGCGCGACCCGCACCAGGGCGAATCGCAGGGGTGTCCGCGTGTCGTGGCGGGCCCAGAACGCCGAGGCGTACATCCGTGCCATCGTGACCGCCAGCAACCCGACGCTGGCCGCCGCCAGCACCAGCCAGACCCACTCCACGTCGGCGCGCCGGAACGCCCCGGTCTGGAACACCAGCGCGACGATGCTGTCGCCAAGGGCCACGAACGCCACCACCGAGGGCACGACGAACGCCGCCACCCGCTGGAGCCCTGCCACGAGTCGCTGGCGGGCCCGTTCCACCGCCTCCTCGCCCGAGCCGATCTCGCTCGACATCTCCGGCAGCTCGGCGTTGGCGTTGGCCATCCCGAACACCGACACCGGCAGCATGTAGAAATCCTGCACGTAGCCGAGGGCCGAGATGGCCCCCGTCCCGAGGAAGCTGGCGATGATGTGGTCGACGTAGGCGGCCGCCTGGTTGACGCCGCGCCCCCCGAGCGCCGGAAGGAAGTTGCGCAGCACCGTCCTGACGTGCGCCGAGGCCAGGCCGAAGCGCACACGCAGCCCCCCGAGCAGACCGATCGCACCAGGCAGTTGCACCCCGAGCTGCAGGGCGCTGCCCACCACGGCGCCGTACGCGAGGATCACCGCCAACTGATCGGGGCCTCTCCCGTCGGCGAAGAGGACCAGGGAGGCGATCATGGCGGCATTCCACAGCACCGGGGCCATGTAGGGCAGGAGCATGCGGCGATGGGAGTTGAGGATCCCCAGGCACCACGCCGCCAGCACCAGCAGCCCGATGCCGGGGAACGTGACGCGTACCAGGCGGATGGTCAGCTCACGCTTCGCCCCTTCGAACCCCGGGGCGATGAGGTCGATCAGCAGGGGTGTGGCAAGCACCCCCACCAGCACCAGGACCGCCATCGCCAGGGCGAGCAGCGACCCGACTGTCCAGGCGACCCGGCGCGCCTCCTCGGGGTTGCGGTCGCGCTCCCAGAGCTGGGTGTAGACGGGGATGAAGGAGGCCGAGATGGCCTGGTCGCCGAAGAGGTTCTGCAGCAGGTTGGGGACCTTCAGAGCGGTGCGGAAGGCATCGAGCGCGTCCGAGTTGCCGAAGTAGTGGGCGAAGATGCGCTCACGCACGAAGCCGATCAGCCGCGACAGCATGATGCCCGCGCCGATCAGCGCCGCATTGCGGCCGGAACGCCCCCCTGTCGCTGCCGACTTCGCCACCCGGGCATTCTACCCGCCCGAGCTACAATCGAGAGCAGCTCGCATCAGCACTCGTGGAAGGCAGCCAGGACGCCTGTCACGCGCGGTCGGACCTGGCCGGGACAAGCCGGGTGACAGAGAGGATCGGGAGGCGCCGGAATGGCCGATCGAACCGAGCATCGAGTCGTGGCTGCGCAGGAGCTGACGGCGCTCGTGCAAGGGGCGGCCGCCAAGCAGCTCCCCTACGACACTCCTGCCGAGATCGAGCCGGTGGTCGAGGAGATCGTCGAGATGCTCCGCCCGCTCGTTACCTCGCCCTTCGACCTCGACCGTCTCTCGCGGGTGCTGCCGGATCTTCTGCGGAAGGTGAGCTGTTGGAGCGACGAGACACCCTACGGGTACGTGCACGACTACGACACCAAGGCCCTGCGCGCCTGCGTCCTGGGGTGCGATACCGTGAGCGCGCTGGCGGCCCGCCTCAAGAGGGGCATCCCTGCCGCGACCTCAACGCCCGTCTGGTTGGATGGTCCGGATCGCGACAGATGAATCGCGGCAAGAATGCCGCTCCTACAAGGCCGCGGGGTGTCGCTACTGCCGGTGCCAGACCGTGCCGTGGGGCGTGTCCTCCAGGATGATGCCGCGTCCTGCCAGCTCCTGGCGGATGGCGTCGGCGCGGGCGAAGTCCCGTCCCTTGCGCGCCGCCGTGCGCTCGGCCACCAGGGCGTCGATCCCGGCCGCGTCGTCGGCCGCCTTGGGCCGCGCCGGCAGGATGTCGAGGGTGCGCTGCACCAGCCCGAACGCCTCGTCGAGCCGGTCACGTACCGGCTGCGCAATCCCCTCCCCGTCCAGGGCCTGGTTGACCCGGGTGAGGAGCATGTGGAACGCGGCCAGGGCGCGGGCGGTGTTGAGGTCGTCCGCCAGGCCGTCGAGCAGCTCCGCCTCGAAGGCAGCGACGTCCGTCGCGGCCAGCGCGCCACCGTCGCCGGCCGCAGGCGTGTGCGCGAGCCGCCGCAGGGTGTTGTCGATGCGGCGCATCACCGACTCGGCTCCGGCCAGCCCGTCGAAGGTGAAGTTGAGCTTCTGCCGGTACGGGACCGACAGGAGCAGGTAGCGGATCGCCGCCGGGTCGTGACCGCGCTCCACCAGATCGCGAAGCGTGAAGAAGTTGCCCTTGGACTTGGCCATCTTCTCGCCCTCGACGACGAGGTGCTCGGCGTGCAGCCAGGTGTGCACGAACGGCCTGCCCGTTGCGCCCTCCGACTGGGCGATCTCGTTCTCGTGGTGCGGGAAGATGTTGTCCACCGCGCCGGTGTGGATGTCGAAGGACTCCCCGAGCAGGGCCGTGCCCATGGCCGAGCACTCCAGGTGCCACCCGGGGCGTCCCGGGCCCAGCACCGTGTCCCACACCGGCTCGCCCTGCTTGGACGCCTTCCACAGCACGAAGTCCCGCACGTCCTCCTTTTCGTACTCGTCGGCGTCCACGCGCGCCCCGGCCTTCACCTCGTCGAGAAGCACGCCGGACAGCCGGCCGTACTGCGGGAACGAGGCGATGCGGAAGTAGGTCGACCCATCGAGCACGTAGGTGTGGCCGTTGGCCGTGAGCCGCCGCACCAGCTCGACCATCTGGGGGACGTAGTCGGTGGCGCGCGGGTAGTGCTCGGCGCGCTGCACCCGCAGGGTGTCGATGTCCTCGAAGAAGAGGGCGATGTAGCGGTCGGTGAACTCGCGCAGCGACACGCCCTCGGCGCTCGCTCCCCTGATCGTCTTGTCGTCGATGTCGGTCAGGTTCATCACCTGGGTGACGCGGTACCCGAGCTCCTGGAGGGTGCGGCGCAGCACGTCCTCGAACAGGAAGGTGCGGAGGTTCCCGATGTGCACCACGTTGTAAACCGTCGGACCGCAGGTGTACACCCGCGCGTGCCCGGGCTCGAGGGTGTGGAACGCCTCCTGCTGGCGCGTCAGGGTGTTGTAGAAACGGATCTCGCGGGACATCGGTGCCTCCAGCGGTTCATCATAACCCCCGCCCGCCCAGAACGCAGTTCACGGTTCACAGTTTACGGTTCGCAGTTGATTTCCGAACCTCCCGGGGTGGGTGGGGGAACTGCTAACTGCTAACTGCGAGCCGCGATCTGTGAACTCTCCTACCAGGGCAGCGTCGACGGATCGGCGGGAAGCTGCGACAGGAGCACCTCGACGGCCCTGGCGAGCTGGGTGTCCCGATCGGCGGCCAGGTCGTCCTGGGGCGGCTGGGCGACGAGCACATCGGGAACCGCGCCGTGGTTCTCCTCGTTGCGCCCCGAGCCAGCCACGTACCAGCCCCGCTCGGGCAGCCGCACGTGCGAGCCATCCACCAGGGTGGACCCGCCGGTCGAGATGACCGCCCCGAAGGTCGGCGTGCCGACCAGGCTGCCGCGCCCGAGGGTCTTGAACGCCCATGAGAAGATCTCGGCGTTGGAGTAGCTGGCCTCGTCACAGATCGTGAGAGCCGGCCGGGTCCAGGCCGACATCGGCAGGCGCTCGGCGTCGGGGTAGGCCCTGACCCCGGGATCGGCCCCGCGGGGCACGGTCCAGGCGTGCCGGCGCACCGTGAGAATGGTCAGGAGGTAGTCGGTGGTCCAGCCGCCGCCGTTGTTGCGCACGTCGATGAGCAGGCCCTGCTTGCCGTTGGCCGCCGCGAACAGGTCGCGCTCGAAGTCCTCGAGCGAGGGTGCGTCCATCCCCTCGATGTGGATGTACCCGAGCTTGCCTCCCGACCACCTGTCCACAAGCACCCGGCGCTCCTTCACCCATGCCCGATAGCGAGCGTCCTTGACCTGATCGAGGGAGACCGGCGTCACGACGACGTCTCGCTCCCCTCCCGTGCTGGCCACCCGGAGCAGCACGCCCTGCTTGAGCGTGTCGGTGAGCATCGAGTAGAAGCTCCGATCCGCGAGGACCGGCTCTCCGTTCACCGCCAGGATGCGATCGCCAACCTTGAGGTTGACGTCGGTCCGTGCCGCCGGCGTGTCGGCCAGGACCTGGGTCACCACCACCGCCTTGCCGTCGGCCGCGGGCTCGATCTCGACCCCCAGGGAGCCCGTGGGGATCGGCTTGGGTGCTCCGGCGGCCCGGAACCGCATGTGCGAGGCGTTGAGCTCGCCGCCGAGGAGGTTCATCACTTCCTCGAAGTCCTCGCGGGTCGAGGCGCCGATGGCCAGGCGGCGGTAGGACTCGCGGAGGGCGGTCCAGTTGGCACCGTGGAACAGCGGGTCGTAGAAGCTGCGGTCCAGCTCCCGCCACGCCTCCGCGTAGACCTGCTCCCGGAGGGCCAGGCGGTCCACCTCGTGCCGGGCCGAGAAGACTACCGGGTCCCCGGCCTTGCCCTCCAGGTCGGTGCTCCCCACCGTGCCCTTGCCGCTGCGGTAGAGCACGAGCTTGCCATCCCTGGCAAAGGCGAGCTGCGTCGGCTTGCTGCCGCCGGTCGTGAGGCGCTTGAGCTCCTTGCCGTCCCAGCGCACCTTGTACAGGTCCCGCTCGCCCTCGATCTCGGCCGTGAAGACCACGGTCTTGCCATCCGGCGACACGGCCAGGCCTTCCTCGTCCCCCGGCAGCGCGATTACCAGGGTGGCGCGCTCGTGGATGCCATCGAGGTCGATGGCGACCGGCCGCGCCGCCGGGGCGGCCGGCTTGTCGGCGGCCCTGGCGTCCACCTTCGCCTTGTCGTCCGTCTTCTCGCCCGCGGGCTTCTTCCTCGCCTCCTCGTCCTCCCAGAGCAATACCCACTCCTCGGGGCTGCGCTCGTGGTCGGCGCGAGTGAGGTAGACGGCCCACACGTCCTGGGTGCGGGCGTGACGCCGGGACAGCCAGTAGAGCCTGCGCCCGTCGGGCGACCAGGCAGGATCGACGTCGACTCCCGGGTGCTGCGACACGTTGACCGCCTGGCCGCCGGCCGCGGGGATGACGAACACCTCGCTGTTGGCTGCCTGGTCCTCCCGGGAGAAGGCCAGCCAGCGGGAGTCGGGGGACCAGGCGAACGCGACCGGGCTCCAGTGCTCGAAGAGCACCCTGGCCTCACTGCCGTCAGCCTTCGCCACCACCAGCCCGCCTCTCCCACGGGCGTAGGCCAGAGACTTGCCATCCGGCGAGAAGCGTGGGAGCGACTCGTCCTGGGCCGAGTCCGTGAGCCTGGTCTCGACGAAGGAGACGGAGCGCGAGAAGCTCCCGTCGTCGCGCCCCGCCGGCCGGGCGGACACCAGGTCGAGCTGCCCGTACCGGTCGGAGGCGTAGACGAGCTGCTTGCCGTCGGGGCTCCAGGTCAGGTCCTGCTCCCGGGCCGGTGTCTCGGTCACCCGCACCGTCGGCGACGCCGCGATCGAGGCCACGTCCTTCCCCCGCCGGGCCACCACGAAGACGTCACCGGCCACCACCAGGGCGACCTGCTTGCCGTCGGGGGAAGCCACGATCTCCTCCGCATCGGCGGTGTAGGTCTTGCGCTCGACAGACGGCTGCAACGCATCCGCCGGCATGTCGAGCACCAGCGTCACGGGCTCGCCGCTGCCGTCGGCCGGCACGGTGTAGAGGCTCTCCCACAGCTCGTAGGTCACGAGACGGCCATTGCCGGACACCCGCGGGCTCCGGACGTCGGCCCCGCTGTGCCGCGTGAGCTGGGTCAGCCTCCGGTCCGGGAGGTCGAGTCTGAAGAGGTTGCGGTCAGGGCCGCCGTTGTCGGAGCGGAACACGATCGCCTCGTTCCCCGCCCACGACACGCCGTCCTCGTCCCAGTCCGTGGTGGTCAGCCTCTCCAGCGCGCCGGTGGCCGTCTCGAACAGCCACAGGTCGCGGTTGGCGGCGCCGCGATAGTGCCGGCGCTGCGCGGGCGTGCCGCCGCGTACCAGTGCCAGGTGCTTCCCGTCCGGCGACGGCACGGCCTCGACGGCCAGGATGCGGCATGCCAGCGACTCGGTCCCCCCGGCCTGGGGGATGCGGTAGATGGCCGGCATCCGATCGGGTGACTCGTGCCGCCGCGACACGAACACGAGGTCGTCCGCGAGCGCACCCATGACGGTGTCGGCGGCCTCGTGGAAGGTGAGGCGGCGGGACTGACCCTGCTGGAGGTCCAGGATGTAGACGTCGTCCCCGCCTTCCCGGCTGGAGACGAACGCGATCCGCTGGCCGTCGGGCAGCCACACCGGGTGGTGGTCGTAGCCCGGGTTGGCGGTGACCCGCTGGGCCGTCCAGCCACCCGTCGGCGCGATCCAGATGTCCCCCTGCCACGAGAAGGCGATCTTGCTCGCATCCGGGGAGGGCGCGGGGTGTCGAGGCATGACGGGAGCGGCAGCCATCGCGCTGCCAGCCACGAGGACGAGAGCCAGGACGAGCTTCTTCGGATGCACAGGACCCCCTTGAAGTCGGAACAGCTCAGTCGGGACCGGAGACCATGGCCCGGGCGGCTGCGGCCTCGCCCATGCGGACGAGCACACCACAGAGCTCCCCGTTGCGTTCCCAGGGAAGCGGGTACTCCACTCCGAGCTCGGCGTCGGGTCTCCTGGACGCCAGGCGCAGAGTACCCTCGGACGGCGCGACAAGACGGACAAGAGGAACGTCCCGGGACACCCAGCCCGACACCAGACGACCTGCCTGCAGCTCGTCCCGGCGTTGCAGCGTCTCCCAGATCGCCTGGGAACCCCCGGCCCTGGGGACAGCCGGCACCGGGAAGCCGCACACCACGTCCCACGCCGCCGCGGTCGGAAGGTCGTCCGCCGGCGTGGCTCCGGTGCCGCCCCAGAGCAGCTCGGCAGGCATCCCGGCCGCGCCGGCCGCGGGTCCCCATCCGCCCGGGAAGCGGGCTGCGGCCTCGATGAGGGCGGCCGCGCCGGAGGGCTCGCGGGTCTCCAGACCGACCCAGTGCGAGGCGCCCTCGGCCAGGTCGCAGATGGCCACCTCGAGGCGTGCGCCGACCCGTCGGAGCCGCGCCGGCAGGGCGGCGGCCTCGGGTGCCAGGTGCTCGCGGAGCAGGGCGTCGTCGAGCCAGCCCGGGATCCGCCAGGCATCCGGGACGATCGTCACGGGAGAGCCCCCGAGCCGATGACGGGCGCCCTCGAGGAGAGGCGTCAGCAGCGGGCAGCCCAGCTCGCCCTGACGCCGCCAGCGGCGCGCGCCTTCTTCGGCCTCGCCCAGCACGGCCAGCGCGGCCACCTGGGCGCCCAGGCCCGCGCCTCGCCCCATGGACCAGCGGAGCCCCTCCCGCGCCAGGGTTGCCACCGCACCCGCCGCGAAGGCGGTCTGGATCCCATCCGCCAGCACGACCAGCCCTCGCCGCTCGCTCATGCGCTACGGTCCCTGCCCGCGATTGCTACTTCAGCCACCTGCCGAGCCACTCCAGCACCGTGTCGTGCCACTGGATCGAGTTGGCGGGCTTGAGCACCCAGTGGTTCTCGTCCGGGAAGATCAGGAGCCTGGAGGGGATCCCCTTCCGCTGCAGGGCCGTGAAGGTGGACAGCCCCTGGGTGTACGGGATCCGGAAGTCCTTCTGGCCGTGGATCACGAGCATCGGCGTCTTCCAGTTCTTCACGTGGTCGATGGGGTTGTGCTTGCCGTACCCTGAGCCTTCGACCCACGGTGGGCCACCGTGCTCCCACTCGGGGAACCAGAGCTCCTCGGTGTCGAAGTAGGCGAAGCGCTCATCCAGGTTGCCGTCGTGGCAGACCAGCGCCTTGAAGCGGTCGGTCTGGCCGGCGATCCAGTTGATCATGTAGCCGCCGTACGAGGCGCCCAGGGCGCCGACCCGCTTGCCATCCAGGAAGGGGTACTTCTGCAGTGCGAAGTCGAGCCCCTTCATGATGTCCTCGTACGGTGCCCCGCCCCAGTCGCCGTTGATGGCGTCGGTGAAAGCCTGGCCGTACCCCGTCGAGCCGTGGAAGTCGATCATGATCGCCGCGTACCCCGCTCCCGCGTAGGCCTGAGGGTTCCAGCGGTAGTGGAAGTCGTTGCCCATCGAGCCCTGGGGCCCCCCGTGAATGATGAGTGCCACCGGGTACGTCTTCGTCGCATCGAAGCGCGCGGGGTAGACGAGGTAGCCGTAGACGGTGTCGCCCTTCGCGCCCGGGAAGCTGAACTGCTCGGCCTTGCCCATCCAGGCCCTGGCCAGTCTCGCCTCGTTGACGCGGGTCACCTGCCTCACCTGCATGCCGTCGCGGCTTGTCACGTAAATCTCGTTGGGGCTCGCCAGCGAGTTCGAGAGGAATAGCACGCGTCCGTCGGGAAGCGGCTGCGGGCTGGAGATCGAGCCCTTCTCGACCACCATGCGGGTCCGGCCGGTCGCGGCATCCATCGCCAGGAGCGAGTGCTGCCCGAGATGATCGGCCGTGAAGAGCAGCTCCCTGCTGTCGGCGGACCACGCGAGCTCGGACGGGGACCGATCGCCCCTCGATGTGGCGTCCACTCGCAGGGTGTGGAGCTTCTCGACGCCTGTGGCCAGGTTCCGGATGACGACGTCGTAGCGATCGGCCTCGTACCCGGCACGGCTCATTGCCAGGTACGCCACCTTCTGGCGGTCAGGAGAGAAGCGGGGCTGCGTGTCCCACGCCGGCCGCGACACCATCTGCCGGGGCTGGATCGTCCCGTCGATCGGCACATCGTAGAGGTCGAAGTTGGTGGACCATGCCTCGCTGCGGCCCGCGACCCTGGCGGAGAAGACCACGGCCAGGCCGTCCGGGGTGATCCCATACTCCTCCGAGCCACCGAATGGGCGCGACGGGCAGTCGGCGTCCATCTTCGGCATGAGGTCCACGATCTTGCCGGTGACCAGGTTGAAGGCAAAGAGGTGGTTCCTCGTGCCGTCCAGCCAGGTGTCCCAGTGGCGGACGAACAGGCGGTCATAGACCATGCCGGTGCTGACGACCTTTTCCCGGCGATCCATCTCGGCCTTCGTCTCCGCGATGGACGTGCCGGGGAGCACCGCAACGGAGAAGAGCAGGGAGCCGCCGGTGGGACCGACCTCGAGGTTGTCCACGTCGAGCGGGAGATCCGTCACCTGGGTGGGCTCGCCGCCTGCGGCAGGGATCCGCCAGACCTGCTGGGTCTTCGTTCTCGACGAGAGGAAGTAGATGGTCTTGCCGTCCGGCGACCAGCGTGGCTGCGAGTTACCGCCCGAGGTGCCGGTGAGAGAGCGGAGCTGGGTGCCGTCGAGCGAGGCGAGCCAGATGTCGTTGCGCCCCTTGTTGGCCGCCAGGTCGGTGACCCGCAAGGAGAACGCGACCTGGGTCCCGTCGGGTGAGACCCTCGGGTCGGTGATCCGGTCCGCGGCCAGCATGTCGTGAACCGAGAAGGGATGTGGCGCCGCAGCCGCCGAGACGTTCGCCTGGGGCGCGACGATCCTGGCCGTGGCCGAGACGTTGGCCGCCGGTGCCAACAGAAGTGGGATCGCAAGCAGTTGCAGCATGGCTCATCCTCCGGCCCACCGCAGCGGGCGGGCAATGGTAGCACCGCCCCACTCCCACCCACCCACCCGGCCTCAGGTCTTCCGCCCGCCCCCCACCCGTCCTCAGGCCTCAGTGGACGCAGGCCTCAGGCTCCCCACCCACCTGCTTCTCTCTCGTAGGACCTGAGGCCTGAAGCCTGAGGTCTGAGGCCTGGGTGGGTGGGGGTGGGAAGGCGGGCTGGGTGGGATCGGTTAAGGTACGCCGATGAGCGAGACCGCCCGTATGGCCGTCTTCCTGAGTATTGCCCTCAGCATCTGGGCGCTCATGCACGTGTACGTGGCGCACCGCGTCTGGCGGCTGTCCCTGCTGGGAGCGCCCCATGGGCACCTCGCGCTGGTGGTCGCCCTGCTGCTGCTCTGGATCTCCTATCCCCTGGGGCGCCTCCTCGACCGGTTGGAGCTGCCAACGGCCTCCTACCTCCTGGAGCTGACTGGCGCCACGTGGATGGGCGTGCTGTTCCTGCTGCTCGCATCCCTCGTCGTCGTGGATCTCCTGACGGGGTTCGGTGCGTGGGGTGGGCAGATGGTGCCGAGGCTGCGCGCCGGGGCGGTCGGGGCTGCACTGCTCCTGAGCGTGATCGGTCTCGGGCAGGGCCTGCGACCGCCGGTGGTCAGGGAGCTCGACGTCCGGCTCCCGGGGCTGCCACCCGACGCCGAGGGCCTGCGGGTGGTCCAGCTCTCGGACATGCACCTGGGCCCTCTGCTCGGCGAGCGATGGCTCGCGCCCCTGGTCGACCGGGTCTGCGCCCTCCATCCGGACCTCGTGGTGATCACCGGGGACCTCGTGGACTCGGACAGCGACCACGTGGAAGACCTCCTGCCGATCCTCCGCCGTCTGCGCGCGCCTCTTGGGACCTTCGCCGTGACCGGGAACCACGAGTTCTACGCCGGTCTCGAGCGCTCGGTCAGGCTCCTGCAGGATGCCGGGTTCGAGGTCCTCCGCGACCGCCACGTCGAGGTTCGCCCCGGTCTCGTGTTGGCGGGAGTGGATGACCTCGTGACCCGGCACCACTTCGGGCTCCGAAACGGCGCCCTGGTCACCGCCCTCGCCGGCAGGCCGGCAGGTGCCACCATCCTGCTGTCTCACAGCCCGCTGCTGGCCGAGCAGGCCGCCGAGCTGGGGGCCGGGCTGATGCTGTCCGGCCACACCCACGACGGGCAGATCTGGCCGTTCGGCCTCCTCGTGCGCCTGCAGTTCCGCCTCATGGGAGGCCTGTACGACGTCGGGCCGATGCAGGTGCTCGTCTCGCGGGGCACGGGCACCTGGGGCCCCCGCATGCGCCTGTGGCGTCCCAGCGAGATCTGGGTCCTGACGCTGCGACCGGCCCCTGGTGCCAGCAGATGAAGAATGCTAGAGGCTGCCTGCCACCCGGAACCCGACGTAGGTGAGCGCGCTCCCGGGCGCCTCCGAGAGGCGCTTCGCCGAGCGGCAGTTGCGGGCCTCGCTCAGCCACCGTCCACTGCGCACGACCCTGTTCGTTCCGGTTGCAGGTCCCCTCGGATCGGTCTGGGACGGAGCCGAGTAGGCGCCGAACCAGTCGCTCACCCACTCCCACAGGTTCCCGTGCATGTCGTACAACCCGAACCCGTTGGGGCGCTTGAAGGCAACCGGCTTGGCGCCGTCAGGAGCGTTGTTGCCGCACCACCACATGTACCCCGTGGAGGTCCCGCACGCTCCGCACTCGTGCGTGCAGTCCAGGGCATCGCCGAATGAGAATCGGGTCGTCGTCCCGGCCCGGGCGGCGTACTCCCACTCGGCCTCCGTGGGCAGACGCAGGCTTCCTGCCCCGAGCTGACCCGTGGCCTGCAGGTGGGCGTTGAGCCTGTCCAGGAAGCCCCCGGGACCGGCAACCGCCTGCCACGAGACCTGGCACACCGGATGCGTCGAGCCGGCGCCGCAGTCCTGGTTGGGGAGGGTCCCCATGACCGCTTGCCACTGGCTCTGGGTCACCTCGTACTTGCCGACGAAGACCTCCCTCGAAAGCAGGACGTTGTGCTGAGGCGTCTCGGGCTCCTCCCGCGCCGGGTCGGTGGTCGGCGACCCCATCATGAAGCTCCCGGACGGGACCCGTACAAGGACCATCGGCACGGAGCCCGGGAGCTTCAAGGAGAGCTCCTCGCGACCCGAGGTTCCCTGCGCCACGACGCGCGCTGGCACGTAGACCGGGTCACCCGACCGGTTGTCGATCACCGACGCGTAGGCGAGAAACCCGCCGCCCAGGGTGGACGTGCTCAGGACCGCATAGCCGTCCGTCACCTCGGCACTCGTGACCTTGGTGTAGATCCTGTCAATCTGCTTGAACTCGTAAGGCTTGAGCTGCCAGGACTGAGCCCCGGCGGTGGAGCCGTCGCCGCGGAGCAGCAGGCACTCCAGGCTGAGCGTGCGGGAGGTCGTGTTGACGAACCCGATGTTGGTGCGGAAGCCCTGGTCCGTGCCGGGGGACTGGGCCAGCCCCACCAGTCGGGCGGGCTGCGCGAATGGAACGGTCTCCACCGTGCCGGCAGCCGGGATGAACTGGCCGAACGTTCCGGACGGCTGGTCGTTGTAGGTCCGGCTGGTCGCCATGACCCGGCCCACCGTCGGCACGATTCGCAGCGTCGCCGCGCCGGAGAACCCGAAGATGCTCTCCAGCACGTCCGGGAACCGCTCGCTCTGCCCGGCGGCGAGGGTCCGGCTGACGCTCTGGGGTGACGTGTTGTCGGTGTCTCGCTTGAGAAGCTCGATCCGGAACGTCGCCGCCGAGGCGGTCGGGTTGTGGACCTCCAGATCGGTTCGCCAGTTGGTGTTGGCCGTGCCGGTCGAGTGGGCAGCCCCTGGAACGAAGAGCGTCTGGCCCACAGGGGGCCTCACCGTGACCTGCACGGTGGAGGACCAGTCGGACTTCAGGTCCTGGTTGTTGCAGCGGTCGACGGCGCGGACCCTGTAGAAGAGAGTGGTCGTCGCCTCGACCTCGGTGTGCCAGAAGCTGCGGCTGCTCGCGGACACCGGGAACGTCTGGGGGTCGGAGAAGGAGGAGCTGGAAGCCTCCTGCAGCTCGTAGGTGCCGTCCGGGCTGGTGCTGGACCAGCCGACCGTGAAGTCGGCACTGGCCGATGCCTCGGCTGGTCCGCGCAGCGACGGTGCCGGGGGCGTCGCACACCCGCTCCCGCCCACCACGATCTCGCCGCTCCTGGAGCATGTGGACGCGCCTGCCCGCACGGTCAGACGCCACGTGTAGACACCCGATGTCGTGTAGGTGTGGGTCGGGTTCTGCTGGGTGCTGGGGGTGCTCCGGTCCCCGAAGTCCCACTCGTAGGTGGCACTCTCGCTGCAGCTCAGGACCTGGGCCGTGGCGCTGAATCTCACCGCCAGGGGCGAGCTCCCGGAGCTCGGTGCGGCCGTGGCCGTGCAGCCCAGCCAGCAGATGGCCGATCCGGAGACCAGGAGGGTGTGCTCGGAGCCGGCGCCCGCTGCAAAGACCTGGTTGAGGTAGTACAGGCTGTTCGGCACCGAGCGGTTGGTGGTCGTGCCGTCTGCGAGCTGGCCCAGCCAGTTGCGACCCCACGTGCTGACCCCGGCGGCACCCTGCAGGGCGACGCTGTGCTCCGAGCCGGCGACGACACCCTCGACCGGGCCGATCCCCACCACCCTGGCGGGGACGCTGGCATAGGAGACACCGGTGCCGAGGCCGAGCTGCCCCGACCGGTTGTAGCCCCAGCTCCACAGCGTCTTGTCCGCCTTCACGGCCAGCGTGTGCAGGGTGCCCCCCGCCACCTGCGTCACGTCACCGATCGATGTCAGCTTGTGGGGAACCGGACGATCAGTGCGGGCGCCATCTCCCAGCTGATAGTAGTAGTCGCTGCCCCAGACCCAGAGGCTGCGGTCACTGGTCAGAGCCAGGCTGTGGAAGGTGCCGCCAACCACGGTCGTCACGCCGGTGATGCCGGTCAGCTCGACCGGGACCCGTTGGGTGGTGGTGCTGCCGTTCCCCACCTGGCCGGACCCGTTGTACCCCCAGGCCCACACCTTGCCGCCCGGAGTGACGGCCAGGGCATGGTATGCCCCTGCCGCGATCCCCGAGATCTTCGGAAGGCCGGTGATCCGTGCCGGCGCGACGCGGGTTTCCTCCGTCCCCTCCCCGAGCTGCCCGTAGAAGTTGTCCCCCCAGCTCCACACCTCCCCGCCGGAGGTCAGGGCCAGGCTGAACGCATAGCCGGTCGCCACCGCGACGGCATTCTGCACGCCCGGCACCACGGTCGGCTGCTCCTTCACCAGGCCCCCGCTGTCGTAGCCGAGCTGGCCCAGGTTGTTGACGCCCCAGGACAGGATCACCCCGTCGTTGCGGAGCGCAAGGCTGTGGGCGCCGCCGGCCGACACCGCCACCACGTCCCCCACACCAGCGACGTCCACGAGAGTGGACGAGTAGACGGTCCGGCCGAGACCGAGCTGGCCGTACTCGTCGTACCCCCAGGCCATGACCGTGCCGCCGGTCTGGATCGCGAAGCTGCTGCGCGACCCTGCCGCGATGCCCGTGGCTCCGCTCACTCCCGACACCTTCACGGGGGTCAGCCGCAGCACGGTGGAGCCATCTCCGATCTGGCCGGAGTCGCCATCTCCCCAGGCCCACACCGAGCCGTCGCTCCTTCGAGCGAGGCCATGCTGGTCGCCTGCAACCACCTCGACGATCGAGGAGAGCCCGCTGACCTGGACCGGCTTCGCCCGAGGCGTCGTGGTGCCATCGCCGAGCTGGCCGTACTCATTCCAGCCCCACGCATAGACCTTCCCGTCCGCGCCCAGCGCATAGCTCGCCCATCCACCCGCGGCGATCGCAGCAATGGGAGGAAGCCCGCTGACCAGCACCGGCACGTTGCGGTTCTGGGTCGTGCCGTCGCCCACCTCTCCGTCCCCGTTGAACCCCCAGCAGTAGACCCGTCCGTCGAGCGTGAGAGCCATCGTGTGCCAGTTGCCGATGGCAACCTGCCTGATGCTGTTGACCCCGAGCACGAGAACCGGTGCAGACTGCGCGGTGGTGTTGCCAATGCCGAGCTGACCATAGGCGTTGTTGCCCCACACCCACACGGTGTTGTTGGAGCGGAGCACGACGCGGTGGTTGCGTCCCAGCGCCTGCGTCACGGCGTTGAGACCCGCGACCTGCCGCGGCGCGTCGACTCCGAAGCCCCACTCCCACACCGAGCCGTCAGTCCTCAGAACCGCCATGCTGTGATCGGACCCTGCGTCGACGAACCCGACGTCCGAGAGGACTGCCAGCCTGACCGGGCTCGAGTGGTGGGTGAGGGTCGAGTCGCCGAGCTGGGCCGCGTTGTTGGCACCGAACTCCCAGATCGTGCTGTCGGTCTTGCGGAGGATGGTGTGGCTGCCTCCCGAGGAGACCTGGGCCACGTTCTGAAGGCCCGGGATCTGGGCGGGCACTGCCCGGATACGGGGCTTGTCGGCGAAGCCGAGCTGGCCGAGGTTGTTTGCTCCGGCCGCCTGCAGCTTCACAGCCGTGGCGGCCATCGTGTCTTCTCCGGCCTCCGTTCCGTCGTCGTCCTCGCGCACGACACCCGGCAGCGGCTCCGACTGCGCCGTGCCCGGCACGGCCGGGCTGGCCTGGAGGCCCCGGCCCACCGGGATCACCTGCACCGGGTCACCGGTCCGGTTGTCGATGACCGAGGCGTAGGCCAGGTAGGCCGCGCCTGCCTGGGCCGACTGGACGACCGCGAAGGCGTCGTCGAGAGCCGAGCCGTAGGCAGCCAGGACATCGTTGAGCTGCGTGTAGCCGTACGGTCGCAGGGTCACCGTCCGGCCACCCAGCAGGCTGCCGTTGGCCCGGTAGAGGTCGAGCTTCACATCGAGGTTGACTCCCAGCACGCTCGCGAAGCCGATGTTGGTCCGGTAGTCGGCGTTGCGGCTGAGCTGGATGAGCCGCGCCGTCTCCCCCGTCCTGATGGCGCGGCCCGTGGAGTACCCCTCGATGTACTGCCCGTAGGTTCCAGTCGTCGCGTCGTTGTAGGTCCTGGACGTGACAACCAGCTCCCCGTCGGCACCGATGAGGATCGCCCCGGAGCTCGACGAGCGGGCGAAGGTGTCCTCCACCACGTCCGGCAGCTTGAGCGACTGCCACGCCGGTACGGACACCTTCCAGCCGAGCGCCCCGGTGTTGTCGACGTCCTTGTCGAGGAAGTAGAGAGTTGCCGTGACCGCCTTGCTGCCCGGGTTGTGCAGCACCACGTCGGAGACCCAGTTGGTGCCGAGCGCCCCGGCCGTGTGGGCGGCGTCCGGGATCATGAAGAGGCGGGGCCATGCCTCGCTGACCGAGTCGGCGTTCGACACCATCACCCGCCCCGTCTTCTGACAGACGACTCCGCCGACGCTGGCGGTGAGCTTCCAGGTGTAGGTGCCAGCGGCGGTGTACGTGTGCGACACGGAGGCCGACGAGGCGTGCGGCATCCCATCCCCGAAGTCCCAGTCCATGGTCAGGGTGCCCGAGCACGTGCCCCGATCGGCCGTGCCGGTGAAGCTCACGCCCAGAGGTGGTCGCCCGGCGACCTTCGTTGCGGTGGCACCGCAGGTAAGGGAGCACTCCAGCACGGTGACAGTCCCGGACTTCGTGCAGCTCTGTCCCCCGGTCGTCACGATGAGCTTCCAGGTGAACGTGCCGGCCGTGGCATAGGTGTGGGTCGGGCTGGGCTGCGCGGAGTGGGCGCTGCCGTCGCCGAAGTCCCAGTTGTACACCACGCTGCCACCACAACTGCTGGTCGTCGCCCCTCCCTGGAACTGCACCTGCAGGGGCGCGCCCCCGCTCGATGGCGTCGCCGAGGCACTGCACGAGAGGCTGCAGGTGCTCACCACCACCACGCCGCTCTTGACGCACGGCACGCCCTCGATGCTGGCGGTCATCTTCCAGGTGAAGGTGCCGGGGGTCGTGTAGGTGTGCGTGGGGCTCTTGAGCGTCGAGTGCTGGGTGCCGTCGTCGAAGTCCCAGTCGTAGGCGACAGCCCCGGCGCAGCCGACCGGGTTGTCCGAGCCGGTGAACTGGACCGCGAGCGGCGCCGCGCCCGAGCCCGTGCTGGCCGTGGCGCCACAGCCAAGGGTGCACTCCGAGCCGGCCCGCTGGACGAGTCGATCGTCACTGAAGGGCGTCAACCCGCTGTCGCTCTCGAAGATCGCCACGACGTGGAAGGTCTGGGACCCGGTGGTGCCGGCGGGAGGCGTGGCGACATACGTCAGCTCGGCGGTCTCGCCGGCCGCCAGGGGAAGCTCCCATACGACCTTGCCGGAGACCAGGGTTCCGGAATCGCTGATGCCGGAAACACCCCAGCCGACCGGAAAGCGATCCTCGACCCTGATCGTTCGCCCGAGTGGAAACTGGGTGACCCGAAGCCCGACCGTCAGCCCCACGCCGGGAACGTAGTGCGCCGAGGGCGTGAAGAACGGGAACAGCCCGGGCTCGTCGAGGGACCGGTCGGGCGCACCAGCCCCTGCCAGCGGCAGCGCGCGGGCCGGCTGCGGGGAAGCCTGGCCAGCCCCACGACCCGTACCGGCGGCCAGCCCGAGACCGACAACCAGCGCGGCCAGGGTCACCCTCCCAAACCCCCGCCACCAAGCCCGAGTCGGCATGCGCACCTCCTGGCGTGCCGCAAGTATACGGCGCACCTCTCAATGTCGCCCCCGGTCCGGCCGCCTGTCAAAGGGCCCGCAGGGTCCTATACTGTGAGGTAGATCACGAGGGAGGTTCATGGCGGGAGTGGCGGTGGCGCTGGCAGTGCTGCTCGGAGGGCCGGGGCCGGACCTGCTGTGGTACCAGTCCTACGAGCAGGGCGTGGCGGCAGTGGAGGAGGGACGAGGCGCCTCGGCCATCCCGCTCCTGGAGGCCGCGCTCGCGAGGCGACCCGTGGAGGCGTTGCAGGTGCGAACCCACGGCGTACACCTCGTCGACTACCTGCCCAACCTCTACCTCGCCTACGCACACTGGCTGGCGGGCGACTCGCACCGGGCCAGGCTGTATCTTTCCAGGACCGAGCAGGACGGCGTGGCGGCCGGCTCAGAGGCCGGGGCGGCCATGCTCGACGCGCTTCGGGCCATGCTGCGCGAGCCGGCGCCGGTGCCGCCCGCAGCCGTGGCGACTGCTTCCGAACCGGCCCGCTTCAGGCTCTTCCCCCCGCAGCCTCCCGTGCTCTCCGAGGGCGAGTACCAGCGACTGCGCGCCGAGGTGATGTCGAGCTGCGGCATCGACCCCTCCAGCCCTCTCGGATTCGCTCCGTGGTACTTCCACTACGAGCTGGCCCAGGCACTCGACCGGCGGGGCGACCCGCAGCGAGCGCTCGAGGCCCTGCTGGTCGCCACCGAGCACCGGCCTGCGTCCAGGCGCCAGGCCCGCATGTACGGCCTGCGTTTCACCGACTACCTGCCCTACTTCTGGATCGCCAGGGAGCACACCCAGCTCGGCAACTGGGAGTGCGCCCTGGACGCCCTGGAGATGAGCGAGCGGACCGGGGAGGTCGGCGAGGGGGACCCGGAGTACCTCGAGTACCGTGCCATGGTCACCGAGACCCGCCGGAGGCTCAACCGATGAACCCGTTGTGGGGCCCTGGGTCCTGGAGGATAATCGGAGCAGCAAGACGAAGAAGAGGGAGGACGGGAACATGAGCGGTTCGCGACGTGCAAGCCTTGTCGTGCTGGCGTTGGGAGTCGTGCTGTGGTCGGTCGGCGCCGCGGCACAGACCAACAGCGAGATCAATGCGGGCATACAGTTCAACTTCTCGAGCCCCGGCGCGCGCAGCCTTGCCTTCGGTGGCGCCTTCGTGGGCCTCGCCGACGACGCGACGGCCGCCTACACCAACCCGGCAGGCCTCACGAACCTGTCTCTTCCCGAGGTGGCATTCGAAGGGCGGAGCTGGGACTACACCACGACCTTCGTTGACTACGGCAATGCCTCGGGTCAGGC
>JALOLB010000098.1 GCA_025456225.1 Thermoanaerobaculaceae bacterium
CCTTGTCCGCTTCTCCCGCCCCTCCGGGCTCGCCGTCCTCACGGTAGTAGTGAGTGACGTCCTTGTCGGTGACGACCAGGACACCGGCTCCCTCCGCAGCCTTGGCGGCTGCGAACGGGCTGCTCGGTCCCTTGTCCTTCGCAGCCTCGGGCGCCGGCGCTGACGGGTTGGCGGCGCTGGTCGCCGCCATGTCCACGGCGGTCAGCGGGTACGACTGCACACGACCGTCCGCAAGGCGCACGACGACGAGGTTACCCTGCTGTGAAAAGCCCTGGACGGCGAGGGTCTTGCCACCCTTGAGGACCAGGGTGGCCGCACCCAGAGAGCCCGCCACCAGGACCAACGCGAGGACAATGGCTAGCTTTCTCACACCACACCTCCGACATGCTGCAGTCATCATACCGCCAACTGCAGACGGTGACCAATGCAAGCCGTCGCGGCGGCTCCCCCGACCCAAGAAAAACGCCCCGGGGAGACCCGGGGCGCTGAAGGATCCAATCGAGAGGCTGATCACTCGAGGACGATGATGGTGACGCGGCGGTTCTTGGCGCGGCCGTCCGCGGTCTTGTTGTCGTCCACCGGCTTGTACTCGCCGTAGGAGATCACGTTCATGATCGACAGGGGAATCCCCGCCTGCATGTTGAGGTACCGCATCACGGCCTCGGCGCGCTCCTGGCCGAGCTTCAGGTTGAACTTCTCGGAGCCCAGGGAGTCGGTGTGACCCTGAACCTCGACGTACAGGTTCTTGGTCTTTCCGTCGTTCTTGATGCGGGCCGCAAGGGAGTCGAGGGCGCCCTGGAACTCCTTCGCCAGGTCGGCCTTGCCGAGGGCGAACTTGACGGTCTCGTCGGACAGCGTCACCTCGTACAGGAAACGGCCCTTGGCCAGCTTGCCCGCCTCTTCGGCGCGCTTGAGCGCTTCCTTGGCGGTGTCGGACAGCTTGGCGAGCTGCTCGTTCTGCGCGCTGTCGGACTTCTTCAGATTGGTGACATCCATCTGGGTCGCTTCGACCTGCTTCTGGACTTCACCGATCTTCGCATCCGAGGCCTTGCTGGCCGCCGCCACCTGCTCCTGGACAAACGTCTTGGTCGCGCACCCACTTACGATCAGGGCCACGGCCACCGCAAGAACACCCCACAACGACTTTCTCATGCCCTATCCTCCCTTTTACTCGAATTCGAGTTATGAGCTTCCGCTCCTAGTCCTCGCTGCGTCACTCGCGACTATAACACACCGCCAGCTCTCATTTGTCAAGAGCCTCCTGCCTTTCCGGGCTCCAACCAGACGCTGTTTCCTGCACCGTTCGCCGGTCTCCTCTACGGCAGCGTCCCGGTGTATCCCTGGCGCGCCGCCACATCGTAGTCGCCGTCGACACGCACCTCGATCGGCCGCCACTTGGACGTCCCGACCCCGGACGGCTGGAAGTCGATGATGTAGCGCATCGAGAGCTCGCGACGCAGCTCGTGGGCGAACTCGGGAAGGCGGGCGGCCGTGTCCACGCGAAGGTAGCGCCCGCCGGACGCCGTGGCGAACCTGGCCAGCAACTGCTCGTAGCTGTCCTCCGGGCCCTCGTCCGCAGGCGGCGGCTCGATGCCTAGGGCATACAGCGGGTCGGAGAGCCCCTCCAGCACCTTCACCGCGTCCTCAGGCTTCATCTCCGAGGCGGTGTCCACACCATCGGTGAACAGCACGATGGCGCGCCTCACGTTCCTCGCCCCGTCCATGGCCCTGGGCGTGATGGTCAGCACGTCGTACAGTGCGGTCGTACCAAATCCCCTGAGGGCATCGAGGAGCTCCGCGAGCTCGGCCGGGTCGCCCGGAAACGCCATGCGACGCTTCACCTCGGCGGCCCCGAAGGTGATCAGGCACACCTCGTCCTGCTGCCGCAACTGCTTGACCATCTCGAGAATGGCTTCCCGGGCCTTGACCAGGCGGCGGCGCCCCATGGACCCGGAGGTGTCCAGGATGAAGGTGTACGAGATCGGCAGGCCTCCCTCACGCCAGAACGACTTGATCGGGAACTCGATCCCATCCACCACGAGGTGGAAACGCTTCTGCTCCAGGGTCGGGACGAGCCTCCCCTTGGAGTCCCTGACGGTCACGGGCACCAGCACCGACGAGACACTCGCCGAGGCCTCGAACACCTTCGGGTTGGTAGGCTCCCCGGTCGCTGCGCCCGCACTCGCGGCCAGGGCCAACCCCAGGACACCCATGACTGCACTGACTCGCACGAGCAACCGACGCTCCACATCTCCCCCGGCTCCGAAAACAGCTCGGCGGCGGGTGACGTTCCCGCCGCCGGCATCGTAGCAGTCTCCTCGCGTCACCGCCGGCACCCGGAGGTGACGGCGGTCACCAGGCTGGGGTCCCGTCCTAGAACACGAAGGTCAGGCCCAGGGCGACCTCCGTGAAGTAGATCCACTCGTCGCCGTTGTGGTGGTGGCAATCATCCCACCAGTCGCAGTCGTCCTCGTGGTCGCCGCCCATGTTGACCCCGTGGCCGCGCCAGTCGAAGCGGAGCGCGATCTGAGGCGTGAAGAAGAGCTTGAACCCGGTCCCGAAGTTGCCCGTGAAGCGGGTCTCCGAGCTCATGCTGGAAAGGCTGGGGTCCAGGTTGGTCATCCCGATGCCACCGGCGAGAAAGGGCACGAGACGGCTGTGACCGAACCCGGCCTCAAACCCCAGCTCGCCCGTGGTGATGTCGATGGTGCCGATCTTGTTGCTCCCGCCGAAGAGATCCGAGCTGCCGGTCACGAGGTCCGCACGGCCTCGACTGAGGAACCCCTCGAGCGCCCAGTTGTCGGTGAAGCGGTAGGCGAGGCGGAAGCCGTACTGCGGGGCGTCGTCGATCGTCACGTCGAAATCGAGCTCCTCGCTCGTGCCACGGGCCATCACATCGCCGAACCAATAGCCAACCGTGGGCGTGAACTCCACCGTACCCGTGGAACCCTGGGCACCGGCCACCGCCGCTGCCAGCACGCACGCTGCCGTCACCAGTATCCTGCGCATGTCACTTGCCTCCTTGCTTTCCAGCCGGTGTCGCCACCATCGCCTCAGTCCGCCGGCGGATGTCCTCGATGACCCCCGGGGAGTAGCCCGCATAGATCTGCACGACCTTCCCCTCGCGATCGAGGAGGATCGAGAAGGGAACCCGGTCGATGCCCAGCATCTGTTGCGTCCGGGCATCCATGAGAAACGCGGGAATTGTGATCCCGAGCCTCTCCAGGAACGGTCGCACCTTCTCACGCGGGGTGTCGACGGCCACCGCCAGAATGACCAGGCCCTTGCCTCCCAGCTCACCGTAGAGCTTCTGCAACTCTGGCAGCTCGACGCGGCAGGGCCCACACCACGTCGCCCAGACGTTGAGAAGCACGACGGCGCCCTGGAAGTCCTTGACCTGGACCACACGCCCGTCGAGATCCGTGAGGCTGACCTGAGGGAACACCGGACGGTCATCGGCAGCGGTGACCACCATCCCCACCAGCAAGGCACCAAGCAAGCATGCAACGGTATGCGTCTTCATCGGCGCCATCCTAACACGCCAGTCTCCCTCGCCGGCGTGTTCAATCACGAATCGTGCCAATTCCGGGGCAGCACGGGAAAGCCGCACGCGCCAGGAGGCTCAGGACGACGACGTGGCGCCGCCTGCCATCTCGAGCCGGAGTCGGTCGAGGTTCAGGACGATCGCCTCGTGCACACCTTCCGCAACGCGCATCGCCTTGTCGGAGATGTGGTTGAGATCTCCGGTGACACCGCGGGGATCGATGTCGCCGAGCTTGTCGCCGGTGTTGACCGGCACGCCGTCGCGCAGCAGACCCCGCAGCACCCCACCGATGCGCGCCACCACCGGGTACTCGCAGTCCACCGGCACGCCCCTGTACAGGTCCGCTCGCTCGAAGAGCAGCACCAGGACACCGATCTTCTCGCCCTGCTCGACGCGATCGCCGATCTCGCGGCTGGTCCGGAAGACCCCGGCGCGTTGGGCCTTGATGACGCGTTCCTGCGAGAACCCCATGATCTCGGCGGGTGGCGCTGTCGCCAGCGAATGCCCTCCCGAGAGGACGCGGCCCAACCGAGGGCCCCGGGTCGTCTCCACGACGGCGTGGCAGTCCCGGCCCGCCTGGAAGCCCGGACCCAGCGCAATCACGATCGGCGCCAGGTCCCGGTCGAGCCCCCAGTTGGAACGCAGCATGGCGGCCTCGACGTAGACCTCGGGAGGCCAGGCGGACAGGACCTCGGGCAGCGACTGCGTGGTCACCGCGAGATCCCCCAGCTCATGCATGCGGTCGATCTCGGAGAGCAGCATCACGAAGCGCGCCGTGACACCCTCCACTGTTTTCGCGTGCTCGAAGACCGCTTCGGAGAAGCACACGTGGCGGCGAACCGCCTTTGGAAAGGGCCGTTCAACGAGCAGGACGCGGTTGGCACCCTGCTGCGCGAGATGAACGGCGACCGCACTCCCCAGCTCGCCGGCACCGCGAACCATGATGCGGACGTCGCGCAGGTCAGCCATCACCGAACCACGATCGCTTCGACCTCGACCTGGGCTCCCCGGGGCAACGCCGCGACCTGCACGACCGCTCTCGCCGGGCGGTGCTCGCCGAAGCAGCGGGCGTAGATCTCGTTGAACTCGCCGAAGCGGGCCAGGTCCGTCAGGTAGACGTTGACCTTGATGACGTGGGTCAGGTCGAGACCGGCGGCGAGCACAATGGCGGTCATGTTGGCGAGCGACCTCTCGGCCTGGGACGCGAAGTCCGGTCCGACCAGCTCGCCGGTCGCCGGGTCGAGCGGGATCTGGCCGGAGACGAACACCAGGGTTTCGCTGGCCACTGCCTGACTGTACGGGCCGATGGCCTTCGGCGCGGCCGGGGTGGCGATCACAGTGAGCTTGGTTTGCATGCACCCTCCCGCTACGGGGCGAACTCCCAAATGTCCGGAAGGTTACGGAACTGCTCTGCAAAGTCAAGGCCGAAGCCGACCACGAAGCGGTCCTCGATCTCCAGACCCACGAAGTCCACCGTCACATCCACCTTCCGGCGCGACGGCTTGGAGAGCAGTGCCACCACCTGCACCGAACGCGGATGGCGCGCCTTCAGCAGGGCGATCACGTCCTCCAGGGTGAGGCCGGTGTCCACGATGTCCTCGACCAGGTAGACGTCCTTGCCGGAGATGTCGACAGTGATGTCCTTGACGAGGATGACCGTGCCGGAGGTCTCGGTGGTGGCGCCGTAGGACGACACCTGAATGAAGTCCACCACCACCGACCTGCTCAGGTGCTGCGTGAGCGCCGTGAAGAAGTAGACCGCCCCCTTCAGGATGCAGATGAAGACAGGGTCCCGCCCTTCCATGTCGGCGCTGATCTCCTGGCCAAGAGTGGCCACCACCTCGGCGATCCGCCTGGCCGAAACGACCTTTTCCTTGAGCATGTAGCCCTCCCATTGACCGGTTCCGGACGCGTTAGTGTAAACTCACTTCGGACGCGTCGCCATGGCATCCACCGACTTGCACGCCCTCAACCAGCGCTATGTCCGTCTTACGGATCGCTGCCGGTCGCAGTGGACCTTCTACCAGCTCCTGCAAGGGCTCTTCAAGCACCTCCGCAACCAGCCGTGTCCCCTCGATCTGGATTTCCCTGCTCTCTTCAACGAGCTGCGGGAGCTTGCCGCGAGCATCGGTCTGCCGGAGGCGGCGCGCACGGAGAAGGCCATCGGGCAGCTCACCGGCAAGCTCGACTCCTTCGGGAAGCGTCTGCGCGAGCTGGACGACACCGTCCCGCCGTCGTCCCTGAGGCGCTTCTTCGATCGCCTGCAGACCCAGGACGAGAAGGTCCTCCTTGCCCTCGCCAAGTTCTACCTGGACGGCGAGACCACCCAGCCCGACACCCTGGACAAGCTGGACATCCTGTTCACACGGCTGGCGGAGATCCCGAAAGGCGACGGCGGGGTGCTGCCCCGGGAGAAGCACGAGATCGAGCGCCTGGTGCAACCCCTCCTGGTTGGCCGGCCGACCGCCGCCAGCGTCGACGCCGAGGTTGCCATCCTGCTCAGTGCCCTGTCGGACCTCCGCGCCGAGGTCCAGGGTTGCCGGACGTTCACCGAGCTGGCGGCGGGCGGTGCCCTGGACCGCTTCCGGACCCTGAAGCGGCGTCTGGGCGAAGGGCTCCTCAACCCCCGGCTCCTGCCCACCCTCATGCAGACCACCGTGGCCATCAAGAGCCGCTTCCACGAGCTGTGGGAAGAGGAGCGCACCCGGCTCCAGGACGACAGCAATCGTGTCAAGGACCTGGAACGCCAGCTCCAGGTCCACCCGGAGATGGTGGACGAGCAGCTCCGGCAGGCCCTCGCCCTCTACGCCTCGGCCCAGGAGCGGTTCGATCGCGGGCTCCAGGAGGAGAGCGTCCGCCGCGAGGACGCCCTCGAGCTCCGGCAGTCCCTGAACCGCATCCTCGACCGCTTCGAGGCACCGGCCGGCTACAACGTCAACGACATCTACGCCTCCAGCCATCCGGACGCCGTGGCGGTCGTGGCGGAGGAGCCCCCGCCCGAGGAGCTGGGGGAGCCCGAGCCGGTGGGCCTGAGCGTCGACCCCCTGGTCCAGGAGTACCTCTCGAAGATCATCTTCGCCCTCGAGCTGGTGGGCCGCGACCGCCCCGCCTCCGAGGTCGTGCGCGCCAAGGAGCTCGCCACCCTCCGGCTCGAGCCGGCGGAGGTGGACGCCTGTCAGGCCCTGCTGCGCCGGCGCACCGCTGCCGGAACCCTGGCCGACGAGCGGGCCCGCCTGCTGGTGCAGGCTGCGGCCCTGCGCGTGCGCATGGACGAGGAGGCTGGCGAGATCGACCGCCTGCACAGGCAGAGCTCCGAGCACCTGGCCGATCTGCTCGAGCGCGCCTCGCAGTCCCTGCAGCGCGCGGTGGAGCTGGAGCGGCGGTTCGACTGGTTCATCGACGATGCCCTCTATCGTGGCGAGATGGAGCACATGGAGCAGCTCCACCGCTGTCGCTTCCGCATCCTTCACGCCCACTCCGGGCTCTGGTTGATCCACAACGAGCGTGGCGGCGTCTCACCCTTCTGAGCCGCGCCCCCTGCGTCTGCGCGCAGGTAGCTCCACCTTCGGGCTGGACGCCGATCGGCTGATCGTGGGGCGCAGCCGGTCCTGCGACCTGCGCCTGCGCGACGACAGCGTCTCCCGCCTGCACGCCGTGCTCTACTGGCGCGGCGAGGAGCTCGTCGTCGAGGACTCCGGCTCGTCCAACGGGACCTTTGTCAACCGCGAGAGGATCGCGGCACCGACCAGGCTGGCCGAAGGCGACATCCTGACCCTCGGGACGCTGCGCCTGGCGGTCGAGCTCGTGGCAGCGGCGCTCCCCTCCCCCGCCGACGACCCGCTGCTCCGCACCGAGGGCGACTACACCGTCGGCCTCCTTGCCCCCCGTCCGGCCGGGTTCGGCTGGCGCCTCCTGGCGTGGCTGCTCGACACGGTCCTGTTCGCGGTCGGGTCCCTCATCCCCTTCGCACCGCTCCTTGCCATCGTCGGCGCCGAGCGGCACCTGCTCTCCCCGGAGGCCCTGCCCCCCAGCCTGCAGACCAAGGCCTGGCTGGCCGGAGGATGCACGGTGCTCTGGCTGCTGTACGTCGCCTACTACGTGCTGCACGGCTGGGCCCGCCGGGGCGGCACCCCAGGGCTGCGTCTCCTCGGCCTGCGTCTGGTGGACTGGAAGCACCAGGTCCCCATCGGCTACCTTCGGGCCCTCCTGCGAGCCCTCGCCCTGGTCGTGACCTTCCTGACGCTCGGCATCGGCTTCCTGCTCCCGCTCTTCCGCAGGGACCGCAAGGCGCTGCACGACCTCCTGGCCGGAACCAGCGTCACCCACCGGCGGCAGTCCCTTGGAGGCGCGGCCACCGCCGCGTACAATCCCCCCCGTGAGTGAGCTCCTTCAGGCATTCGGCTCGGTCGGCGCCATCGGCAAGGGCGTCCTCGGCGTGCTCGGCGTCTTCTCGGTCATCTCCTGGACCCTGATGTTCCTCAAGCTCCAACAGATGCGGCGGGCCGAGAAGGGAAACCAGATCTTCCTCGCCGACTTCCGGAAGGCCACCCGCCTCGCCGAGGTCCAGACCGCCGCCACCAAGGCACCCGAGGCCCCCCTCGCCGGGATGTTCAGGGCCGGCTACCTCGAGCTCGAGGCCCAGGCGCGGGTCCTGCAGCGCTCCGGGCAGGCGGCCGGCCAGATCAAGAGCCTTCCCGCCGTGGAGCGCGCATTGCAACGCGCCATCGGCATCGAGGGCGCGAAGCTCCAGCGTTTCCTGCCCTTCCTCGCCACCACCGCCTCGGCGACCCCCTTCATCGGCCTCTTCGGCACGGTGTGGGGGATCATGAACACCTTCCGGGCCATCGCCACGAGCGGCTCGACATCCATCGTCGCCGTCGCCCCCGGCATCGCCGAGGCGCTCATCAACACCGCGGCCGGCCTCGCGGCGGCCATTCCCGCCGTCATCGCCTACAACGCCTTCCTGGGCGCCCTGCGCCGGCAACGCGGCAGCATGGAGGACTTCCTCCTCGAGTTCCTCAACCTCACCGAGCGCACGTTCACCTAGGGGCAGGTGATGGCCTTCCGCACCGCCGACGACTTCGACAACCTCGCCGAGATCAACATCACGCCCCTCGTCGACGTGATGATGGTGCTGCTCATCATCTTCATCGTCACCGCACCGATGCTGGTGCAGGGGCTGCAGGTGGACCTGCCCCGGGCGTCCGCGGCGGCGCTTTCGCAGAAGGGACCGGAGCCCATCGTCCTGACCCTGACCAGGGACCGCCTGATCCTCCTCGGCGACCAGCCCGTGCACCTCAAGCTGTTGAGCGGCAAGCTCGCCCCCCTGCTGGCGGGCGGACCGAGGCCGGTCTACCTCAAGGGGGACCAGGCCCTCCCGTACGGCTTCGTGATCGACGTCCTCGCGACTCTCAACCGCATGGGGGTCGAGGAGATCGGCATGGTCACCGTGCCGCCCCCGACGCCATGATCGACCCGGTCTCCGCCGAGCTGGAGCAGCGCGCGAAGCTGCAGTTGCCGTGGCGCTGGGCTCTGGCCGGCGCCCTGGCGCTCCACCTGGCGGCAGGCCTCGCCCTGACCCTGGGCGGCTCGCACCGTCCAAGGGCGCTGTCGTTCCCGAGCGTCCAGGTCCGGCTGACCGCAGGGCTCCCCGCCCCGGCCCGGCCGGCCGGCGCCCCGGCCGGTCCCGCCAGGCCGGCCTCCACCGCGCGCGCGGTGGCCACGGCGGCTCCGGCTCCGGCCCGCAAGACCGTGCCGACCGAGAAGACATCGTCCCGGGGCAAGCCCACGCCGCAAACCCGGTCGCGCCAACCCGAGACGGACCCGGCCGAGTCGCCCCCCGCTGCCGCAGCGCCCGGAGCGGCCCGTCCCGGGAACGGCGCGGGCCCGGGAGGCCCGCCGGACGGCACGGGCGCCGTCAGCGGTGGGATCGCCCTCGGCGCCGGCACCGGCACCGAGGAGGTCTTCCCGTTCACCTACTACCTCAACCGCGTGCTCGGCTCCATCGAGAGCAACTGGTTCAAGCCCTCGGTACCCCCCGAGACACGGTGCCGCGTGCGCTGCCGCATCGACCGCACCGGGCGCCTGGTCGAGGCAGGCATCGAGGAGCCGAGCGCCGTCCCGGCCTTCGACCGCGCGGCGCTGCGTGCCGTCTACGCATCGGCACCTTATCCACCGCTTCCCCTCGGCTTCGCGGGGGCGAGCCTGACGATCCATCTGGAGTTTGGCCCATGAGACAGCGAGCTACCGGTGCAGGGCTGGCCTTCGCCCTGCTTGCGACCACCGCCGCCGCGCAGGAGGAGGTCTACCTCAAGGTCACGAGCCCGGGGCTGCAGCGGGTCGTGATCGGCGTCGCCCCCTTCACCTCGCGCTCGGCCGTGGACGCCGTCGCCACGTCCCAGTTCATGAACACCCTGCGGACCGACCTCGACCAGACCGCGGTCATGGGGCTCCTCCCCGAGGAGAACGCCCGCCTGGTGGAGCCCGCCCCCGGCAACCCGGGCCTCACCCGCCAGCGCTGGCGCTCCGTGGGCGCCCAGCTCCTCCTCGACGGCACCTTCTCGGGAGCTGGCAACCAGCTCGTCGTCGAGGCCCAGCTCTGGGAGCTCACGTCGGGCGAGATCGCGTACTCCCGGCGCTTCCAGGCCGGCAACGCCCTCGCCGCGACCATGGCGCACACCCTGGCCAACGAGATCGTCCGCCTGCTCACCGGCCAGCCGGGACCGTTCCTGTCACGGATTGCCTTCATCTCCGACCGCAGCGGCGCCAAGGAGCTCTGGCTCATGCGGTGGGACGGCTCCGACCCGCAGCAGCTCACCACCCACAGGTCCATCGCCCTCGCCCCCGCCTGGTCCCCGGATGGCCAGTGGCTGGCGTTCACGAGCTTCCTGCGCGGCCAGCCCCAGCTCTTCGTGCTGCGACCCACCCAGGGCAGCTTCAAGCCGATCTCGACGCTGCCCGGGGTCAACACGTCGGCCAGCTTCTCGCCCGATGGCAAGCAGGTGGTCTTTGCGGCCGGCGACGACGGGAACACCCACCTCTGGGTCGTGCCGGCGGAAGGCGGGACGCCGGTCCAGCTCACCACGACCCGCGGGATCAGCACGCAGCCGGCGTGGTCACCGAACGGGAGGCAGATCGTCTTCACGTCGACGATGGGCGGGTCGCCCCAGCTCTACGCCATCGACGCCGAGGGCACCAACCTGCGCCGCCTGACCTTCGAGGACAAGTTCGCGGACGAGGCGGCCTGGGCGCCGGACGGGGTCCGTCTCGCCTACACCACGCAGGTCGACGGCCGCTTCCAGATTGCCACCCTGGACCTGCGCACCAACGCCCGCGCCGTGATCGACGGCCCGGGCAGCAACGAGTCCCCGTGCTGGTCGCCGGATGGCACGACTCTGGCCTTCGTCTCGACCCGCACCGGCCGCAAGCAGATCTTCATCACCGACCCGCTCGGACGCCCACGACAGATCACCAACGACGGCAACAACACGCAGCCGTCCTGGGTCGCCCAGGTGCAGTAGCTTGTGGCCGCCGACGAGTTTGTGTAAAGTCACGCCCGCGAGGGGAGGTGCCGTGCCATGTCGACAGCAAAACAGCTTGCCGTCCTGACGCTTGCCGCGCTGGTCGTGGCAGGGGCCTGCTCGCACCGCAAGACGCTGGTGACTCCCGACGTTCCGACCCCCGAGAGCGCGACCGCAAGCTCCACCGCGGCCGGCACCGAGGGCGCGACCACGGTCGTCCAGGCAGAGCCCGCCATCGGCTCGGCGGGCACCCCCGAGGCCGGCGTGAGCGCCAGCGACCTCCCGACGGACCTCGTGGAGCTCAACCGGGCCGGCTATCTCAAGGATGCGTTCTTCGACACCAACAAGGCCGACCTGCGCGACGACACCCGCGAGCTGCTCGCGGCCAACGCCGCGTGGCTCAAGGGGCACCCGACGGTCAAGGTCCAGATCGAGGGGCACTGCGACGAGCGCAACACCGGGGAGTACAACCTCGCGCTCGGCTGGCGGCGCGCCTTCGCCGTGAAGGACTACCTGGGATCCCTCGGCGTGGACGCGGGCCGGATCGGGGTCATCTCCTACGGCGAGGAGAAGCCGTTCGCCCAGGGGCACGACGAGTCGGCGTGGTCCCAGAACCGGCGCGTGCACTTCGCCATTACCGGACGATGAGGAGGTCGACGATGCGGCTGTGGGTGATCGCAGGGCTGGCGGTGGGTCTGACCGGCTGCGTCTCGAGCGGCGACATGGAGCTGCTCCACCGCGAGATCACGGACGTCTCCCGCCAGGTGGAGAACCTCGGGCGTCAGTCCACCGGCAAGGGCGACCTGGAGGCGGTGAGCCGCAAGATGGCCGATCAGTCGAGCCAGGTCCTCAAGTCCAACGCCGACATTCAGGTGGAGCTCCGCAAGCTCCGGGACCAGATCCAGGCGCTCCAGGCCGAGCTGGACTCCACCAGCCAGCGGCTCTCGGCGCTCTCCAACGAGCTGGCCGCGGCCCGCGACCAGGGCTCCCTGGTCCAGCCTCCGCCGGCCGTCCCCGGCGCCACGTCGCCCGCCGCCTCCGCACCACCGGCGCCGGCCGGGGGTCCCCGCAGCAACGAGCCGACGCAGCTCTACAACGCCGCCTACGAGGACTACCTGCGGTCCAACTTCGACCTCGCGATCCAGGGCTTCCGGGAGTACGCCAGGCGCTATCCCAACACCGACCTCGCCGACAATGCCGTCTACTGGGTCGGCGAGTCGTTCTACTCCAAGAAGCAGTTCAAGGAGGCCATCGACGCCTTCACCGAGCTGCTCAACACCTACAAGTCGTCGGACAAGGCGGCAGCGGCGTTGCTCAAGAAGGGGCTCGCCTACCTCGAGATGGGCGACCGCTCGCAGGCCGTCATCAACCTGCAGTACGTGCTGTACGAGCATCCGGGCAGCAAGGAGGCCGACCTGGCCCGTGCCCGGCTGCAAGGACTGGGTGTGAAGGTCAAGTAAGCACCATCGCATCAGGGAGTGTTCATGGCAAAGAGGATCAAGTCCGGTCTCAAGCGTCGTCGTCAGAACGAGGTGCGTCGCCTGCGCAACCGCGCCGTCCGCACCCGCGTGCGGGGCGCCATCAAGGAGCTTCGCGCCGCCATCACCACGAGTGACGTGGCGCTCGTCAAGGAGCTACTGCCGCGTACCGTGTCGGTCATCGACGCGGGTGTCCGCAAGGGCGTGTTCCACAAGAACTCGGCCGCACGCTTCAAGTCCCGCCTGACCGTGCAGGCCAACGGCGTGCTGCAGAAGTAGCCCCATGCCGACACCGCAGGTGTACTCGGGAGCGCCGGTCGCCGGCGCTCACCTTGTCAAACGCGGGAAGGTGCGGGACGTCTACGCCGCCGGTCCAGGGCGCCTGCTGATCGTCGCCTCGGACCGCATCAGCGCCTTCGACGTCGTCCTTGAGCCCGGCATACCCGACAAGGGCGTCGTGCTCACCCAGCTCTCGAGCTTCTGGTTCGAGGCGCTCGGGCACGTCGCGCCGAGCCACGTCCTGGCCACCGGCCTCGCCGAGCTGCCCGAGCCGTTCCGCGGCGTCGAGGCGCTGCGGGGGCGGGCGTGCCTGGTCCAGGCCGTGCGCATCCTCCCGGTGGAGTGCATCGTCCGCGGGTACATCGTCGGCTCCGGCTGGAAGGAGTACCAGGCGTCCGGCACCGTGTGCGGCCTCCGATTGCCGGCCGGGCTGCGGCAGGCCGACAAGCTGCCCGAGGCGATCTTCACCCCCTCGACCAAGGCCGAGGAGGGGCACGACGAGAACATCAGCTTCGACCGGATGACGGAGCTCGTCGGCGGTCAGGCGGCGGAGGAGCTCAGACGGCTGTCCCTGGCCATCTACACGGCCGCGGCCAGCCTCGCCGAGGAGCGCGGCATCATCATCGCCGACACCAAGTTCGAGTTCGGGCTGGACG
>JALOLB010000321.1 GCA_025456225.1 Thermoanaerobaculaceae bacterium
GGCCGAGCTCAAGCGCCGCATGGCGCGCCTGCGCCAGGACGAGGAGACCCGCACCCACAAGCACGGCCACGTCATCAAGGTGGAGCCGGAGGGCGCGGCACAGGTCGTCCTGCTCGGGCCGCCCAACTGCGGCAAGTCGCAGTTGCTCGCGGCGCTCACCCGGGCCGAGCCGGCGGTGGCCGAGTACCCGTTCACCACGACGCGGCCGCAGCCCGGGATGATGCACTACGAGGACGTGCACATCCAGCTCGTGGACCTGCCGCCGGTGGCCCGCGAGCACCTGGACCCGTGGCTGCCCGGCCTCGTGCGTGGCGCCGACGCCGCCATCCTCGTGGTGGACCCCACCTCGGCCGAGGTGCCCGACGACGTGGAGGTCGTCCGGGAGCGTCTCGCCGCCCAGCACATCCCGCTGGTCGGCGAGCTGCCCGAGGATGCCGACCCCCGCGACACGCCGCTGCCGACCCTTGTCCTCATCAACAAGCTGGACCGCGCCCGCGAGGAGGACCTGCAGGTGCTGGAGGAGCTGTACAGCGAGTTCCCGCTGGTGCGGGTGTCCGCCCTCAGGCACACCGGGTTCGAGGCGTTCAAGGTGGCGCTGTGGAGGCGCCTGCAGCTCGTGCGCCTGTACTCCAAGCCGCCGGGGAAGCCGGCCGACATGAAGGAGCCGTTCGTGCTGCCCGAGGGCGCGACGCTCATGGACCTGGCCCTGCACATCCACCGGGAGATCGCCGAGAAGCTCCAGTTCGCCCGCGTCTGGGGCGGCAAGCTGGACGGCCAGCGCGTGGCCAGGGACTTCGAGCTGCGGGACCGGGACGTGGTGGAGATCCATGCGTGAGGCAGGGGGAAGGGGAGAGGGGAGAGGGGAGAGGGGAGAGTCCCCCACCCGCCCAGAGACCAAGGAGGGGACAGATGGCTGACGAACCGGTGGTGGCGCAGGTGGGACCGTACAAGCTGGAGATGGAGAACCGGTGATTGCGCAGGTCGGGCCGTACAAGCTGGAGATGGAGCCGGGGACCTACTGGTGGTGCGCCTGCGGGCGCTCGGCGAGCCAGCCGTTCTGCGACGGCTCCCACAAGGGGACCTCGTTCCAGCCCCGGGAAGTGGTGATCGCCACGAAGGGCGTGGTGGGCTGGTGCGGGTGCAAGCACTCCCAGCGCGGCGAGCGGTGCGACGGCACCCACAGAACGCTGGCGGCCGAGGGAGGCGCTCGGTAGGTGGCTGCAGAACCTCAGGCGGCTCCGACCAGGCGCCGGCGGACCAACGGCATCGTGGCGCGTGCCGCCGTCGCTGCCGGCGCGGTGCTCCTGCTGGCGCTCTCGATCCGCGAGGCCGTGTGGCGTTCCGGAGAGGCCTCCAGCCTGAGGGCGCTGCTGCAGGACACCGGGCTCGCCCGGCGCCAGCCCGACCTCGCCGAGGACATCCTGGCCGAGCCCGATCCCGAGCGGGGCCGCCTGGCGGTGGCGCGGGCGCTGGTCAACGAGGCCGTCGACATGTCGGGGTTCGCCAACCTGCCGCCCCGGGAGGCGGCCGAGGAGGCGGCGCGGGTGGGCGAACGGCTGGAGCTGGCCGAGAAGCTGGCTCTCGACGCGCAGCGCCAGCGCCCGGCGGCCTGGCAGGCGCCGATGCTGGTGGGGGCTGCCCGCTACCTGACCTGGTCGCGTCGCGGCGACCCGCGCCTGATGGAGCGGCGGAAGGAGTGGGAGGAGCCGCTCGTCCGGGCCGTGGCGTCGGCACCCGAGGAGGGGGAGCCGCTCCGGCTGCTGGCGGTGACCCGACTCGAGCTGTGGCCGGCGCTGTCGGCCGCCGACCGCGTCGCGGCCCGCGACATCCTGCGCCGCGCGTTCCAGGACCCGGGGACCTCCCAGAAGCTCCTCGCGGCGTGGCTGCGGGTGGCCGGCAGCACCGAGGAGGCCCTGGCCATCCTGCCCCAGCGCTCCGAGACCTGGGCGAGCGTCGCGCGGACGTTCGCGACCGAGAAGGACTGGGGAGCGTACATCGAGATCATCCGCCACCAGGACCGGATCCGCCGACGGGAGCTGGACGCCCAGGTCCGGGAGATCGGCGAGCGGCTGAGCGGCGGCGACGCGGTGACGGCGCGACGCCTCGCCATGCAGCTCCTCGGCGCGGTGCCGCTCGATCTCGAGGGCGCCGAGGTGGTGGCGCGCGTCGTGCGGCTGCTGCCACCGGCTGCCGCGAGCACCGAGAAGGCCGGCGCATCCTGGGTGCGCTGGGCCGGGATGCGGCTGGTGCGGGGGTTGCCGGGGCTGCCCGCGCCGGTGGCGGCGAGGCTCCTCGGCTGGGCGGGGACGCTGCCGACGGAGGACCAGGCGCTGGGGAAGCTCGTGGCCGGGGATCTCTCGGGCGCGGAGCAGCTCGAGCGGCGCAGCGAGGAGACCAACCTGGAAGGGTGGGCGCCGTACTTCGTCGCCAAGGCACGCCTGCTCGCCGGGTTCGGCGATCTCGCCGCGGCCCGCGCGAGCCTGGCGCAGGTGCACCGCTCCTGGCGCAAGCGCCCCGCGGCGCTGCACGCCGCCGTGCTCGTGGCGGAGAAGCAGAGCGGCGAGACGGGCACCGCCGCGCGCCAGGAGCTGGCCCAGGTGGCCGCCGAGGCGTGGCCCGGCACCATCTGGCTCTGGGAGGGCGGCCGCGCCGAGCTGGAGATCGAGCTGTCACGACCCGCGGCAGGCCTCTCGATGAAGGTCGACCTCGCACCGCCGGCCGGTGCCGTGGCGAGCGTGCGCATCGACGACGGCCCCCGGGAGCTGCAGCTCGCCATGGCCGGATCCAGCCTCGAGATCCGGCGGGCGCTGCAGCCGGGGCTCCACGTCGTCGAGCTCACCACCGTGACCGCCGGCCGCGTCGTCCCCGGCGACGTCCGCGTCCTGCCCTGAGAACCGGTCAAGGTGCCGGGCGGAAACCTCGCCAGGTGGTCGTGGACGTGGTCGTGGACGTGGTCGTAGACGTAGACGTGGACGTGGACGTAGGCGTGGACCCTTCCCGAACTCTGGAGGGAGCTCACACCGGAAGTGCCGTGTTCGCGGCCGAGACCGCAGTGAGAACGACCGGTTGCCAGAGGGTGGCCGGTGGTGTCCACGACCAGGTCCACGTCCACGACCACGACCACGTCCACGTTGTCGTTTGCGAGGGGCAGAGCGTGCCCTCCACGGCATTCCTTCACAAGCTGTGAGCAGCCTGCTCTGCCTACGTCAGGTCGAAGGGTTCCTTCAGATCGGGAGCGCGCCGGTGGCGATGGTGGTGCGAACGCTCGGCGCGCGCTGGAGCGGGCTTCGGAGCGGGCGTCGGGAGGGACGGCACCGCCTCCTGCTCACCGGCGGCAATCCCCAGGCCGCACAGGATGGCCAGGGTCGCCGCGTTGGCTGGCATCGTGAGCCCGAAGTCGAAGCAGGAGTGGATCGCCACCGCCGCCAGCGCCCCGAGCGCTGCCACGGCGGCACAGCGGTCCTCGGTGCGGTGGCCGTCGCGCATCGCCCGCAGCAGACCCTTGACCACCCAGAACAGCGTCAGGCCGACGAGGGCGAACCCGACGACACCGGTGGTGGCCAGCACCTCGAGGTAGTCGTTGTGGGCGTGCCACCAGGCCCCGGGGCTGGCCTCGTGCTGCACGGAAGGGAACGCTTCGCGGAACGAGGCGAGCCCCGTGCCGAGTAGCGGGAACCGCTGCCACAGCTCCAGGGTCTGGGCGTACACGTCGAGGCGTACGTTCCAGGTGAGCTCGTACCGGGAGGTGGCGAGCCACCGGCCGAGCCCTTCCTGCAGCCCGATGAACGCCACGGCCAGGATGCCCAGCCCGATGGCCGCAACGCCGGACAGGCCGGGGCGCCACTTCCTGGTCGTGGAGGCGATGAGGAGCCCCTGCAGGGCGGCCGCGAACAGCCCGGCCACGAGCGCAGCGC
This sequence comes from Thermoanaerobaculaceae bacterium, assembly GCA_025456225.1. Lineage (GTDB taxonomy): Bacteria > Acidobacteriota > Thermoanaerobaculia > Thermoanaerobaculales > Thermoanaerobaculaceae > JAAYVZ01. The sequence goes on from JALOLB010000321.1 coordinate 3,915, forward strand.
GAGAGCCCGAGAACGCCAGCCCGACGAACAGGGTCAGCCACACCAGCACGACCGGCCCGGCGATCAGGACCTTGAACTCGAGCAGCTCCTTCTTGACGCGCCGGAACGCCCACCATCCCAGGGCGAACACCACGGGGAGCACGAGCTCGATGTACATGGCGAAGTGGTCGGGATTGACGAAGGTGCCGCGCAGGCGTTCCGAACCGCTACCGACGTCGCGGCCCCAGATGCGCCCGCTCCCCATCCACGACTGGGCGCCGTAGAGCACCTGGAAGAGCGCCGACACTACGAGGGCCCCGCCCAGGATCCGGCGCCCCATCCGCTGGCGGCCGGCGACCGCGGCAGCGAAGCCGCAGGCGGCGACGGTGGCCCATGTCAGCGCAAACGAGCGAGTCTCCTGGGGCGAGAGGGACAGAGGCACCGCGCCCGTGGCCGCTCCCGTCGGCTGAGCCTGTTGCCACCGGGCGGTCAGTCGGGGCGCGACGAGGCTGGCGAGAGGCGCCGGCCAGGAGGCCGACTGTGCAAGGCCAAGCAGGGCGACGGACGCCAGGGCCAGGGCCGCGATCCCGGCTTCCTTCGGCCACCGGGTGCGGGCCACCAGCGCCACCACCACGATCAGGCAGACGGCGATCCGCAGCGCCGTGTGGGCCCAGCCGTACACGCTGCCGAAAGGCATCGGCGCCCACAGGACGAGGCCGGCGAGAAGGCCGGCGGTCAGGTGTAGAATCCGGGCGCGCATCGTTGTCGACTCAGGCATGCGTGGGAGATTGTATGCGACGACTCCTGACGGTGGTAGCCCTCCTGCTCGCGGCAGTGCCGGCCGGGGCGCAGTTCCAGCAGTACTTCGCGCCGGGCAGCCTGGGCGAGACCGAGGACCACCTCCGCAAGCAGATCGAGTCGGCCATGGAGACCGCGGCCGGGCAGCCTGGGCGAGACCGAGGACCCCCTCCGCATGCAGATCGAGTCGGCCATGGAGACCGCACGCTGGCACCTGGGGCCGGTGCGCCTCCAGCCGTGGATCGGCATCAGGAACTTCGGTTACGTCGACAACGCCACCGGCTCGACCGACAACCCGCAGTCCGACTTCACCATCAGTGCCGGGGCTGGGTTGCGAGCCTACCTGCCCGTGGGCTCCAAGACGATCCTGTTCGCGCGAGCCCTCCCGGAGTACATCTGGTGGAAGGACACGGAGTACCGAAGGCGGTGGGCGGGTCGCTACAGTGCAGGCGCCCTGGTATTTCTGAACCGCGTAACGATCGAGGCGGTTGGCAATCGGACCGAGCAGCAGGAC
>JALOLB010000322.1 GCA_025456225.1 Thermoanaerobaculaceae bacterium
AAAGAACCCTTGCTGCGCGATGCGCGGCTTCTACGTCAATACTGCTTCACTGCACCACCACCGGCGAAGCTACCACCGGTAGTGACTGAACGCCTTGTTGGCCTCGGCCATGCGGTGGGTGTCATCCTTCTTCTTCATGGCCCCACCACGGTTGTTGGCGGCATCGATGAACTCGCCAGCCAGCCTCTCCATCATGGACTTCTCGCCACGCGCCTTGGAGAAGTCGATGAGCCAGCGGATCGACAGCGAGAGCTGACGGCCGGGAGGCACCTCGACAGGCACCTGGTAGGTGGATCCACCCACGCGCCGCGACTTCACCTCGACCTGCGGCTTGACGTTGTCCACGGCCCGCTTGAAGACCTTGACCGGGTCGTCCTGGGTGCGCGTCTTGATGATGTCCAGGGCACCGTAGAAGACACCCTCGGCCACCGTACGCTTGCCGGAACGCAGGATCGAGTTGATGAAGCGGGTCACGAGCTGGGAGCTGTAGATCGGATCGGGAATGACCTCCCGCTTTTGCGGGTAACGACGGCGCGGCATGGCTACTTACCTCCGGCCTTGGTGGCCTGCTTCTGACGCTTGGTGCCGTACTTGGACCGGCTCTGGTTGCGTCCGGCGACACCCTGGGCGTCGATGACGCCACGGATCACGTGGTAGCGCACGCCCGGGAGGTCCTTGACGCGGCCACCGCGAATCAGCACCACCGAGTGCTCCTGCAGGTTGTGACCCTCGCCTGGGATGTAGGTCGTGACTTCGATGCTGTTGGTGAGGCGGACGCGAGCCACCTTTCGCAGCGCCGAGTTGGGCTTCTTGGGGGTCGTCGTGTACACGCGAGTGCACACTCCGCGCTTTTGCGGGCAAGACTTGAGCGCTGGGCTCTTGGTCTTGTCAACCACGGCCATCCGCCCGTGGCGTACGAGTTGGGCAATCGTCGGCATCGTCTCCTCACTTCAACTTGAGGGGCCAGGCCTCGTCCGGTGCCTGGTCCCCGCTCGCCACACCAGCGCCGATGAGGGCGCAGGGGGGAAATTCTAGGTCAGGACCGCCACTCTGTCAACTGCTGACGGGCCTACTGGGCAACGTTGCGGTGATGTCATCGAGGTCCGGGACCTCCTCGAGCCCTTCCTGCTCCTCGGGCTGCGGCATTTCCTCGGGCGGCACGGGTGCCACCTTGAAGTGGTGGTACGCCTTGGCGCCCGTCCCGGCCGGGATGAGGCGACCGACGATGACGTTCTCCTTGAGGCCGTACAGGTGGTCCACGCGCCCCGAGACAGCCGCCTCGGTGAGGACGCGGGTGGTTTCCTGGAACGAGGCCGCCGAGACGAACGACTCCGTCGCCAGTGCCGCCTTGGTGATGCCCAGGAGAATCGGAGCGAAGCGGGCCGGCTGGCCGCCCAGCCGCTCGATGCGCTCGTTCTCCTCCTGGACGCGGTAGCGCGGCACCTGCTCCTCGAGCAGGAAGTCGGTGTCACCGGGATCCGTGATCTTCACGAAGCGGCACATCTGCCGCACGATGGTCTCGATGTGCTTGTCGTTGATGGTGACGCCCTGCGTGCGGTAGACCTCCTGGATCTTGTCCACCAGGTACCGCTGGAGCTCGGTCTCGCCCAGCACCGCCAGCACGTCGTGGGGATCCACGGGGCCGTCGGTGAGCGACTCGCCCGACGCCACCCACTCGCCGTCCTGGACGATGAGGTGGGCCGCCTTGGGGATGGCGTACTCGCGGCTGATCTGCTCGCGACCCTCCACCACCACCTTGCGGGTCCCGCGGCTGGCCTCGCCGATGTGGACGATGCCCGAGATCTCGCTGACCACCGCGGCATCCTTGGGGCGCCGCGCCTCGAACAGCTCGACGACGCGCGGCAGACCGCCGGTGATGTCCTTGGTCTTGGTGGTTTCGCGCGGGATCTTGGCCAGCACGTCGCCGGGGCTGACGGCGTCACCCTCGGCCACCATGAGGTGGGAGCCGATGGCGAGCTGGTAGCGCCGCTCCGTCTCGTCCTCCGTGCGGACGACGATGGTCGGGATGCGGCGATCGGCACCCAGGGGCTCGATGACGATCTTCTGGGTGTGACCGGTGATCTTGTCGGTCTCCTCGCGGACGTTCTCGCCCTCGATGAGGTCGTCGTAGGCGACGCGGCCGGCGACGGTGGTGAGGACCGCGGAGGTGAAGGGGTCCCATCGCGCCAGCACCGTGTTGGGCTCGACCCAGTCACCGTCCGTGACCAGCAGCACCGAGCTGTAGACCAGGTTGTAGCGCTCCCGCTCGCGGCCCCGCTCGTCGCACACCGCCACCTTGGCGTTGCGGGCCACCACCACGGTCTCCTTCTTGGTGTTGGTCACCGCCTGCACGTTGATGAGCTTCACGACCCCCGAGCGGCTGGCCTTGTGCTGGGACTGCTCGGTGGCCCGGGTCGCGGTGCCGCCGTAGTGGAACGTCCGCATGGTGAGCTGGGTGCCCGGCTCGCCGATGGACTGGGCCGCGATGATCCCCACCGCCTCGCCCATCTCGACCAGGCGCCCGGTGGCCAGCATCCGTCCGTAGCACTTCCGGCAGGCGCCCCGGCGCGTCTCGCAGGTCAGCAGCGAGCGGATCTTCACGCGCTCGTAGCCGGCGTCCTCGACGGCACTGGCGATCTCCTCGGTGACCTCCGTGTTGGCGGCGCAGATCATCGTGCCCTCGACCGGGTCGAGGATGTCCTCGGCGACAACACGGCCCACCAGGCGGTCCCGCAGCTTCTCGAGGATCTCGCCGCCCTCGGTGATGGCGGTGACGAAGATGCCGTGGTCCGTGCCGCAGTCAGGCTCGGTGATGATGACGTCCTGGGCCACGTCCACGAGGCGCCGGGTCAGGTATCCGGAGTCCGCGGTCTTGAGGGCCGTGTCCGCCAACCCCTTGCGGGCGCCGTGGGTGGAGATGAAGTACTGCAACACCGAGAGCCCCTCGCGGAAGTTCGCGGTGATGGGCGTCTCGATGATCTCGCCGGATGGCTTGGACATGAGGCCGCGCATGCCGGCGATCTGGCGCACCTGCTCCTTGGAGCCTCGCGCCCCGGAGTCGGCCATGATGAAGATCGGGTTGGCCTCGCCGGAGAGCTCGGTCCGCCGGCGCATCTGGCGGAACATCTCGTCGGACACGCGCTCGGTGACCCGGTGCCAGATGTCGACGATCCGGTTGTGGCGCTCGCCCGAGGTGATGATGCCCTGGGACCGCTGGCCCTCGACGAGATCCACTTCCTTGAGGGCATTGGCGACGAGCTCGCCCTTGGCGTCGGGCACCACCATGTCGGCGGAGCCGATGGAGATGCCGGCGCGGGTCGCCCAGAAGAAGCCCAGGTTCTTGAGCGAGTCCAGCAGCCGCACCGTGACCTCGTGGCCGAAGCGCAGGTAGGCGAAGGACACCAGGCTCTGCAGCCCGGCCTTCTTGAGCTGGGCGTTCACGAACGGGATCTCGGGCGGCAGCGAGGAGTTCAGGATGACCCGGCCGACCGTGGTCTCGAGGTGGAAGTTCTCAACCCACTTCGCCTCGGCGTGCAGGATGTCCTGGCTGTCGGCCTCCACGGTCATGTCGAGCAGGTTTCCGCTCACGATGACCTCGACGGGCTGCAGCGTGTCGACCCGGCCGTTGGCGTGGGCCAGCAGCACTTCCTCCATGCTCGCGAAGACCCGGCGACGGGTCCCGTCGGAGCCGAGCTTCTCCGAGGTCAGGTAGTAGATGCCAAGCACCATGTCCTGGGACGGCACCGCCAGCGGCTTGCCTGAGGCCGGGGAGAGCACGTTGCGGGGCGCCAGCATGAGGACGCGCGCCTCGAGCTGGGCGACCGGGGACAGCGGCACGTGCACGGCCATCTGGTCGCCGTCGAAGTCGGCGTTGTAGGCGGCGCAGACGAGCGGGTGAATGCGGATGGCCTTGCCCTCGACCAGGACAGGCTCGAAGGCCTGGATGCCGAGCCGGTGCAGAGTCGG
>JALOLB010000099.1 GCA_025456225.1 Thermoanaerobaculaceae bacterium
TGGAGGCTCATGGGTTCCAGGACCGTTCCAAGCGGGCTTCGCCATATCGTAATCTCGGCACTGTCGCTCGCGTTCTTCGGCTTTCTGCTCGCGCTAGCTGGCTGCCGAGGGCCGGCACTTGCTGATGGGCTAAGGCTTGCGGAAGCTGCGACCGGCGGATTTCGCCAAGCCACGGCAAGTCGGGACGCAGCCGCTGGTCTTGAGCTGCTGACTGGTGAGCTCAAGGCAACGACCACGGCGATCCGGCTCGCCGAGGTGTTCACGTCGGTTCATGACGAACTGGGGGAGTTCCGCTCCGCCCGAGCACTGCGAGTCAGGTTCATGACCCTGGACGATGACCTCTACACGATGCTGACCTACGAATCAACGTTCCGCCTAGGCGTGGCCAGAGAGCACTTCGCTTGGAGGATACGAGGGGGAAGGGCTCGCCTGGACCGGTACGAGCTAAGCTCGCCTCGGTTGGCGCTCCCGATCAAGCTCATCCCAAAGGGCGCAACAAAGTGATGACAGATGATTCGGTGCCCAGGTCCGTCACTCTTAACACTCTTGGGGTTGTCGCAGAGTCAGTGCCCGAAATCGCGCAGTACCCGCTGAGTGGTGTTCCCGGCTCCAGGACTCTGAGATGTTCCACGCCAAGCATCGAGCGCTTCAGCTTCAGGTTGGGCCGGGCGTTGGGCGGAGAGGGCGGACCGCCATTCCTGGGCACCGGTCTCCTCTGTCGTGATTGACCGCAGTTAGCGAATGTGCTAACTTCCTGCTGTGCCGTACTCCGTTGACTACTTCAATCGCCGCGTACTCGACGAGATCGAGTCGTGGCCGGTCGGTGTCTTGGCGGATTATGCACGGCTGATCGAGCTCCTGATGGAGTTCGGCCCCAATCTGAGAATGCCGCATTCGCGTGCGATGGGTGGCGGGCTCTTCGAGCTCCGGATCCGTGGGCGCGAGGGCATCTCCCGCGCGATGTACTGCTATGTCGCCGGCCGACGCGTTGTCGTCCTACACGCCTTCGTGAAGAAGACACAGGCGACCCAGGAGCGTGACGTGGCCATCGCCCGCAAGAGGATGAAGGAGGTGCACGATGGTTGATCTCGAGTACAAACCAATCTCCCACGACCACGACGCGTTCCTCGAGAAAGCCCTCAAGCGCAAGGGTTTCAGCGAGGCGTACGACGGGCTCGAGGACGAGTACCTGCTCGTTCGTGAGCTCCTCGCCGCGCGAATGCGAGCGGGCCTCACCCAGGAGGAGGTTGCGGAGTCCATGGGGACGACGAAGAGCGCGGTCTCCCGCCTCGAGGCGGCCGGCAAGCACTCACCGTCGGTCACGACGCTCAAGAGGTACGCGCGGGCCGTGGGGTGCGACGTCGAGATCCACCTCGTCCAGGCTCCGCGCCGAACAAGCGCATCCGGCGGACTGCCGAAAGCGCAAAGGTAGAGTGGATTCCGGATTCCGGACCAGATTCCGGACCAGGTCCGTCACTCTTGATGCTCTCGCGGTGACGGGCAGGCACGCACACTCCGATGACCAGCAGAGAGGTCACGGAGCGCCAGGGTGCGCGCCCTTGTGGAGTGCTAATACAAGTTGTAGATTGTAGAGGATGGAGCTTGCTTCGATCCTTGAGCGGCCTGAAGGGCCGGCACGGACGGCGGGGCTGGTCGCCTGGATACAGGAGTTGTTTCCCGAGGCTGCCGAGCCGGTGCTGGTGGGTGGCGCGGCCGTCGAGCTGTACACCGGCGGCGCGTACGTCACCGGTGACCTCGACCTGGTGGGCTTCGTGCCGCGGGACGTGGCGGCGGCGCTCCGGGAGTCGGGGTTCACCCGCACGGGTCGCCACTGGCTGCACGAGGCAGGGCAGGTGCTCGTCGCGTTCCCAGGTGAGGCGCTGCGAGACGGAGAGAGGCGCGCCCGGCTGCGCGTTGGAGAGCACGAGGTCGTGGTCGTCAGCATCGAGGACGCGATTGCCGATCGGCTGGCGGCGTGGCAGCACTGGAAGTCTGTTGTGGACGGAGTGAACGCCTGGCTCCTCTGGCGTGCCCAGAGGACCTTCATCGAGAAGGCGCGGCTGGTCGAGCGAGCCGCTGCCCTGCATGCGGAGGCAGCGCTGCGGGCGCTGTTGGGGCTCGTGCGTCACCTGGGCAGGAGGCAGCCGACCGGCGAGGAGATCGAGCAGTGGGCACAGCGCGGACCATGAAGACCTACGCCACCCCGGAGACGCCGCTGCCTGTCCCTCCTGGCATGCGCGTCACACGGGCGCGGCCGAGGGCGTTCGCGGAGTGGCAGGCGCTCCGGAGGTGGGGGAAGCTGCCCACGTGGGAGCGCGACGTCGCCGGCTTCCTGATGCGCCAGGCGCGCGAGGACGCCGGCCTCACGCAGCGGGAGCTGGCCGTGCGCCTCGGCGTGACGCAGCAGGCCGTCGCCCAGGCCGAGCGCTGGGACGCCAACCCCAGCGTGGACCTGTTGCGCCGCTGGGCTGCCGCCACCGGCACCTCTCTCGTTCTGTCATTCGAGCAGGTTTCGCGCAGCTGAGGATAGCTCCGTACCCTCTCGGCGCCAGGACTGCCACTGCTGACGCTCCTGGCTTGCGCAGATCTGCGCCACCCCCTGCAGTGTGCCCTTCGACGTGATGGTCTCGCTCTCTCGTCGTGATTGGCTTCCTCAGGGTCGGGATCCCGACGACGCACCAGGTGCGCATCCGCACCGGCTGAACCCCGTGAGGACGCGAGCCTACGGGACCTCGAAGGTCCCGGCGGTGTCGGGGCCGAAGGTCGTGTCGTCGGCCGTCACCCGCAGGACCAGTCGGCCGCCGGGAAACGCGATGACGGTCGTCTTCTCGAACTGCCAGGCGCTGTCCGGACTCTGCGCCTGGACCGCCCCCGTCACCTGGGCGCCGATGGCGTTGGCGAAGGCGAGCAGGAAGCGCACGCCCTGACCCTCCCGGACGACCTGTGCGGTCCGGGGGTCGAAGTACCGTCCGGCCAGACACTGCCGCAGGGTGGGGGTTCCACCCTGTGGCATCCAGAAGGGCTCGAGGTCTCCGGCCGTGGCAACCCAGCTCGAGACATCCGCGATGCCGTCATGTCTGCGCTGGAGCCTGATGGGGACACAGGACGCCACAGCGCAGGCGTGGATCTCGACGCCGACCGTGACAACCCCTCGAATCGCCGCGAGGGCGGCGATGTTTCCCGTGCCGAGCCCGTCGGCGCTCAGTTGCAGATGGCCGCTGCTGCCGTGGGCGGCGAGGAAGAGGTGCGAGACCGCCTGCAACCCCGCGGCGGGACGGACTGCGGGAAGGGTCGTGGCGCGCCCGTGGCGTGGCCTGGGTACGGGAGGACCGGGTGTTGGCGCCGGGCCGAGCGTCAGACGTCTCCGGACCTCGGCGAGCAGATCGGTGAGTCGCTGTCGAGGCCCGGTCTCCACGCAGATGTCGGGCGAGCTGATGCGGCTCACGACGTTGCGGGGGAGAACGTTGTAGATGCGTTCGTCCACCACGAAAAGCCTGGCCATGTCCAACCTTATCACCTTCGGGGAGAGGTTCGAGCGGGTTTCACGCCGACCACGAATTGCGCACCAGATACCCCGTACCGTCCACTGGCGCTCGGTGTCGCCGCCCTGTCGTGGCTGCCGCGCCTCGTCCTGGAGCGCGGCCGGCGCTATCGGGACATCACGAGCCGGCTCCACGCCTTCGAGGCGGCCCTGCCGCTGTTCGTCCTGCAGCTCCGGCGGCTCGATTCGAGCACCGGCCTGGCGGGCGGGTTCGTCACCCTGTCGTAGGTGCGGCCCGGCTCGTGTCGCGGTCAGGGGCGTCCATCCCCTGGCGGGGGAGGATCGTCCCGACGGGGCTGCCGGAGCAGGCAACTCAGGTGACAATGGACCGGGAAGGTGGAACCTGCGCCGCGCATGGCGGTGATGGCCGGCTCTCAGGGTGCGCGGCGAGGCCGGGGCAGCTCCAGCTCACGGGAACAGAAGGCACCGCTCCGATACGATCGGAAGCCGCTGCGGCGGGGAGGTCGAGATGACGCTCAGAACCGTGAAACATCTACAGGCCGGACGTCTCGTGCCCATGTTCCTCGTTGCCGCCGGCCTTCTCGCCCTGGTCTTCACCGGTGCCGGCGGCGAGCCGCCCATCCCGGTTGCCCGCACTGCCGCCGCCGAGTGGTCGTACACGATTCCGACCGCCGCGCACTCGGCCGGGACGCTGGGGACGAGCTGGCGCACGGACCTCGAGGTCCACAACCCCGGCTCGACCCAGGCCAGCTACACCATCGCCCTGCTCAAGCGCGACACCGACAACCACTCGCTCCCTGCCGACGCGGTCAGGAGCTTCACCCTCGACCCCGGCCTCAGCGCCCGCTACGCCGACGTCATCGACTCCCTCTTCCACTTCTCCGGTGCGGCGGCGCTGCGCATCACCCCCACCTCCGGCGAGGTGCTGGTCACCTCGCGCACCTACACCGCCCTCGGCGCCGGCAACCCCCTCAACCTGCCCGCCGGCTCGACCTTCGGCCAGCTCGTCCCGGGCCTCACCCCCGATCAGGCCATCGCCACCGGTCAGCAGGGGCGCCTCATCCAGCTCGCCCATCGCGACCCCAGCTCGAAGCTCGACTATCGGACGAATCTCGGCTACGTCAATGCGGGCGACGCGACCATCGCCATGGTGACCGACCTCTTCGGGGCGGACGGTGCCCTGCTCGGCTCCGTGACCGACTCGCTGCGTCCCCACGAGTACAAGCAGATCGACAAGGTCTTCGGGCGCGTCACGCCCGCGGTGGTCGCCGACGGCTACGCGATCGTCCGCACCACCACCCCGGGGGCCGCCTTCTTCGCTTACGCCTCGGTGATCGACAACCGGACCGGCGATCCGGTCTTCATCCCCGCGCAGCGCACCACCGCCAGTGCCGCGCCGACGCTGACACCGACGCCGACGGTGACACCGACCCTCGCACCGCCGACCCCGACCCCGACGGCGACCCCCCCGGAGCCGACGCCGACCCCGACGACCGGAGAGCTCACCGTGACCCTCCCGGGGGGGGTGCCGCTGGTGATGGTGAGGATCCCGGCCGGGGCGTTCCAGATGGGGTCGCCGACGAGCGAGCGGAACCGCGAAGCTGGCGAGACCCTGCACCAGGTGACGCTGACGTCGGACTACTACCTTGGCAAGTTCGAGGTGACGCAGGGGCAGTGGCGAGCGGTGATGGGGACGGGCCCCAGCTCCCACTCGTCGTGCGGAGATGACTGCCCGGTGGAGCAGGTGTCGTGGACAGATGTACGCGGCGCGACCGGTTTCCTCGAGATGCTGAACGCCCATCTCACGTCGACGGGGCAAACGGGAGCCGGGAGGTTCCGGCTGCCGACGGAGGCCGAGTGGGAGCGGGCCGCGCGAGGGGGGACGCAGACGCGGTTCTCCTTCGGGGACGCTCTGGCCGGGGATGACTTCGGTGGGGCGAACCCGGAGGCGGACCCGTTCATGTGGTTTGGTGCGAACTCGGCGGGGAGCACCCATCCGGTGGGGCAGAAGCAGGCGAATCAATACGGGCTCCACGACATGCATGGGAATGTCTGGGAGTGGGGCGAGGACTGGTTTGGAAGCTACCCCTCGACGGCCCAGACGAACCCGACGGGGCCGGCAACCGGCTCCTCCCGGGTGTGGCGTGGCGGCTCCTACAGCTACGAGCTGCGGGGCTGTCGTGCGGCGATGCGCTTTGGCTACGACCCGGGCCGCCGCTACGACGTCGGCTTTCGCGTTGCCATGTCGCCGGCGCCGGACCCCTCGACGCCCACCGACGCCGACGGATATGTCTACCGCACCGTCACGATCGGCAACCAGGTCTGGTTGGCCGAGAACCTGCGAGCCCGGCACGATGTGGGGGGAGCTGCGTTGCCGGATGCGAGTGCCTACGGCAACAACGCGGGCAACGTCGCGACCTACGGTCGTCTGTACTCGTTCACGACCGCCAGGATGCCCATGATTGCGGGCTGGCACCTGCCGACCTACGACGAGTGGACGACGCTCATCAACGCGGTGGGCGCCGCGCATGCGGGAGAGCTGCTCAGGCTGGGAGGAGGCTCGGGCTTCGACGCCGTGCTCGGCGGCTACCGGGACTACGGTGGCGGCTTTCGAGAGCTCGGCATCTGGGGCGAGTACTGGACCGCGACGGTCATGAATGTGGTTCCCGCCGATCACGCCCACATCGTCCACCTCCAGCAGGGCCAGCCGCAGGCCGCTCGCATGGGAGCCGGCTTCACCGCGGGCAACTCCGTGAGGCTGGTCAAGGACAACTGACGATCGCGCTGCACGCGGCCCGACAGACCGCGTGGCTCCCCATGCGGCCAACCTTCCAGTATCTGGTTCGCCCGTCCGCCCATCGAGGTCAGTCGTGAGCTCATCACGGCTGGACGATGGCACCTCACCAGGAGAAGAAGCTCCTGGCGTTTCTGCAATCTCCATGTGAAGCTCGTTCCCTCAAAGTCCCTCGCAGGAGATACCACACTGCGCAGAATGAGAGCTCGCACACCTGGCTGGCAGGCACCGTCTGAGCAGGAGCACTCGGCCCCAGCAAACCGGGTCGTGGCCATGCAACGGTGTGCTGCTGATCACGTTGTGAATCGTCAAGGGGCGGAATAGGGTCACCTTCGCCCGGGTTATTATGAGACAGAGTTTCCCTGGTGATCGTCGACGGTCGCCAGACCCCCCGGCAAGAGGGCTTCAAGGAGCCCAATGAAAGGAGGATCGTATGAGCCGTCGTAACGTTCCCCTGGTTTGTGTCGGCGTGGTCACCATGCTTCTGGTCGGAGGTCTTGCCTCGGCAGGAAGTGGGGTGGCCATCAAGTTGAACGTACCATTCAGCTTCACGGTGAACGGGATAGAGATGTTCCCCGGCCGGTACGAGTTCCGCCTCGATGGATCGGACAGGCCCGTTCTCGCCATCGTCGACGCGAGAGGGGGCCGGGCCAGGACGGCCCCTGTGACAGCCCGTCTGGCCGATCAGGGGTCGAGCACGGTGCAGGTCGTGAAGGACACGTCGTCCGACCAGTACGCCTTCCGCCTCGACGGGTCCGAGCAGGCCGTCCTCGCCATCGTCAACGCGAGCGAGGGTGGGAGCACGGCGCTTCCTGTGATGACGCGTCTGGCCGACCTCGGGTCGGACAAGGTCCAGATCGTCTTCGACGTCGCGGACGGCAAGCATTACCTGTCCGAGATCCACGTGCCCGGTGCTGACGGGTTTGCCTTCCCGGGAGCGCCTGGGAAGCACACCCACGAGACGGTCTCCGGCCAGTAGAGCACCGCGGAACGCACACGTCTTCATGCCGAGACCACCCAGCCGGGTGGTCTCGTGCTGTCTCACCCGAGAGCCCCTCCTGGGCGTCCACGTTTCAGGAGGCAGCAGATGTCCGGTCGTCCCCGGTGCATCACCAGGCGTGCGCCCTGCGGCCAGCCGCCTGGCTGTCCCCCGGGACGACGGCTCAGCGGACCGCCTGGCCCTCCCAGCGGCGGAAGAACAGCGCCTGCTGGTGCACCGGCTGCGCCCGCTTCGCAAGCTCCGCCATCTGCGCCTCCGACAGCGGTGTGAACGCCCGGGCGATCTGCACGTCCTCCTCGAGCTGGGCGATCGTGTCGCAGCCGACGATGACCGTCGACACGGGCAGCGACAGCACGTAGCGCATCGCCTCGCGCATCGACAGGGTGCCGGGCTGCAACGGCCACGGCGAGGGCCTCTGCGGGTCGGGGGGCGGCGGGGTCCAGGAGGCGAGCAGGCGGCCGCGCGAGGGGATCTTCATGCCGATGATCCCCATTTCCTTCTCCACCGCGAACGGCAGCAGCTTCTCCCCGAACGGGAGGTGGTGGGGGTCGGCGGCGTTGAGCGCCAGCAGCACGGTGTCGAACGGGAACCGTCTGGCGGCCTCGAGGAGCACGTCAGGGTCCGCGTGGCCGGTGATGCCGACAAAGCGCACGATCTTCTCGTCGCGCGCCCGCACGAGCGCCTCCATGGCGCCCCCCGGCTTGAAGATCTCCTCCACCTGCTCGGGCTTGCCGAGGTTGTGGATCTGCCAGAGGTCGAGATGGTCGGTCTGCAGCAGCTCGAGGGAGCGCTCGAGCAGGGCGAGCGAGCCGTCGCGGGTGCGGTCGTGGGTCTTCGAGGCCAGGAACGCCTCGCGGCGCCGGCGCTTCATGACCTGCCCGATGTAGCGCTCGCTCCAGCGCTGCTCGCCGCCGTAGCGCGCCGAGGTGTCGATGTAGTTGACGCCGAGGTCGAGGGCGCGCTCGACGAGCGGGATGGCCGCCGCCTCGTTGTCGGGCTTCTCGATCGCCGCCTGGCCGCCGAGGGAGAAGATCCCCACGCGGAAGCCGGTGCGCCCAAGGTTGCGCGTCGGCATGGCCGTCGGCGTGACCGGGTTCGAGGGCAGCGCCGCCGGCACCGTGTTGGGCCGTACCGCGGCGGGTGCGACGCTCGCCGCGAGCGCCCCCACTGCCGCGGCCGACCCCAGCTTCAACAGATCACGTCGTTCGAGCTTGCCCTGGTCCTGGTCGCTCATGGTGCGCCCCCTGTCGGCGAGGCTACGCGGGAGGCCTCACGTAATCAAGGCGGCCCGCCGGCGGGGCAGGTGCGGGCGCGGCGCGATGGGCAGGGCGAGGCCCTCACGACGAGCGTCCGACACTCTAGTTCCTCGTCGTATTCGGCGAGGTGGGCGTCCCCGCGCTGCTCCATCCACGTCGCCATCTCGCACCAGGGGTTTCGAGGGCTTCCTGAAGACCGATGGAACCGGATCGACCTCCCGCGGGAAGGAGTTGACGGGTGTGCCATGATCGGCCTCGGGCTGGGCCGGCGTGACGACGCCTGGCTCAGGGCCGAAAGCGATGTCCAGATCGAAGGCGCTCATCTTCGCCGAGCTGCTGGCCGCCGTGCTGGTCTGGGGCTCGTCGTTCGCCGCGACCAAGATCGCGCTCCGGGAGGTGTCTCCGGTGACGGTGGTCGGGGGGATCGTCATCCTGGCCGGCGTCTGGCTGGTCAACCGGCGGGACGTGCCGAGTCTCTACGAGGACCCCGCCCTGGCCCCCGGCGGTGAGGGCGGTCCCCAGCACCACGACTGAGCACCTGCCGCCCGGCCTCGGTCAGCGGCCCCGCAGCGCCTGGCATGCCATCGTCGGCGAGGTCAGTGGCGTGCGCTTCGGCCGCACCGGCACACAGGCCGAACCCCTGCGCCTCCGGTGCGTACGCTGGAGCGGGAGGCGAGTCGATGCAGACCATCCGCATGGAAGAGATGACCTGGCCCGAGATCAGGGCCGCCGTCGAGGGGGGATTCACCACCGTGATCGTGGGGGTGGGCTCCACGGAGCAGCACGGGCCCCACCTGCCGACCATGACCGACACCCGGATCGGCGACGAGCTGGCAAACCGGGTAGCGCGCCGGGTCGGCCACGCGCTGCAGGCGCGGACCATCCCGGTCGGCTGCTCGGAGCACCACCTCGTGTTCGGTGGGACCGTGTCGCTCCGCCGCGAGACCCTCAAGGCGATCCTCCGCGACTACGTGGACAGCCTCGTGCGGTGCGGCTTCACCCGGATCGTCCTCCTGCCCAGCCACGGCGGCAACTTCGCCACCGTGCAGGAGGTGATCGACGAGGCCCCCACCACCCACCCGGGGGTCGTCGTGACCGGGTACGCCGATCTCCTGGGGTTTGGCGCCTTCTCCGAGGAGACCTCCGCCCGGTTCGGCATCTCGGCCGGCGCCTCCGGGGGGCACGCGGGGGAGAACGAGACCTCCATGATGCTGGCGCTCGAGCCGCGGCTGGTGCGGCGCGACCGCTTCGCCGCGGGATACGTGGGCCCCCTGGGCGCCGAGCAGGTGAAGACCATCTTCGAGCACGGCATGACGGCCCTCACCGCCAACGGCGTCCTGGGCGACCCCGCCGACGCCGACGGGGACAAGGGTGAGACCTATCTCGAGCTGTTCGCCGAGTTTCTCGCCGCGAGGCTTGCGGACGTCCCGAGGGGTTCCAGCCAACCCGGTTGACCTCTGGGTGGGCGCACCAGGGCCGGTCCTGCGGAGGAAGCGGTGCGCGGGGGTCGCCCGACCTGGGGGGGCCTTACAATGGAGTCTGGTTCTTGGGGGACGGCATGGAGCCCGCGGGTGACCCTCGCCACGATCGGCGCCTCTCGAGTCGGAGGGTGCTGGCCTCGTGCGTTGCGGGGCTGCTGGTCGCGGGCGTCGTGGCGGCGCAGACACCGTTCTTCCGGCACTGGGAGCCACGCGACGGGCTGACCCAGTACTCCGTGTCCGTGCTGGCCCAGGACGAGCACGGGTACCTGTGGATGGGGACGGCGGCGGGAGCGTCGCGCTTCAACGGGCGCCGCTTCCAGAGCTTCAACGGCAACAACGGCTTCGTCAACCGGCCGACGCTCGCGATCCTGCCCTTGCCCGGGCGGGTGCTCCTGCTCTCCGAGACCGGTGGGCTCTACGAGGTGCGCGGATCCCGGGCGGAGAGGCTCGCCACAAGCGCGCCGGTCATCGGCGTGCTCCCCGACCCGGCCGGGGGGGAGCCGTGGCTCGTGACCGAGGGAGGGTTGCTGCAACTCGGCGGCGAGCGGAATCTGCCCTTCCCGGAGGGCGTTGTGCCGGCGCGGCAGCCCGAGCCCAGCTTCGCCATGGTCGGAGGGGCGGTGTGCTTCCCGATCGGGGCGGCATTGCTGCGGCTGGAACCAGGGGGTCTCTCCCAGGTCAGACGCTTCGACTCGGCCGTGCTGGGCGTGCTGGCGTACGAGCCCGGAAGCGTCGCCGTGGTGCTCTCGGAGCAGGTCCTCCGGATCGAGGTCGGCAGCGGGGCGTCGCGGACGATCTGGAGCGCACCCGCCCACCTGCGCGCCACCTGCGGAGCCTCGGGGCCTGGGGGTCTCGTCCTCGGCACCACGGTGGGCACGCTGGTGATGGTGGGTCCGGACGGGGCACGGGAGGTGCCGGCCCGCGGGTGGCCCGCACACGCGGTCCTGTCGGCACTTCTGGACCGGGAGGGGAACCTCTGGGCGGGGCTCGACGCCGGGGGTGTCGTGCAGTTGCCGCAGGCCATCTTCACCTCGTTCACCGCGGCGGACGGGGTGGGCACCGGTGACGCCTTCTTCGTGCTCCACGACCCCGCGCGGGGCGGTGTCTGGGTGGGGACCCGCAACGGCGGTCTCGCCCACATCCGGGGCCGCCAGGTGCGCCCGCTCACCGAGGCGCAGGGCCTTCCCTCCAACCGGATCCGGATGCTCCAGCTCGCGCGGTCAGGGGAGCTGCTCATCGGGACCATCAACGGTCTCGCCATGCTCGACCTGCAGGACCGCCTGCGGGTGGTCAGGCCGCCCTGCGGCGTCGGGTTTCGGATGGTGTTCGATGCCCCTGACGGCACGGTCTACGCGGGCAGCCAGGACGGGGCGTTGGTCTCGGTGTCCGGTGAACACGTCCGATGCCTCGACACCAGCGCGCTGCCGCGGCCTCTTGTCTTCCAGGCGATGGTCCACCACGAGGGCAAGCTTCTCGTCGGCACCAGCCAGGGCGTATTCGAGCTCGAGAAAGGCACGACCCTCCGGGGACCGCTGTGCGGGGGTGCGGAGGTGCGATGGTTCGCGGTGGACCGGGAGGGTGCCCTGTGGGCTCCCTCGCGGACCCTCGGGGCGTGGCGGCTGAAGGACGGACAGTGGAGGAGCTTCGCCGAGCCGGAGGGGTTCGACCGGGAGCTGCGGTATGTGGCCATCGCCCCGGATGGCACGCCGTGGTTTGCCGGTGAGCACGGTGTGTGGTCGTACCCGGATCCCCGGGCGACCCGTCTCTCGATGGACAACGGCCTGTCCTCCAACAACATCTACCTGTTGCACTTCGACCCGATGGGCAGGCTCTGGGTGGGGACGGACCTGGGGCTCGATCTGGTGGAAGGGGGCAAGGTCGTCGCCCACTTCGACCATCGCGACGGGCTGGCGGACAACGAGCTGAATGGGAACGCCTTCGCGGCGGACGAGGAGGGCCGGCTGTGGTTCTGCACGATGCGCGGCGTGTCGAGCCTGGACCCGCGGGTCATGGCGCGCCGCGGGCTGCCGCCGCTGCTCGACCTCTCCGGGCTGGAGGTCAACGAGGAGCTGACCGATGTTGGCCGTCCGGGGAGCGAGTCGGCGCTCACAGCGCTGCCCCACGATCGCAGCTCGCTGCGTTTCCACTTCTCGGCCCAAAGCTTCCGCAACCCGGCCGGGATTCTCTACGAGTACCGGCTGGAAGGCTTCGACGACGGCTGGTCGCGGCCGACCCCCTCCGAGTTCGCCCACTACCCCAAGCTGCCACCGGGACGCTACACCTTCGAGGTGCGGGCCTCGTCCTCAGACGGCCTGGTGTCGGAGCCCCGCAGCCTCTCGGTGCGGATCGTCCCGGCGTTGTGGCAGCGTCCAGCCGCGCAGCTTCTGATCGGGCTGCTGGCCGTGCTCGTCGCCGCGGGCGTCGACCGCTACCGGACGCGCCGGATCCGCGAGCGGAACCTCGAGCTCGAGCTGGCGGTCGCGGCGCGGACGCGGGAGGTCGCGTCGCGCCGCGACCAGCTCGAGCAGATCAACGAGCTCGTCAAGGCGATCAACTCCCAGTACGCCTTCACCGACCTGCTCGCCTTCCTGCTCAGGCACGCCGGCGTCATCCACGGGATGGACAAGGCCCTCGCCCTGGTGTGGGACCGGGAGAGCGAGGTGTTCCGGGTGCGGGCGGTGCTCGGCTGGTCGATGGAGGAGCTGGGCAAGGTCGAGCTGACGGCCCAGGAGGCCGACGCGCGGTACGCGGAGCCAGACACCGAGGTCTTCGAGGACATCTTCGTGATCCACAACCGGGGGCCGCGGGCAGGGGAGTCGAAGTTCGACGACCACCCCGACTGGAAGGCGATGCTGGTGATGCGCATCCGCGTCGAGGACCGGGTCGAGGGGTACCTCGTCTTCGACAGCATGACGGACCCCGACGCCTTCGCGGACCAGGACCTGCTGCTGCTCCAGGCGCTCCGGGAGCACATCCGCTCGGCGTTCATCAAGACGCGGATGCTCCAGGAGCTGCAGCTCCTCAACGAGAAGAAGAACGAGTTCCTGGGGATGGCGGCCCACGACCTGCGCAGCCCGCTCGGCGTCATCCACGGCTGGACCAGCGTGGTCATGCGGCAGATCGCCTCCGGGCGCCTCGAGCCCGACAAGGCGCTGCGCGACCTCGGCCGTGTCGTGTCGGTGGCGGAGCAGATGAGCCGCCTCGTGAGCCGGCTCCTGGACGTGGCCGCAATCGAGGCGGGCAACCTCGAGCTGTCCCGCCAGGAGGAGGACCTGGAAGCGATCCTGCTGGAGTGCGAGCAGCTCCACGCGCACCTTGCCGCGGAAAAGGACATCGCCCTCCGCATCGAGGGTGGTGGGCCGATGCCTCCCGTGCTCGCGGACCGGGAGCGCGTCATCGAGGTGGTCAACAACCTGCTGCGAGGCGCGGCCGGGCGAGGTGCTCACCCACGTGGAGGACACCGGGGTCGGGCTCACCGACGACGACCTCCGGCAGGCGTTCCGCCGCTTCGGCAAGCTCTCGGCCCGGCCGACCGGCAGCGAGACCTCCACCGGGCTTGGCCTCGCGATCGCCAAGCGCATCGTCGAGGCGCACGGCGGTAAGGTCTGGGTCCGCAGCCGCAAGGGCGAGGGCTCTACCTTCTCCTTCTCGCTTCCCGCCGTGGCCTGAGCGGGTGTGAACCAACCGCCGGAGAGCGAGTCCACCGCCGATCGTCCCAGTCGGCAACCTGGACTTGGACCTGGGCTTGGACCTGGACCCCGATCAGGATGGCTGGCTGCAAGACGAGGCCTTGACGGTCCAGCCTGCCTTGGACCAGGCTGCGAATCTCCCGTTGCTGCCCAGTCATGGTCCACGACCACGTCCACGTCCACGTGCGACGTGTCCGCCCGATACCTTCACAACCGGTCAGGAGTCCGGGGGCCGCGCCATGGCCTGGCGGGCCGGGGCGCAGTCGGGGTTGAGCCGCAAGGCGGCGCGCCAGTCGGCCTCGGCGGCCGGCCGGTCGCCGAGCTGGTCGCGGGCAAAGGCGCGCAGCAGCAGCGCCGCTTCGAGGCGCGGGTCCAGTGCGAGCGCCTGGTCCAGCAGCTCGATGCCCGCGCGTGGATCGTGGCCGTGCCCGGGAGGCGCGAACAGGAACGGCTTCGCGGCGGTGACGAGCGCCCGGGGGTTGCGCGGGTCGAGCGCCCGGGCCCGGGCCACCGCGGCCTCGAAGCGCGACTGGTACTTCCTGGCGCGGAAGTCCGAGCGGATCATGGTCGCCACCAGGTCGGCCTCGACGCGCTCGCGCTCGGAGCTCTCCGGCTGGGAAGGGAGGAGGTCCAGGGCCTCGGAGGCGATGACGTCGATCTGCTGGCCGAGGGTCTGGCGGGTCGGGGCCTCGCCCGGCGGGGTCGCCTCGAAGCGCACCCGCAGCAGCTCGGCGGCCAGCAGCCCGGCCCGGAGCTGCAGAGCTCGGGCGGACGGGTTGGCGCGGGCGAGGGTGCGGGCCTGGGCCAGCGCGGCCACGGCAGCGTCGGCGTCCCACTGCCGTGCTGCCCGGGCAACGGCAGCCTCGACCGCGGCCGGATCGCCCGGAGGGCCGGCGGCGAGCAGCACGCCTGCGAATGCGAGGGCGAGTGGTGTCATGGAGCCATCTCCCTGTCCTCGCCTTGCCGGCGCAGGGCCAGGATGGCCGGGGTGACCAGCAGGTGGGCGGCGAGGCCGACCACCAGCATCACCGTGGCCAGCAGGCCGAAGGTGCGGATCGGCCGGAACGCCGAGACGGTGAGCGCGGCGAACCCGGTGCAGGCGGCGACGGTCGCGGTGGCGATGGCCGGGCGGACGAGTGCGAGCGCTGCCCCGGCGGCTTCCAGGCGACCGGCCCCGCGCGCCAGGGCGCGACAATACTCGACGAGGTAGTGGATGGTGTTGTCCACGGCGATCCCCAGGGACACGCTGGCCACCATCACCGTGCCGGCGTCGAGGGGGATGTCGAGCCACGCCATGGTTGCGAACACCACCGCCACCGGCAGCAGATTGGACGGGATCGCCACACCCGTCAGGCGGGCCGAGCGAAGGCCCACCCAGATCGCCGCGAAGATCACGGCAAACGCGAGGCCGAGGCTCCCGAGCTGCGTGGCGATGAGGTTCTGCTGGGCCGTCACGAGGCGCAGGACCTGCCCGGTGACATAGCCGTCGAAGCCGGCGGGCAGGCGTGCCAGGCTCTCGCGGGCGCCCTGCACGAGATCCAGGAACCGCAGCTCGTCCATCTCCCGCACCACCGCGGAGAGCCGAACCTCGCGGCCCGACGGGGCGACGAGGCTCGCCAGCACGCTGCGGCCGGTGGCGTCGAGCTGGCCCACCAGCCGCTCGGCCTCGGCCCGACCTGCTGGCAGGCGGTACGCCGCCGGGTCGAACGCCTGGTCCCACTGCCGGAGCTTGCGCAGGAGGTCGAGGGGTGTGACGACACGGGATACCACGGGCGACGCTGCCAGCTCGCGGGCGATGGCGTCCAGGACCGGCCAGCTTGCCGGGTCGGTCCACGGCCCGGGCAGCCGCACCACGGTCTCCGCGGTGTAGAAGCCGGCGACGCGGCTGCCGACGAACCGGTAGTCCAACGTCACCGGGTGATCGTCCGGGAGGAACGACAGCGGATTCGACTCCAGGCGGATGCGGGGCACGCTCGCCACCGCCGCGAGCGCGATCGCGGCGGCCACGGCCAGGACCACGGCGGGAGCGCGCAGAGGAAGCGGGTGGCGGACCAGCGGCGTGACCGATCCGACTCGCGGGCGGGCCGCGGGGACGCGCAGGAGCTCGAGTAGCAGCGGCGTGACGGTGCGGCTGCACATCCAGGCGAGGCCGATCCCCACGGCGCCGAACACCCCCAGCTCCCGCACCGGCGGCATGGTGGCGACGAGCAGCGAGGCGAACCCCAGGATCGTGGTGACGGCCGAGAAGGCGACGCCCGTCCGCGTCTCGGCCAGGGCCCGGTCGAGGGCGTCGGCCCGCGGGAGCCCGGACTCCAGGTTGCGGAAGCGGCTGACCAGGTGCACGGCGTAGGAGAGCCCGAGCACCCACAGCAGCGACGGCAGCGCTGCCGTCAGCATGTTGAGCGATCCGCCGGCCGCCACCACGACCCCCAGGGTGAGCAGCACCGCCACCCCCGAGGAGGCCGCCACCGCCGCCATGGCGCGGGGCGAGCGCAGCAGCACCGCCAGCACCAGCAGCGACCCGAGCACCGCCAGGGGAAAGGTCTGGGTGGCCTCGCGCACGGACAGCTCGTCGAGGGCGACGATCAGCACCGTGGAGCCCACCAGGGCGACGTGGCAGCCGGCGGCCACCAGGGGCGTCGTGGCGGCCCGTATCTCGGCGACCATCCGGCGGCGTCCCTCGGGCGCTTCCGGGGGTGCCACCTCGACCAGCAGCGCCGCGGTGGTGGCGTCGGCGGAGAGCAGCAGCCCGGTGTAGAACGGCGTCGAGGTCATCTCGCGGCGCAGCTCGTCCGGATCCTCGCCGCCGAAGAGGTCGCGGTAGAGCTGCGGCAGCCCCTGCACCCGCACCACGCCGGGGACCGCCTCCAGGCGGCCCAGGCAGTCGGTCATCGCCGCGAGCGCCGCCGGCTCGAACAGGGGCGGCCCTGTCACCGTCACGACGATCAGCTCGTCGGAGCCGAAGGCCCGCCGGAAGTCGGCGTAGTGCCGCTCCTCGGCGCCGGTGGGCGCGACCCAGCGCTCGAGGCGGTTGTCGACGACGACCCCGCGCGCCAGCCACGCCGCGAGCGGCACGAGGGCCAGGACGACGATCGCC
The DNA here is from genome assembly GCA_025456225.1 of Thermoanaerobaculaceae bacterium. Classification (GTDB taxonomy): domain Bacteria; phylum Acidobacteriota; class Thermoanaerobaculia; order Thermoanaerobaculales; family Thermoanaerobaculaceae; genus JAAYVZ01. The sequence continues at coordinate 16,820 of JALOLB010000099.1, forward strand.
GCGAGGCGCCGCCGCAGGGTCCGGTCACCCTGCATGGGCCGATCCGGGTGGGTCCGAGCGGCTGCCGGCCAGCGTGCGCACGACCAGACGGAGCACGGCGCCGAGCCCCAGCCGATGGGCGCCCAGGGCGCCGACGTGAAAAGCCAGAATCCGGTCAAACAGCGCCGGGTCGGCTGCGAGCGCCGCCACGGCGCTGCGCTGCAGGCGCGGCGTGCGGTCCAGCAGCAGAAGGAGCCTCTCCATGAGGCGCGGCGCGCGGGCGATCCGCCGGTGGGCGCGGGCGTAGCCTGCCAGGTCGCCGGCCACCACGGCGTCCACCAGGGCGCGCGCCTCGCGCACCGCCAGGCTCACGCCCTCGCCGGTGATCGGGTCGACGCCCCCGGCGGCGTCGCCCACCAGCGCGATCCGGCCGGCGGTCACGGAGCGGGGCCGGGAGGCGAGGCGGGAGGCGCCGCGGTCCTTCGACGCGGCCGGGGCGCCGGCCAGGTGGGCGGCCAGATCCGGGAACCGCGGCAGGAGCTTGTCGAAGCTCGACGGACCGCCGTTCCAGAGCAGCGCCACGTTGACCTGTCGTGGTCCCACCGGGGTGACGTAGGCCTCGGCCTGCCCGGCCCAGGTGACCTCCACCAGGTCGGTCCACGGCTCGATCTCGACGTGGCGCCGCACCGCGTGGCGGTCGGGCCGCCCCGCGAAGTGCTCCATGCCAGCCCAGCGGCGCACCGCCGACTCCCGCCCGTCGGCCCCGACAATGACGCGGGCGGTCAGCACCTCGTCCCCGGCGCGCACCCCGTCGGCGTCGAGGCCGTCTGCCCCGACGCCCCAGCGCAGGTCGGTGCCCAGCGCCTCTGCCCGCCTGGCCATGGCGGCGTGCAGGGCGGTGCGCCGCACCCCCCACGCCGGGCGTCCGGCAAAGTGACCCTCGGCGGCCAGGTCGCCAACGAGATAGCGGATGCCGGCCAGCGGTGTCCGGCCGGCTTCCTCGGGCTCGATGCCCATCTCGGCCAGCTCGGCGGCGGTGTCCGGCAGCATTCCCTCGCCGCAGGCGCGGTCGATCGGCGGCCGGGCGCGGTCGAGCACCGTGACCTCCAGCCCGGCCATCCGGGCACGGATCGCCACGGCGAGGCCGGCGGGACCGCCGCCGACCACCACGAGGTCACGCTCAGGCACCTTCGCCCCCGCCCTCGCGCCGGGCTCGCAGGTAGGCCAGGCCCGAGCGCGCCAGCGCCCCCACCAGGAGCCCCGTGGTGACCTGGCGTGGTGGGTGGAGCGTCCCATCGAGATGTGCCCGCAGCGCCGCCTGGCGCCGCAGCTTGCCCGAGGAGGTGCGCGGCAGGGTGTCGGCCTCCAGCACGACGACCCCGACCGGGGCTGCGCCGCAGGCGGCGAGGACCCGTGCGGCGCTGCGCTCGGCCAGGGCGCCGCGGTCCTCGGCGGAGGCGTCCGGCGCCACCTCCACAAACAGGAGGATGCCCTCGGTGGCCGCGCCCTCCGGCCGGACCGCCACGGCCGCCACGCCGCCCGGCTTCACGCCCCCGACGGTCTGCACCGCCCGCTCCAGCTCCTCTGGAAGGTGGTTGCGGCCGTGGATGATGAGGATCTCCTTGTCGCGGCCGGTGAGGTAGAGCTGGCGGTCGAGGAGGAAGCCGCGGTCGCCGGTGTCGAGCCACCCGTCCCGCAGCACCCTGGCCGTGGCCTCGGGCAGGTTGAGGTAACCCTGCATGAGCGACGGGCCGCGCACCAGCACGCGGCCAATGGATCCTGACGGCAGGGTCTGACCGCGGTCATCCCGGATGGCCACCGCGAAGCCGGGCAGCGGCGTCCCCGACGCCACCAGCTCGAGGCCGTCCGGAGCCGGCACGGCGCGGCCGGAGGCCAGGGCCGTGCGGTCGAATCGCCCCGAGACGGGCAGCGTCCACGGGTCGGCGAGGGTCACCGCCAGCGCCGCCTCGGAGAGCCCGTACCCCGGCGTCATCGCCTCCGGCCGGAACCCCCAGCGGGCGAAGCGCTCCGAGAAGGCGCGGACAACCTCCGGGACGACGGTCTCGGCGCCGTTGATGGCCACCTGCCAGCACGCCAGGTCCACCCCGTCCAGCTCCTCGTCGCGCACCCGCCGGGTGCACATGGCATACGCGAAGCTCGGCGCCGGGGAGACCGTGGCCCGGTACCGGGAGATCGTCCGCAGCCACAGCGCCGGCCGGGCGATGAAGTCCTCGGGGGGGATGAGGGTGAGGGGACCGGGCCGCTCCAGCGCCGGGAGAATGCAGCCGATCAGCCCCATGTCGTGGTAGAGCGGCAGCCAGCTCACCCCCGAGTGGGGGTTGCCGGGGCGGTCGGGCCACAGGGAGTTGAGGAGCCGGGCCTGCGCCACGAGGGCACGGTGGGTGAGCGCCACCGGCTTCGGCTCCACGGTCGTCCCGGAGGAGAGCTGCACGAGGCCCAGGTCCTCGGGACCCGCCGCCACCGGCCTGGGCTTCGCGGGCGGCAGGGCGTCGAGCTTCAGGCATCCAAGGGCCGGGCGGGCCGCCAGCACCGTGGGCCCGAGGATCAGGCGCACCCGGGGGTCGGCCAGCACGACCCGGGCCCCGGCAGCCCGGAGCATCGCGGCGGTGCGGGCGTGATACTCGTCGAGCCGGCCGAGACGCG
>JALOLB010000100.1 GCA_025456225.1 Thermoanaerobaculaceae bacterium
CTCGTGCTGCGGGCCGAGTGGTTGTACGAGCGGCCAGGAGAGTCGGCGCGGCTGCTGCAGGAGGCGATAGCCGTCCTGGGCCGTGCGCAGGACCTCGATCCGCACCGGCCGGAAGCCTTCCATCTGCAGGGAAACGCGCTCCTCGACCTCGTGGACCGGCAGAAGGCCGTGGGCGAGGACCCGATTCCGACCGTCAGGGCGGCGCTCACGGCGTTCGAGCGCGCGCTCGCACTTCCCGAGGGCAGGACCCGCCGGACCTTCAACAGCCTCGGCATGGCCCACACGGACCTCGGGTGGATGCAGCGCCTCCGGGGGGAGGACCCACGCGAGAGCCTCCGGTTGGGCATCGAGGCGGCCGACAGGGCAATCGCGATGTCGCCAAGCTACCTCACGGTCTACAACACGCGTGGTCTGGCGTTCTGGGAGCTGGCGGAGTACGCGGCGGCGACCGACGGCGACCCACTCCCCGCCTACGGGCAGGCGGAAGGTGCGTTTGCCCACATGCTGAGCATCGACCCGTCCCGCCTGGTGGCGCACACCAACTCGGCCGGCGTCCTGCTCAGCAAGGCGCGGTGGCAGCTCCTCGGAGGGGTCGACCCCGCCCCCACCCTGCTCGCGGTGGAGGCCCACCTGGCCGCGGTCCGGGAGCGGTTTCCATGGGACTTCAACCTCGACAGCGGCGAGACCGCCCTGCTGCGGGCGGCGTGGGCCAGGCGGTCCGGAGGACCGGGCCTCGACGGGCACCTGCGCGCGGCCGCGCGGCACGCCACGGAGCTGCTGCGTCTCGCCCCGGACGAGCCCAGCGGCGAGCTGCTCCTCGCCGAGGTGGAGCGGCAGCGGGTCGAGGCGCTGTCGGCGCGGTCCCCGGTGGCCAGGGCGGAGATCGCGCTCGCGTGCCGGCGCGGCCTCGAGCACGTCGCGAGGGCGCTCGCCATCAGCCCGAAGCTCGCCCGGGCCCTGGCCGCCCGGGCCGTCCTGCTGCAGGCCCAGGTGGCTCAGACCGATGACCCGAAGGAACGCCATCGCCTGACCGGCGAGGCTCGCCAGGCTGCTCGGGCGGCATTCGCAGCCGAGCCCCTCCTGAGGGACGACGCGGTGCGCACCCTCGCCGCGACGATCCCCTGAGAGGGTGGGGAGGAGCGACACCCAAGGAGCCGGTCAGCTCGCGGGTCCCCATCGCGAACGTGGACGTGGACGTGGTCGTGGACGGGATTCTCATCGGCAAGCAGGATGCCTTCCATCGACCGCACGCACCTGACGCTCTTCTGACGGGCCGCCTCGCTCTCGTCCTGGAGCGCCTCGCAATGTGAGTGGTCAACGTAACGACCACGTCCACGACCACGTCCACGACTACGACCACGTCCACGTTGCCGATGACGTGCACGAGGCCAGGCGTACCCTCCAGGGCATTCCGTGCCAAGCTCCGGGCCCTGAAGACCCGCCGTGTGCTAGCCTTTCGGGCAGAGTGAGACGGCGGGAATGGCCTATCGCCTGGTGATCCGGACCGCTGGCGGCGAGGTTCGACACGTCCTCGCGGCCGGGGACAACCTCGTGGGCTCGGCCGGGGAGTGCCAGATCCGCATCGCCGAGCCCACGGTGTCCCGGCGCCATGCCGTCGTCCGGGTCGCCGACGGGCGGCTTGAGATCGAGGACCTGGGCTCGCGCAACGGCACGCTCGTCGCCGGGCAGCGTCTGGTCGGCACCCGGCCCCTGGCGGTGGGCGAGCCGGTGGTGCTCGGGGGGCTGTCGGCCGTGGTCGAGGAGGTGCCGGAGGGGGACCTGGAGGCCGCGGTCGTGCTCGCCCCTGCAGACAGGCAGAATGTCGTTCCCCCGCCGCTGGCCGGGGGCGCGACCGACTCGGTCGGCTCGCTCGTTGCCTTCGCCCTCGATGTCCTGCCAACCCTGCTGGATCGGCTCGCCCTTGGGGCCGACCGCCCCACCATGGCCCGGGCCGTTGGCGCGGCGCTGTTCGACTGCCTGCCGTGCCTGGAGGTGGAGATCCTGGCCGACGCCGGTGGGGTGCCGGCGGTGATCTTCACGGCGGCGCGGGCCGAGAAGCCGGACAGCGGCTCGCCGGTCGACGAGCGCGTGGCCGGCCTCTCGATCCACGCGCGCTTCCCTGGCACGGGCCAGGCCCGCACCTACGGGAAGGTGGTGCGGGCGGCCGCGCAGCTCATCGCGTGCGCCGAGCCGATCGAGAAGGAGAGTCGGGTCCGCGTAGCCGAGTCGTCGCCTCCGCCCCTGCCGGATCCCCCCACGGTCGAGCCGGGTGTCCGGCGCATCTACGCCGACGCGGTGCGCGTGGCGCGCGGCGACGTCGGCGTGCTCATCACCGGCGAGTCGGGGACCGGCAAGGAGGTCCTGGCGCGCTTCGTCCACCAGGCGTCCCCCCGCCGGCGCGGGCCGTTCGTGGCCCTCAACTGCGCCGCGCTCCCGCGCGACCTCCTGGAAGCCGAGCTCTTCGGCATCGAGAAGGGCGTCGCCACCGGCGTCGAGTCGAGGCCCGGCAAGTTCGAGCTGGCGCACGAGGGCACGCTCTTCCTCGACGAGATCGGCGACATGCCCCCGGAGGTCCAGGCGAAGATCCTGCGCGTGCTCCAGGAGGGCGGCGTCTACAGGCTGGGGGCGCGGGAGCCGCGCCCCGCCCAGGTCCGGGTCGTCTCGGCCACCAACCGCGACATCGACGCCCTCCTGGCCACCGGCGGCTTCCGGGTGGACCTCTTCCACCGCATCGCCGACTGGCGCGTCCACCTGCCGCCGCTGCGCGAGAGGAAGGCCGACATCCCGAACCTCGCGGCGCACTTCCTGGCGCGGGAAGGCGAGCGGTGCGGCATCCGGCCCGGCGGGATCTCCCGCACGGCGATGGCCGCGCTGCAGGGGCATGCGTGGCCGGGCAACGTGCGCCAGCTCGAGCGGGAGATGGCCCGGGCGGTCCTCTTCCTCGCCGACGGCGAGCTCCTCGAGACACGCCACCTGCAGCCCGCGCTGCTCGCTCCGGCCCAGCCGGCGCTGGTGAGCGGGGAGCTCAAGGACGTGCTGGCGGACGCCGAGCGTCGCGCCATCCGGCACGCCCTGGAGGAGGTCGGAGGCGACACCGGCGCCGCCGCGGCGCGTCTCGGGATCGGCCGATCCACCCTGTACCGCCGGATCAAGGATCTGGGTCTCGAGCAGCCGGAGTAGAGCTCCCCACGACATTCCACGGCCCGAGCGTGGTCGTGGACGGTCGTCGTGTGGTCCGGATCGTCACGATCCATCGCAGCACGCCGTCGGCAGCGAGCCGTCTCGATCGGCGACCACGTCCACGTCCACGACGACGTCCACGTCGAAGATGCGCAAGGGGTCGGAGCTGCGGAAGCCGCCCTTCGCAGGCGCCGCGGCGCCGAGCCATGGCACACTGGCGGCGGAGACGGCATGACGGCCAGCACCGAGTGGATCACGATCCGGGACGCGTTCGCGAACAACCTCAGGCACGTCGACCTGCGCCTGCCCCGCCAGGCGCTGGTGGTCGTCACCGGCGTCTCGGGCTCGGGCAAGTCCTCGCTCGTCTTCGACACGATCGTGCGCGAGGCGCAGCGGCGCTACCTCGAGACGTTCTCCTCCCAGGCGCGGCAGGTGGTGGCCAGGCTCGGCCAGCCGGCGGTCGGCGAGGTGGACGGCCTCGGGCCGGTGGTGGCGGTGGACCAGCGCACCGTGGTGCGCACCCCACGCTCGACGGTGGGCACGCTCTCGGGGATGTACGACCTGCTGCGGCTGCTCGTCGCGCGGCTCGGCCAGGGCGAGGCGGGCGAGCTCGGGCCCCCGTGGCGGCGCTCGATGCTGTCGTTCAACTCGCCGGAGGGATGGTGCCCGGCGTGCCGCGGGCTGGGCGTCGAGGACAGGCTCGACCCGGAGCTGCTCGTGGCCGACGCCTCCAGGAGCATCCGCGAGCGGGCGCTCGCCGTGACCACGCCCAACGGCTACCTCATGTACTCCCAGGTGACGCTGCCGGTGCTCGACACGGTGTGCCGGGCCCACGGCTTCTCCATCGACACGCCCTGGAGCGAGCTGACCGAGGCGCAGCGCCGGGTCGTGCTCTTCGGGTCCGACGCGGTGCGCGTGCCGTACGGCAAGCACCCGCTGGAGTCGCGCCTGCGGTGGACCGGGATCACCCCCCGGCCCCGCCAGGAAGGGGTCTACAAGGGGATCGTGCCGGTCATGGAGGGGATCCTGCAGCGCGAGCGCAACCCCTCCGTGCTGCGCTTTTGCCGCACCGGGCCGTGCCGCGCCTGCGGCGGCCTGCGGCTGCGTCCCGAGGCGCTCGCGGTGCGCGTGCACGGTCGGTCCATCGCCGATCTCGCCGCCCTGGAGGTCGAGGCGCTCGACGCGTGGATCCGAGGCCTGGTCTGGGAGGCGGGGCAGGCCGAGGTGGGGGAGCCGATCCGGGACGAGCTGCTGGGCCGCACCGCGCTGCTCGGCGAGCTGGGCCTCGGGTACCTCACCCTCGACCGCGCGTCGCCGACGCTCTCGGGTGGCGAGGCGCAGCGGCTGCGGCTGGCGTCGCTGGCCATGGTCGGGCTGCGCGGCCTCCTCATCGTCCTCGACGAGCCCACCGCGGGCCTGCACCCGCGCGACGCGGCGCGGCTCGTGGGGTTCCTGCGGCGCCTGCGCGACAGCGGCAACTCGGTGATCGTCGTCGAGCACGACCCGTTGGTCTGGGCGGCCGCCGACTGGATCGTGGAGCTGGGTCCGGGTGCGGGTCCGGCGGGAGGGCAGGTTGTCTGGAACGGCCCAGGTGAGGGTTGGGGTCCGGGGTCCGGGGTCCGGGAGAGGCGGTGTTCGGTGGTCAGTGCGCGGTGCTCGGAGGACCCACCCCCTCCCGCTTCTCCCTCCCTCCGAGCACCGAACACCGATCACCGACCACCGGGTGGAGGGAGGGCCGTCGACTCTCGACCGGGTGGGGGACGGTGGCTGCACGCCAGCGGGTTGACGAGGAACAACCTGAGGGGGATCGACGTGGCGCTGGCGGTGGGGGGGCTCAACGTCGTCACCGGGGTGTCGGGGGCGGGAAAGTCATCTCTCGCCGAGGAGCTCGTGGAGCGGCTCGAGCAGGGGCGCCTGGTCGGTGAAGCGGTGCCTGTGCGGGCGCTCGTGGTGGACCAGACGGCGATCGGGCGCACGCCGCGCTCCAACCCGGCCACCTACACCGGGGCGTTCGACCTCGTCCGGGAGCTCTTCGCGCAGCAACCCGAGGCGAAGGCCCGGGGCCTCGAGCGCCGGCACTTCTCGTTCAACCTCGCCGGCGGGCGCTGCGAGGCGTGCGAGGGGGCGGGGGTCGAGGAGGTGGGGATGCACTTCCTGGGCAGCGTCGAGCTGCCCTGCGAGGCGTGCGGCGGCACCCGTTTCGGCCCCGAGACCCTGGCCGTCACCTGGCGCGGGCGCTCGATCGCGGAGGTCCTGGCCATGCCCGTTACCGAGGCGGTGGGGTTCTTCTCGGACCAGCCGCGCCTCGCCCGGATGCTGGCGGCGCTGGAGGAGCTGGGGCTGGGCTACGTGACCCTCGGTCAGCCCTCGCCGACCCTCTCGGGCGGCGAGGCGCAGCGCGTCAAGCTTGCCGCCGAGCTCGGCAAGGGCGATGCGCGGCCGACCCTGTTCGTGCTCGACGAGCCGACGGTCGGCCTGCACCCGGCCGACGTGCAGGTGTTGCTGGCTGCGCTGCGGCGGCTCGCCGGCGCCGGCCACACCGTGCTCGTCGTCGAGCACGACCCCGACGTCGTGCGGGCCGCCGACCACGTCATCGACCTCGGGCCGGAGGGCGGTGCCGCCGGCGGCTCGGTGCTCGCGATGGGACCGCCGGACGCGATCGCGGCGTGCGAGGGGTCCCACACCGGCGCCGCCCTGCGGGCGCTGGCTGGCGGACAGCCCTGGTCGCCGCCGGCCGGGCCGGCCGCGACAGCCGCCCGGGAAGCCTGGCACGCGCCGATCGAGCTGTGCGGCGTGCGCACCCACAACCTCGCGGGCCTCGACGTGACAATCCCCTCCGGGAAGCTCACCGTGGTCACGGGCGTATCCGGGAGCGGCAAGTCCTCCCTCGCCTTCGACACCCTGCACGGCGAGGCGAGGCGCCGGTTCCTGGAATGCCTGCCCACCGCGGTGCGCACCGCCCTCGGGCAGGTGGGCGAGGCGGACCTCGACACCGCCACCGGGCTGTTCGCGAGCCTCGGCGTGCGGCAGCAGCGGCCCTCCCGCAACCCGCGCTCGACGGTCGGCACGCTCACCGGCGCCGCCGAGCTGCTGCGCCTGCTCTACGCCCGCGCCGGGACGCGGCACTGCCCCGATTGCCGCTCGGCACTGGTCGGCCACGCCTGTGCGAGGTGCGGCTACCAGGGCATCCATCCCCTGTGGGCGTGGCACTTTTCCCCCTCGAACCAGCACACCGCGTGCGCCGCCTGCCACGGCCTGGGGTTCGTGCGGCGCTGCGAGCCGGGGCGCCTCGTGACCCACCCGGAGCGTCCCCTCGGTGCCGGAGCGATAAACGGCACCCGCATCGGCCGCTTCTTCGGCGAGCCGGACGGCCAGCACGTGGCGGCGCTGCTGGCGGTCGGCCGCGACCTGGGCATCGACTTCAGCCGGCCGTGGCTCGAGCTCGGACCCGAGGCCAGGGAAATCGCGATGCACGGCGCCGGGGAGCGCACGGTCGAGGTGGAGTGGCGGTTCCGGCGCGGCAAGCGGGAGGGCGTGCACCGCTTCACCGGACGGTGGGACGGGTTCTGCGGCCTCGTCGAGGCGGAGTACTCCCGGGTCCACGCCGACGCCCGGGGGGAGGCGATCGAGAGCCTACTGGCCGAGGAGCCGTGTCCGGCGTGCGGGGGCGGGTGCCTGCAGCCCGAGCTGCTGGCGGTGCACTTCGCGGGCCGGACCATCGCCGAGGCGGCGGCCTTGGCGGCGCGGGCAGCCAGGTCCTGGCTTGCCGGCGTGGATGCCAGCCCGGACCGGAGCGGTGTCGCGCCGCGGGAGGCGGCAGTCTCCGCCGGCGTGCGGGCGCAGCTCGCCCGGTACCTCGCCCAGCTCGAGGCGGTTGGCCTCGGGTACCTGAGCCTGGACCGCCGGGCGGGCACCCTGTCGGGAGGCGAGGCGCAGCGGGTGCGCCTCGCGGCGCTGCCGGGGTGCGGCCTGGTCGGGCTGCTGGCGGTCCTGGACGAGCCCACCACGGGTCTGCACCCGCGCGACACCGCCGAGCTGGTGGGGCTGCTCCGGAGCCTGCGCGACCGCGGCAACACCGTCGTCGTGGTTGAGCACGACCCGGCCGTCATCGCCGCCGCCGACCACGTCGTCGAGCTGGGACCGGGCGCCGGCGCGGAGGGCGGGCGGATCGTGGCCGCAGGCCCACCCGCGGCGATGGCCGCCGACCCGGCCTCGGTGACCGGGCCCTACCTCGCAGCAGCGCGGTCCTGCGGGAGGTCCCGTCGCCCATTGCGTCCCGGCGTCCGCATCCGTGGCGCCCGGGCGAACAACCTGCAGGGACTCGACGTGGAGATCCCGGCCGGCGGCCTGGTGGCGGTCACGGGCGTCTCCGGGAGCGGCAAGTCGACCCTCGTCTTCGACGTCCTGGCGGCGTCCCTCGCGCACCTCCCGCACGTGCAGGCCGTGGGGTGCGACGGAGTCGACCTGGCCGAGCCCTTCACGGCGATCCTGGCGGCCGGCCTCGGCGGCCTCGCGCCGTCGCCGCACAGCTCGCCGGGCTCGCGCAGCGGCGTGCTCGACCACCTCCGCGCCGGGCTGGCGCGGACCCCGGAGGCCCGCACGGCCGGCCTGAGGCCCGGGCACTTCTCGACCTCGGCCCCTGGCGGGCGGTGCGAGGCCTGCGAGGGGCTCGGGCAGGTGCGGGTGAGCATGGACTTCCTGGCCGACGTCTGGGTCCGCTGCGAGACGTGCCAGGGTGCGCGATTCCGGCCGGAGGTCCTGGCCTGCCGGCTGCGCGGCCGCACCATCGTCGAGCTGCTGGACGCATCGCTCGCTGCCGTGCGCGAGCTCCTCGCCGACGACCCCGCCGTGGCAGCGCCCCTCGTGTTGCTCGGGGAGCTGGGGCTCGGCTACCTGCACCTCGGCCAGCCGGTGACGACGTTGTCCGGGGGCGAGCGGCAGCGCCTGGAGCTGGGCCTCGAGCTGCTGACGCCTGGAGCTGGTGGCCGTCTCATCCTCCTCGACGAGCCGACCCGGGGCCTGCACCCGGCCGACGTGGAGCGGCTCCTGGCGCTGCTCGACCGGCTGGTGGACGCCGGCCACTCCCTCGTCGTCGTCGAGCACGACCTGCAGCTCGTCGCCGCCGCCGACTGGGTCGTCGACCTGGGTCCCGAGGGCGGCGACGGGGGAGGCCGACTGGTGGCCGCCGGCCGTCCCGGGGAGGTCGCGGCGTGTCTGACGTCCCACACCGGCCGCGCCCTGGCCGCCGCCCTCTGACCCACCTGAGCCTCGTGCAAAACCCGACTGCTCAAGGGCTATCGCTCTGGTCCCCTCGCCCCGCGAAGCGCCGAGAGTCTTGCAGGAGCCTCATCTGTATCGAGAAGACAGACGCGTTCGCTCAACCGCGTGAGCCGCTGCGAGCGAAAGGTGTGCGCCGCACCCAATGCGGCGCATCGCGGTCCGCAGGGCCGCGCCGGCGCCCGGCGGGCGCCGATCCCGCGCACGGGGTGCGCGGGCCACCTTCGAGATGGCGTTCCGGGCAAGGAGTGGGCGATTGGGCCCGCGGCAGTGTCGGTGTTCAGCCTTCGGGCCCACCGGCGTTGGGGCCGCGCGTCCGTCACGTCCGGCGGCGCATCTGCCGCCAGCGCGCCTGGACCGTGGCGACGAAGGCGGTATGCGCCTTCTCGCAGAAGAGCTGGACGGGGGAGTGGCCGGCGGTCGCCGCCCGCACGAACACGAAGGCCACCAGCGCGAGCGTGAGGAGAACGTTCGGCCAGGCGTTGAGCGGCCACTGCCCGGACCACGCGAACGTCCAGGCGTCCGAGAACGGGGCCAGGTAGGCAATCGGCCAGATGTCCTCGCGGTCCGGTCCGCGCGAGCCGACGAGGTCGCACAGCAGGTGGAGGTGCACCACCGCCACGCCCAAGAGGAAGGTGCGGACCCGGCGGTGCGCGACGGCGAGGGCGCAGGCGGGCAGCAGGAGGGCACCGAGCAAACCGTGCAGCAGCGCGTGGTGGAGACGTCCGTACAGCGCCGGGTCGCCCATTCCCAGCAGGCGGGCCACGAGATCCGGGAGCACCCCGAGCCCGTCGAGATCCGGCGCCAGCCCCACCCAGGCCACGGCGGCCCTGTCGCGCCGGTCGAGCCCCGTACCCTCCGCCATCGACCACGACGCCAGCAGGTGGGTGATCGGGCTCATGGCCGGAGGTCCTCCGCCGTCATTGCGATCCCGCCTGGTCGGGGCGCCACCTGTCACAGACGTCAGGGTTCGCCATGCTCGCTCCCCGGTCCCGGCCGAAGCGCAAGCGGCGCTCCGCCGGGGCGCCTACTCGCGGGCGTCGTCGTCCTCCGCGGTGGATACGATGCGGACCGCCCCGATGCCGAGCAGCGCCTCGAGCATGTTGGCCGCCCCGCCGTGCTCGACGATCCGGCCGTCGACGACGCGATCCAGGTTCACGCCCGTGATCTCCACCGGCAGGCCGGTCGGGCGCATGTCCATCCACGTGCCCGAGTGGGTGCCCCGGGCCGTGATCCGCGTCGCCACCCACTCCCCCTCGGCGATCTGCTGCTCGACGGTGATGTGCAGGTCCGGGAAGGTGGTGCGGACCCCGAGCACGTGGGCGCGCATGTTCTCGAGCCCAACGGCCCGGCCGGTCGGGTCGTTCGACTCGCGGCAGTCAGCCCCGACGAGCTCGGGCAGGAGCTCGACGTTGCCGGTGTTGACGATCTCTTCCAGGAGGCGGCGTACGACCAGCTTGTTCCTCTCGATGCTCACGGGCAGCTCCACGGGTCGGGAAGACCCTCGGAACAGAGTAGCCGACGCGTCAGGCAACGCTCGCCCCGTGCTCCAGCAGCAGCTCGCTCAGGACCGAGCGGTGGCAGTGCGCCTCGTCCGCGCAGTAGCACCCCACCGAAAAGTCGGTCCGGTGGGAGAGCGCGGCCAGGAGCGTGAGGAGGCGCGCGGCCTCGGGTCGCTTCATCTCGGCGCGGTACCGCCTCACGAAGCGCCGCCAGGCCCGCTCCTCCGTGGCGAGGAGGGCTTCCTTGAGCAGGCTCTCGGAGGGCGCGAGATCCGGAACCCACACGTCGTAGAAGTCGCGGGACGCCCACTCGGCCTTCGGCACGCCGCGCGGCGGTCGGCGCACCGTGCCCAGCCGCAGACCCTCACCGGGCATCCTCGGGCTTCCCAGCCGCACGACCCGAATGGCCATCACGTCACCTCCCGGGCGTCACGGTCGCGACGCTCGCGGTCCGCTTCAAGGCTCGCGTGTCGCCACGTCTCGCCCGTGCGCCCGCCTCGGAGGCATCGTACCGCCGAGCAGAGAAGCCTCGCGACCGGCCCCGCGGCACGCCGATCGGTCTCATTTGGGCGCCCCCGCGTTGAGCAGGACCAGCGAGACGATGGCGAGCAGCACGCCCAGGATGCGCGGCCACGAGGTGGCCTCGCCGAGGAACACCATCCCGACCGCGGCCATGATCGCGGCGCCGCCGGCCAGGATCGCGGGCACGGCGGAGAGCGGGCCGCCGCGCTGGAACAGGAGGAAAAACGTGATCGTGCCGACCCCGACACACAGCCCCGTGAGCAGGGAGTACCACACCCCGGTGGCCGACACGTCCTGCGGCTGCCTCGCGACCCACCGGCTGTACCCCAGGAACAGCCCCACCACCGCCGCGGCGGAGGCCTCGACGATCAGGGCCCCCGGCCCGCTCCCGATGTGCGGCGCCGCGAGCTTCGTGAAGACCTGGTGCAGCCCATAGAGCACCGCCGCGGCCACGCCGTACCAGAGCCACTCGGCCATCCTCACCGCCAGTCGTGCCGACGGTAGCGTAGCGCGATCCGGGGTCGCTGTGTCCTCGCGGGACGGTTCGCATCGCGTTCACGAGGGCCTGGCACCAGCGTCACGCCGGGCCACCACGTGAGGCTTCACGGGTGGCGGAGGCAGCGCATGAGGGGCGCTCCGTGTGCCGCCCATCAGGGCGAGCGCGGCTGGCAGCTTCAGTGCCTCAGGCGACATGCGTCCCCTCGGGCTGGCTGAGCGACCCCCACGACAGCACGGCACCGCCCAGATGGAGCAGCCCGAGAACCAGGGCGGTGAGTGAGAACACCAGGAACCGGGGAATCAGCGGTTGTCCCCTCGCAGTCTGGATGAGCTCCGGAATGGCGACGAGGCCGCGCAGGCCGTAGATGGTGCCGATCGCCAGCAGGGCCGGCCGGAGCAGAGGGAGGCGCGGCAGCACCCCGGCCCCCGAGAGGCCGTAGGCACCCCACACGGCGAAGACCACGGCGATGCAGAGCGTCAGCAGCGCCGGCACCGGCGACCCGCGCTCGGCCATGGGTGCGAGCTCAGCCGCGCCGAAATAGCGATACCCGCCCGGACCGATGACGATGATCGCAAGGTGGAGGAGCGCGATGAGGACGCTCCCGATGCCCCCGAGCGCGAGGAGGAGCCGCCCCGCCGTCTTCATGGCCAGGCCACTCCTTCGAGAGCCAGGGGTGGTCGGGCGTCCGCGGCGACAAGAAGGTCGCATGGCTGCTGAACCCGACGGGCTGGCTCGTGCACAGCAGGAGTGTAGCGGAGCCGAGCCCATCTGACAGGGAGCCCCGGCAGGTCCGCGGCGCAGGGTGCTAGCCGGTGGACCCGTCGGCACCTCTCCTCCTGCTCAGCAACAGGACCAGCACGGTTCCCAGGCCTCCGAGGAGCAGTCCGACGTCCTCGTACACACCAGCGCGGATGGCGAACACCGAGGCTCCCAGAGACCACAGGACTGGAATGGCAAACACGCCCCACCGTGGCGGTCCTGGCATCCAGAGCAGAATGCCCAGCGTCAGGAGTGTTGTCGGGCACGGAGCGCCCAGCACCTGCGACCGGGGGTAGACGTGACCGATGACCGCCCCGATGACTGGATAGAGCGCCAGGGCATACACCATGAACAACGCTCCGAGCGCCATGGGTACCGCTCGTGGGGTTCGAAATGGCTGCCTCGCGGCAGCCAGCCCCTCCCGCAGGAAGACGGTCGCCTGGATGAGGCTCAGACCCGAGAAGAGCCATGCCCTCTCTGCTATCTTCCAGAAGAAGAGCAGGTGGAAGACGACACCGACCCAGATCCAGAGCAGGGCGAGGACGAGGAAGACCGCCCTGGCCGATCCCCTCCGCGTGAATGCTGAAGCCACTGCACCGATCGCGAGGAGACAGAGGAGTACCTGAGGGATCCACGTGGCCGTGTTGTAGTCGGACAGGAGCTGCAGGAACTCCTCGGTCGAGAACGACGGGCGCATTTGACCCTCCGAAGAAGTCAGCGCTTCCTGGTTGAACGCCGCCACGGACGCGGTTCCACCAGCGGCGCGGGTGGCACAGGCGGTTGTGGAGACGCAGGGATCACGGGAGAAGTGTAACTCGTTCGTCCCCCATAACTACGCGCTCCGGTCGCTGGGGCGCGTCTCCAGTCGTGGCCCTGGGTGGGTTCGAACGGACGATGCCTCGGCATCGACGACGCCGACGCACCTGGCCCGGCGACGGTCTCACGCCGACGGTGGGGATCCACGATGCCGGAAGAGCCTGCCCTGCCAGGCGACCACCACACCGGGCACCAGCACGAAGAGGATGAACCCGGCGACGCCGTGAGGCCAGTACTCCGAGCAGGGATGCGGCGAGTGCCCGAGCGCAGCCATGAGGGCGAAGAAGAACCACCAGGCCGCCCACAGGGCAACGGAGCAGACGGCCAGCAGCGCGAGGCCGCCCCGACTCAGCCGCTGCCCGCGGCGCGCCTGCCGGCCCAGGAAGCTCGCTGCGACGGCCAGGAAGCTCGCCAGCGCGATCGCGGTGAGGAGGGCGAATGGGACGATGCCGATTCTCATGGGCTCAGTGGCCGACCGTGGTGATGCGTGCCTCGCCCGGCACCCACAGTTTGCGGCGGCACCGGGTGACGCTGCTTCGGTTGATGGGACAGGCACCGCGGAGACAGGCGCCCGCGAACCACCAGGGCGAGAGGCGCCGCCCGCGTGACTGCGTCGTCAGGTACCGTGGCTTTCCTCGGGACAGTTGGGCACTTGTGCGTCGTGCCACACACCCACGACCCAGGCGGTCTTCTCCCCGGGGAGTATTGCGGACTGCGTGGAAGAGGCGGTACAGGGGGACGATAACCTCCCGAAAGGGCAGGTCGGGGAGCTCGGGGATGCGGCGCCCGGAGGACGGAACGCGCTCAAGCCCGGACAGAACATCGCTCCATGGGCGCTCGGCCCCCGGCGTTGCCTCAAGGGCG
>JALOLB010000101.1 GCA_025456225.1 Thermoanaerobaculaceae bacterium
GTTTCCGGTCCGGACGTCGTGGCATTGGAAGCGGAGTTCGGAGAGATCGTCCGGCTCCTTCAGGCCCTGATCAACAGCCTCCGAACGCCCCATTCCTCTCCACGAAAGTCTGCAGTGGCTCCCTGAACCACGAACCGCGAACCGTAAACTGCGAACCGTGAACTGCGAACTGCGAACTGTGAACTGTGAACTGTAGTCAACCCTACCGGCCGTACACGTTGACGACGACGGGACGGGAGCGAGAGCTGTCGGCCACGGCCTGGAAGCGGTGGGCGCCGGGGGTCAGCTCCCAGCGGGCGGCGTAGGGCGGGCCGACACGGGCGTGCTCGGCACCGTCCACGAGCCAGGTCACCGCGGCGGGAGCGCCGGGCACGGCGCAGCGCAGCTCCAGGCTCTGGAAGCGCCGGGGCAGGTCGGCGCTGAGCACGAAGGCGTCGCCGTCGGTCGGGGCCAGCACCGTCAGGTGATCCCCTGCAGCGGGCAACGCCGCCGCGAGGGTCGTCTCCGGCATCAGCAGGCCCTCGCCGGCCGCCCAGTCGCGGTACAGGCTGGGCCAGCGCACGACGACCCGGCCGTCCGCCAGGCGCTCGTGCCAGTCACAGGTGTGCCCGGGTGCCTGTCCGGGCTGCAGCAGCTCGCGGATCACGCGCGGGCACGCGGCGGAAGGCGCGAGGCCCGACAGGGCGCACACGTCGACGCGCTGGAGCCCGGGCGGGAGCGGGCCGAGCGTGTCGCGGGTGGTCAGGTCGACGCCAGGGCGGGCGACCTCGGCCCAGGCCAGCATGACCTCGCGCCACGCGGCGCCGGCCCCGGTGATGCCGGAGACGTTGCCCATGGGCGAGCGGTCGAAGCTCCCCGCCCACACCCCGACGACCACGTCCCGCGTCCCACCCACGCACCAGTTGTCCCGGAACCCCTCGCTCGTGCCGGTCTTGACGGCCGCGGCAAACGGCAGGCGGAGCACGCTCCACAGCCCGAAGGCGGGAGCGCGCGCCTCGGGGTCGGCCAGGACGTCCACCACCTGGGCCGCCGCCTCGGCCGAGCAGACCCTCGCGGGCGCCGCCCGGACCGGACGCCGCACGACATGCCCATCGCTCCCGAGCACCACTCGCCACCCCTGGACCGGCGCGTGCTCGCCGCCCCGCAGCAGCGCCCCGAACGCGGTCGCCAGCTCGGCGAGGCGCACCTCCCCCGCCCCCAGGGTGAGACCCAGGCCGTAGCGCTCGGCGCTGTCGCCGAGGCTCGTCACGCCGGCCCGGTGCAAAAGATCGAGCAGCTCCTGGGGACCGACCTGCTGCAGGACCCGCGCCGCGGGCACGTTCACCGAGCAGGCGAGGGCGGCGCGGGCGGCGAGCGGACCGTGGTAGCGCTGGTCGTAGTTGCGGGGGGTCCAGGTGCCGGTGGCCCAGGTGAAGCTCGAGGGGATGTCCGCCAGCACCGTGGCCGGCCCCAGGCCCCGGTCGAACGCCGCCGCGTAGGTGAACGGCTTGAGGGCCGAGCCCGGCTGGCGCAGGGCGCGGGCCCCGTCGAGCTGGCCGTCGGGGGCGCTCCAGAACCCCCCGGAGCCCTCCCACGCCAACCACTCGCGGCGATCGAGGTCGGCCACCACCACGGCCATCGAGGACACGCCGTCGGCGGCCAGCCCGGCCAGGTGGCGCGCCACAATGCGCTCCACCCGCTCCTGCAGCTCGGGATCCAGGGTGGTGACGACGCGGGTCGCGGCGGGCTCCAGCCGGCCCACCTCCGCCTCGACCCGCGCCAGGAAGTGTGGCGCGGCGAAGCGCAGGGGGTCGGACGCCAGCACCGCCGGCTCGGCAAGCGCGGCGGCGAGTGTCGTGTCGTCGAGCCAGCCGAGGCCGGCCTGGCGCCGGAGGACGGCGTCCCGGCGGCTGCGCAGCTCCTCGCCGCCGCGCCAGGGGTTGGCGCGCGAGGGTGCGCGGGGGATGGCGGCGAGCAGCGCCGCCTCGGCCGGCGAGAGCTGGGAGGCCGGCTTGCCCAGGTAGACGCGGGCCCCCGCCTCGAACCCCACCACCCGGTTGCCGAGGGGGGCGCGGGAGAGGTAGGCGGCCAGGATCTCGCGCTTGGACAGCTCGAGCTCGAGCCGCAGCGCCAGGACGACCTGGGCGAGCTTGGCGCCGACCGTGCGGGGGCGCGGGTCGAGGAGCCGGGCGAGCTGCATGGTGAGGGTGGAGCCGCCCGAGACGACGCGCCGGGCCCGCGCGTCCTGCCAGGCGGCCCGGGCCAGGGCCAGGGGGTCGACGCCGGGGTGCCGGAAGAAGCGACGGTCCTCGGCGGCCAGGACCGCGTGCACGAGGTGCGGGCTCACCGAGTCGGGGTCGACCGGGAGCGCCCGGGTGCCGTCGGCGTCGGGGACCAGGCGGAGGAGACCACCGTGGCGGTCGAGGATGCTGACAGCCGGCCTGCGGCCGCCTGTCAGCAGGGATCCGGGGCCCGGGATCCGGGGTCCGAGTACGACAAGAGACACCACCCCCAGCGCCGTGACGAGAGCAACCGGTCCCAAACCCAACGCCAGACGTCGCAGCAGGGGGCCGGCGACCAGCCGGCCCGGTGCCAGCGTTGCCATTCGCCCGGCGTCTGTGCTCCGAGGAGCTCGACGCCTTGTTGGTCCAGGTGTTGACCGAGGGCGCAACGAAACGCGAATGGCGAACCCGGCTCCGCCTCGACCGTGGGAATGCGAGCGCGCTGGCACCTCTCACCGCCCGGGCTGGGTCACCTCGAAGGTGCCGCCGCCCACGGTGCCGAACACCTCCGGGGCGTACATCTCCTCGACGCGGGCCGGGCCGAGGGTGAAGGTCCCCGGTGTGGTGGCGCGGCACCGCACCCTGGTCGTGGTGGCGCCCGGCGGAAGCTGGGTGGCGTAGAGCAGCACCCGGTCGTCCCGCAGCTCCACGTGGTCGAACCCGGGCCGCCACCAGAGGACGTCCTCGCCCTCCTCTGAGCTCTCGTCATCGTCGCCAGAGCGGTCGACCTGGCGCGCCGTGGTGGCGAGCTCCGGGTCGAGAGCCTCGAGGCCGGCCGGGAGGGGCACCTCCACCGCCACGAAGCGCCGGGTCGCGGGGCAGGTCACCGAGACCACCAACGTCACCTCATCCCCTGCCGGCACCCCGGCGGTGGCGCGGCCCTGGGAGTCGACGAGGCGTCGTGTGATCTCCAGCCCCTGGGCGAGAGGAGGACGGGTTCCCCTGGGGGTGTAGCGCAGGATTGCGCCGGCGTGGACCTCCCCGCCCTCGGTCGTGACGACCAGGGGCAAGGGCTGTCCGCCGGCTTGCTGGCCCCGGGTCTTGAGGTCAGCCATGGGCACGGTCGCCACGGCCGCCGGGCTCGATGGATCGATGGACCCCCGGAGCAACCGCTCACCACCGATCTCGGCGGAGACCTGGCGCGTGCCGCCGGGGCCACCCCGCCGATCCTGCCAGGCGGCGAGGGCCTGGAGCATCCAGGCGACGTCGTGGGTCGAGTGCGACCGGTCGCGACCGAGGTGGTCGACGAGGCCGCGAACCAGGCGGTCGGCGACGGGATCCGTGGCCGACCGGGCGGACAGGGCGAGCAGCGCCGCCGCCGAGCCGCGCGGCTCGGACGCCCAGACGAGGAACCCCCAGTCGGGCTCGGGCTCGTCGAGGCGCGCCACCCGTGCCTCCACGGACAGGCGGTTGCGCAGCTCGGTGAGGAGGGTGGGCAGGCGGGGATCGGACGGGCTCGAGCCGGCCAGCAGGGTGGCCAGCAGGGCGCGGCCCCACACCGGGGCCTGCTGACGCTTCTCGAAAAGACCCTGCAGGTAGGCGGGCTCCGGCTTGCCGAGCGTCGCCAGGGCGTGGGAGGCGAGCAGGCGGGCGACCCAGCCGTGGCTCTCGCCGCCAGGCCAGCTCTCCCGGCGCAGCAGCCCCGAAAGGTACTCGGCCGCACGATCCAGGGCGGAGTCGTCCACCGTCGCCCCGGCCTTGCCGGCCTCGACGAGTGCCCACGCCACGTGCGCCGAGAGCTCGGGGCTCGAGGCCCAGCCATCGGGCCAGAACGCAAAGCCGCCATCGCTACGCTGGCAGGCCAGGAGCCGCCCCACGGCCCGGCCCAGCCAGACCTCACGGGGCGTGCCCTTGACCTCCCTCGGGGCCAGGTTGCCCCCCAGGCGCGCCGCGGCGGTGAAGCCCAGCACCTGGGACGACACCTGCTCGGCACAGGCGTGGGGGTAGTCGGCCAGGAAGCCTACCCCGCCTGCCGCCTCGACCAGGGGCGAGGCCGCGACCCGAACCTCCAGGCCGCCGACGTTGGTGAAGACATCCGCCGGCACCGCCACCCGTTCCTCGGCCCGGTCGGTGACCGCGAAGAATGTCCCCACCGTCTCGGCGGGGGCGAGGGCGACCACCGGCAGGGTGACCTCGAACGCGTCGGTCTCGGGCGTCGGCTTCGGGGAGACCAGCAGGAAGCGCAGGCGGGCCGTGCCCGGCGCCGCCCCGACCAGCCCGAAGCCGACCTCGGCGCCGCCGCCGGGGGGAACCGTGACGACGCGGGTCGCCGTGCCGCGAAGGCGGACGGGACCGTTCTCGTCGAGCTGCAGGGTGACCTCGACCTCACGGGCCTGGGTGGTGCGGTTGCGGACCAGCACCCCGGCCCGCGCCCGGTCCTCGGGCCGCAGGAAGCGCGGCAGCGCCGGCTCCAGCCCCAGCGGCTTGGTCACCACGACCTCGCTCTCGCCGGTCCCGAACTCCTCCCGGCCGGCCGTGGCCACCGCCATGAGCCGGTAGGTGGTGAGGGAGTCGGGGAGGGTGAACGTCACGGTCGCCCGTCCCTGGGCGTCGGTCACAACGTCGCCGCGCCACACGGCCAGAGCCCGGAAGTCCTGGCGCACCTGCATGGCCGCCTCGCGCCCGCCGCCGCCGCCGGCCTTGTCGCCCTTGGTGCCATAGGAGCGCCGCCCGACCAGTCGGGAGCGCGACTCCGCCGTGGCGACGCCGAGCCCGCGCTCGCCGTACAGCGCCCGGAAGAGGTCGGGCGTGCGATAGCTGGTGAGGTCCAGCACCCCGGCATCCACCGCCCACAGGGTGACGCCGGCCTGACGAGGCCTGCCGTCCTCCCCTCCCACCGTCACCACCGCGGTGGCCGGCTGGCCCGGCCGGTACTCGGGCTTCTCGGCCTTCACCGCCACCTTCAGCCTGCGGCCGGCCGGGGGGACCGAGAAGGCGCAATAGCCGATGCGGTAGGCGGGCCGCCCGGGATCCACGAGCTCGGGATCCGGCGGCACCTCGACCCGGCCCCGCAGCAGCACGACGGACACGAAGACATTGGGGATGTGCTCGGCGGTGATCGGGATGTCGAGCACCGGCATGGTGCCGGACAGCTCCTGCACCCGCGATTCCAGCACGCCGGCGCGCTCCACGGTGATGAGCGCCGTGGTGCGCTCCCAGGGCGACTTCACCAGCACCCGGGCGGTCTCGCCGGGCGTGTAGCTCGGCCGCTCGGGCACGAGGTCGATGCGGTTCTCCTGGTCCATGCGCCAGGGTGTGTAGCCGCTGCCGAAGACGTAGAAGTCGGTGGCGGCCTTCACGGTGTTGCCGCGGGTGTCGACAGCCTGGGCGACGAGGGCGTACTCGCCGCCCCCGGCAAGGTCGAAGTGCACCTTCACGGGCTCGGCCGAGGTGGTCACGGTCTGCTCCGCCACCGGCGTGGTGATCGCCCGGGACTCGTAGATGTAGCGTCCCGACACCTCCCGCCGCCGCACCGACTCCCAGTGCCGGCTCACAAGCTGCACGGTCACTGCAACACCGGGCTGCGGCACGGCCTCGGGGGTGAGGGCGATGATCGTGCTGTCCACCCCCTTCGAGGCCTGGACGAAATACCCAGGGCGCTTGACGCCGAGCAGGAACTGGCCGGGCAGCACCAGCAGGGAGGTGCTGGAGGCCGAGGTCTGGCGGTCCAGGTCGGTGACCTCCCCCTCCACCTGGAGGCTGGTCGGCCAGCCGTCCCGGGCCTCGACCCGTGGCATCGCCACCGGGAAGGCGCCGCTCCGGTCGAGCTCGCCCTGGCCTTCGGCCACCGTCACGACCTCCTCGTGCTCGAAGAAGTCGACGAACGCGGCCGGCATCCACTCGAACTCGGTCCATCTGCGCCCCTCGGGCCGGAAGCTGCCGCGCTCGGCGCGGATGGTCCAGCGCACGCCGGCTCCGGCCATCCCGCCGCCCGCCAGCAGGGTGCCCTGCACGGTCGCCTTCAGAGGATCACCGGCCACCAGCCGCGCGGCGGCAGCCTCGGTGCGCACCCGGAACTTGGGACGCCGGAACTCGGCGACGCGGAAGCTGCCGCTGAGGGTCCAGGACTCGTCACCGTCCCACGCCCGGTTGTCGCGGTCGAAGTGCGGCCCGACCATGACCTCCCAGGTGCCCAGGGAGGCACTCTCGGGGATCTCGACCTCCCACTCCACGGCTCCGAAGCGGTCGACCGTCAGGTCCGTCGCGTGGACCGGGTTGCTGTCGGGGTCGAAGACCACCATCGACAGGGTGCCCTGGGATGGGATGGCGAGGGTGCGCTCCTCCTGGCGGCGCACCACCGCCTTGAGGTGCAGCGTCTCCCCCGGACGCACGACCCCCCGGTCCGGCCACACGAGGCCGGCCACCGGGGGCCGATCGGCGTAGTCCACGGGCAGGTTGAAGTCCCAGCCTCGGTGACCCTCGTACCACTGGGTGCGGGCGTAGGCGAGGTCGTCGCCGGAGCGGGCCGTGACGAGGAACGTGCCCTCGCCGGGAATGTCGGTGGCGGTGCGGGCCAGGCCGCGCTCGTCGGTCGGCCCGCGCCACAGCACCTGGTTGGACCGGCTGCGCACGACGACCTCGGCCCCGGCCACCGGGGTGGCATCGGCCAGGCGCGTGACCCAGACCAGCAGCCCCTCGTGGCGGGACGACTTGACCGTGAGGCCGAGGGAGGTGACCTGGGTGAGGCAGGAGCGCGGCTCGCGCAGCCAGCGTGCCTCGCTCTGATCGTACTCGCTGCCCTCCTCGACCTGGTCGACCTTCAGCTCGCTCCGCACGATGCCCGGCCTGCCGCCCAGGGCGGGATCCAGGTCGATGGGGGTCAGGCCGCCGCCGTCCGGTCGCAGGGGGAGGGTGACCAGTCGGTCCCAGCCGGCAGCCTGCTCACTCGTCTTCCGGCCGCGCTGGAGCGCTTCCACCAGCTCCTCCTCGCCGACCCGGCGCTGGCGCAACCAGTAGCTCCGGACGTTGACGGTCTTGAGGGGGATCAGGTGCGGCCCTCCGAGCTCCACGACCCCGTCACCCTCCACCAGGTACAGGAACGGGGGGCGGTGGCCGGTGCGGGCGCTGCCGCACCACTCGAACCCCAGCTCCCGGCCCCCCGTGTCGCGGGCCTCGGGACCTACGCAAACCTCCACCTCGCTGCCGCCGCCCAGTCCCAGAACTCCCAGGCGCAGGTCGGTGCTCGTGTACTCCCACCACCATGCGTCGCCCTGGGAGGGGAGGGATCCCCACTTCTCCTGGCCCTTGACCCGGAAGCGCAGGTGTGGCGCCAGGTCCCGCCAGGTCACGGGCGTCGAGAGCTCCAGCTCCAGGCTCTGCGGGTCCAGGATGTCGCTGTCGGCGAGCTTCCGGCCCGTGATGCGCCGCGGCACGAACGGCCACGGAGTCCGGAACGTCTCCTGCGTGGCCGTCGTGGACGGCTCGATGCCCTCGAGCGAGCGCAGCCCGGCACCCACCTTCACCGCGAGGGTGGCGGCCAGCGGCCAGCAGCCGAACGGCTGGATGCGGAAGACCTCGTGGGGCTTCTTCACGTCCGGGTGGAGAAGAAAATCGGGCCGCCCGGGGGCGGCGCCCCGGGCCGCTTCGAGGAACCGTGCCCAGGCGACGTGCCAGTCCGGGTGGTCGCGCTGCCAGCCCTCGACGGTGGCGGCCGAGACGAGAGCCGAGGCGTCGGGTAGCGGCCGCGGCTCCAGGCGCACGTCGAGAGCCTTCGCCAGGGATGCCGGGTCCACGGGCTGGTTGCAGCGCAGGGCGACGGCAAAGGCCTGGGCGTCACCGTCGCCCTCCTCGTCGTCATCCCGTTCGATCGAGCAGGACGGCAGGGGTGTCGTGAAGCTCCACGCGTACGGCGTCGAGAGACTGCTCCCCTGCACGCCACGCAGCTCGCGACCGATGCTGAGCCGGTAGGTGGTGGCGCGGGGGAGCGGCGCCAGCCACTCGCCCACCAGCTCGGCGGTGCCAGCCCAGCGCCAGCGTGCCAGTACCGGCGGCTCGACGGTCAGCCAGCCCGGGGGTGCGGCGAGAGGCTGCACCTCACCCAGCGGCACGACGGGGGCAGAGAAGACGATCTGGATGCGCTGCTGCTCGTCACCCTCAAGGGGTCCCGACGGGGTCCCGGACAGTACCTGGAGCCCCTGGGCGCCGACCGCCCCCGACGCGGCAAGAACCAGCCACCCAGCCAGCAGAGAGAGCCTCACGCATGCCATACCCACCTCCGTCACGAGTCACGGCCAGGATAGCAAGCGTGCGGTGCCTGCGATTGGGTTGTCAGGGCGTCCGGGGGGACGCTACTGGGCCGTGACCTCCGCGGCCAGGTCCTCCGTGGGTGCGGTGTCGGGCTGGAAGATGATGATGTAGGGCCCGACGTAGATGCGGTCGCCGGGTCGGAGCAGGGTCGGGGCGGTGATCATGGAGGCGTTGAGCCGGGTACCGTGGGTGCTCTGGTCCTCGAGCCAGTAGCCATCCTTGCGATGCCGGATGATGGCGTGGTGCCGCGAGATGCGCGTGTCAGGAAGCTGCACGGGGCAGTCGGGGGCGCGACCCAGGATCACGTCCTGCTCGTGCAGGTTGAGCTTCACGAAGAGCTTGAAGTCGGTGTAGAAGTCCAGACGCGGCATCGACAGCCTCCTGGTGACCCACGGTCGATCGTGCCTCTATGGTAGCCCACCCCGGTCCTGGGCCAGCGCCACCAGGCGTTTGGCGTGCCGCTCGTCCTCGCCCTTGAGGCCCACGAGCACCGCCGCCAGCTCGGGGTTGGACTGGGCGATGGCCAGGCGGCCGTGCAGCTCGCCGGCCCCGTACTCGACCTCCAGCGAGGTGGCGATCGCCTCGTGAAGGCTCAGGGACGGCGCACCGAGGACGGCCTTCTCGATCCGCGCAAGCTCCGCGTCAAGAGCAGCCCGGTCGAGCTCCACGGCTGCCAGGTCGCTGCCGAGCTGGCGTCCAAGGCGGCGCAGATACTGGAGCTTCGCCATGTGGGACCGCTCCTCGAAGGCGAGCCGGCAGAACACCGACGACGCCGGGGGGTCGGTCGTGGCGAACTGGGTCGCCAGGGTCTCGTAGAGCGTCTGCATCCCGGCCTCGATCTGCTCGAGTGGTCGGACGAATGCCTGTACGTCCATGCTCTCTCCCTACGCCAGCACGTGGGCGTCGTCGTGGGGCAGGCTGCCCCGGGGCGCCCTGAGATAGACGAACGGTGTCTCGAACAGGAAGTTGGAGACGCGTGAGGTGTAGATGTCGGCGTACCGCTCCACCTGCCTGGCGAGGTGGCTCTTGTCGTTGCCGGCTCGCATGAGCGGACCCCAGCGCTCGTTGAGGATCTCCCCCGACCGCCTGGCGAGGGGCATGATGCGCTCGTCGAGGGCGACCAGCCGCGCGCGCAGCTCGGTCATGGCCTCCTTGAGCTCCCCGGGACGGGCCTCGGGCTGCGGTCCGTACCCGCCCTGCAGGCGTTGCAGGCCCAGGCGGGCCTGGGAGTACCGGAACTCGAGCCCCACCTTCTCCTCCATCATCCGGGCGAGGCTCGACTGCTCGTCGCGGAAGGCCTCCAGGGCGCGCAGCTCGTCCTCGAGCTCCCGCAGGATGAGGGCCGTGCGCCAGCGCATGACGCTCTTGGTGATGTGGACGTCGACGAAGATGTGGTCGCCGACGTAGAGGATCTCCTCGCCCGAGATGCCCAGGTACCCCTCGACGTCGCCGGCGTCGCCGCCCACGTAGACTCCGGGGTGGCGGAGGCTGGTGATCGGGCGCAGCAGCCCGTCCTCGGTCACGACCTCGAACAGGGGCATGCGCTGGGAGAAGAAGTCGGGCTTGCGCGCAGAGACGACGACCAGCTCGAAGAGGCTGCGCCACGGGGTGCCCGACGGCAGGAAGGGGTCGAAGGCGAAGGTCATGATGCGGTTGGTGTAGGCCCAGTCGGAGTTGGTGATGAGCACCAGCTTCTTGCCCGACTCGCGCTGGTCCCACAGGGCCAGCACCGTCTCGCTGTCGCGCTCCACATAGCGCTCGGGGTCGGAGGCGATCTCCGCCTTCATCTCCCCTTCCATGTGGGCCTCGTCGATGCAGCGGCGGACCTGCCGGTACAGGTCGGCGTAGCCCAGGGCCGCGGCCAGCCGGCCCGCGTCCAGGAGGTCCACGAGCTGGGCGTACATGCACGCCTCGGAGAGGGAAAAGAGCGTGTTGAGGAAGACATGGCGGTTGTCGGAGAGGTCGATCAGGGTGCGGCCGTAGACCTGGCGGAGGGTCTCGAACTCCAGCATCGCGGTCCCGTGGGAGGCCCTGGTCACGTAGCCAAACCGGTTGGCCTTGAGGAGGTTGCCACGCTGCGTGTCGATGATCAGGCCGCGGATGACGAGGTCGGGGTCAAACTCCAGGTCCCCGACGGGCCACCCGAGGTCGGCGAGCTTCGCCTTCACGTGATCGTACGTCCGCCGCTCCCACGGCTCGACGCGGTAGTGCACCACCGTGTAGTCCATGTCGTAGCCGATGGCCTTGACCCCCCGCAGGTTGAGCGTGCGGTTGCAGAAGATGCGCCGCTCCTGCGGCGGGTGGGTTTCGAGGTCGAGATCGGACCGCATGCGTCCCCCCGCTTCCAGGTAGGGTACCGCAGCCCCCGCCCTCCCGGTCGAAAGTCGCGAGTCACGAGTTGAGAGTCAGCCCCTGCGGGGCAGACACGCTTGTCTGCCACGCTGAGGGACATTCCGGGGCAAGCAGGAGAGTCAGCCCCACATGGTGGGCGGAGGTGTCAACCATCAGGGGATGCGGCTCGTCGTGACGGTTGGGCGCCAGTGGGGGCGCCGGGCCGAAAAGGGGGTGGATCGTGACGACCAAGCAGGTGCGTATCGGCGTGGCAGTGGGGCTGAGCGTGGTGCTGGCGGCAACCGCCGCGCTGGCGGGGCGGGGACCTCACCGTGAGGGACAACGACCTGGAGGTGCGGTGCGGGCGGCTCTCGAGAAGCTCGACCTCACCCAGGCCCAGAAGGACAGGCTGCGGGAGCTGGTTCTCGAGGCCCGGCCCGGGCTCCAGGCCCTGCGCGGGCAGCGGCAGGCCGACCGCGCGGCCCTGCATGCGGCTCTCGAGGCGCCCACGCCGGACCCCTCGACGATCGGAAGCCTGATGGTCAAGATGAAGCAGGGGCGTGAGATGGTCAGAGCGGAGCGCCAGCGGCTGCACGATGCCACCCTCAGCGTCCTCACCCCGGAGCAACGGGTCAGGTTCGAGGCGTACCTCGACGCCTTCAAGGCGCTGCGGCGCCGCGGCGGCGACACGCGGTAGCGGGAGTCGATCTCCGGAGTGCTGGCGGGCGGTCCTCGGGCCGCCCGCGCTGCGTGCCGGGCTCGACGTGCGTGGGAGAATGCGCCGTCATGAGGTTCTCCTCGCGCACGCCGGCCGACCTGCGACCCAACCGGATTGCCGCAGCCCGGGCCGAGCGCCGGCCGGAATTCGACCTCACGGTGTCCAACCCGACCCGGTGCGGGCTGCCCTACCCACTGGAGCTGCTGCGCCCGCTCGCGGCGCCGGCCGGGCGCGTCTACAGTCCCGACCCCCGGGGGTTGCCTGGTGCCCGCGAGGCCGTGTGCGGCGAGATCGCCCGCCTCGGCGGAGACGTGACCCCGGATCGGGTCCTCCTTGTGGCCTCCACCTCCGAGGCGTACTCGTTCCTCTTCAAGCTGCTGTGCGAGCCTGGCGAGGCGGTCCTGACGCCGTCACCGTCGTACCCGCTGTTCGAGCACCTGGCCCGGGTGGAAGGCGTCCAGGCTCTGCCCTATCACCTGGACGGCGAGCACGGCTGGAGGCTGGACCTCCACGAGCTGACGGCGGCCGCGAGCACCGTGCGGGCCGTCATCGCGGTGCACCCCAACAACCCCACCGGCTCCTACCTCCACCCGGACGACGCCGGGGTGCTGCAGGAGCTGTGCGCCGCCCGCGGATGGGGCCTCATCGTCGACGAGGTGTTCCTGGACTTCCCCCTGGCCGGCGCCGGGCGCTCCCTGGCGGGGAGCCGGACCTGTCTCACCTTCGTCCTGGGCGGGCTGTCCAAGAGCATCGGGCTGCCGCAGCTCAAGCTGGGGTGGATCGCCGTCAGCGGTCCCGATGCGCTGGTCGTCGAGGCGCTTGAGCGGCTGGAGCACATTGCGGACACCTTTCTGTCCGTCGCGACTCCCGTGCAGCTCGCCCTGCCGGCGCTGCTCGACCAGGGGGCGCTCGTGCGCCGAGCCATCCTCGAGCGTTGCCGCGAGAATCTCGCTGTGCTTGGAGAGCTGGTCGGTCCCTTCCCCGAGGTCGAGGTGCTGCCGCCGGGCGGTGGCTGGAGCGCCGTGCTGCGCTTCCCGGCGGTGGTGGACGAGGAGGACCTGGTGGTCGCGCTGCTCGAAGAAGGCGTGGCAGTCCAGCCCGGCTTCTTCTTCGACTTCCCGCGCGACGGCTACCTGGTCCTCAGCCTCCTCCCCGAGCTCGCCGTTTTCCGCGAAGG
Organism: Thermoanaerobaculaceae bacterium; assembly: GCA_025456225.1. Lineage (GTDB taxonomy): Bacteria > Acidobacteriota > Thermoanaerobaculia > Thermoanaerobaculales > Thermoanaerobaculaceae > JAAYVZ01. The sequence goes on from JALOLB010000101.1 coordinate 12,734, forward strand.
TGTTACGCGCCTCCTCGCCCGCCTCCGCGCCGTCATCGAGGGCGGGGGTGGACCGGACCCCGGACCCCGGACCTCGGACCCCGGGTAGGCCGGGCGGGCAGACACCGTGCCGCGAGCATCGTCACGTCGTCGTGGGGGAGGTGCTCGCCCAGGTAGCCGGAGAGGGCCGTCGAGACGCGGTCGAGGAGCGCCTGAGGGCTCTCAACCCCGGCCATGAGGTCGGCCAGGCGGTCGACGCCGTACTCCTCGAGGTCGGCCTCGACCCCGGCCTCGATGACGCCGTCGGTGTAGAACAGGAGGAGGTCCCCGGGCAAGAGCTCCAGGCGTTCGGAGGCCATCGGAAGGCCCGGGAGCAGGCCGAGGGGCGCGCCAGTGCTTGCCAGCCGGAGCACGGTGTCGCCCCGCAGTACCAGGATCGGCGGGTGGCCTGCCACGACGTAGGTCAGGGTCCGCGCGCGGGGATTCCACTCGGCGAGCACCACGGTGGCGTACTTCTTCCCCTGGGTGAAGTGGTAGAGCAGCTCGTTGCCCTCGGCGGCGATGCGCTCCAGGGGCCGGCGGT
>JALOLB010000006.1 GCA_025456225.1 Thermoanaerobaculaceae bacterium
CGACGAACCCCACCCCACCCAACCCGCCGACCATCTCCAAGGTCTTCAGCCCCGACCCGATTCGCGTCGGAGGGACCTCGACGCTGACGTTCACGGTCAGCAACCCCAACACCACCACGGCGCTCAACGAGGTCACGTTCCGCGACGCGCTGCCGGCCGGCATGACCGCCACCGGCGGTTTCGTGAACAACTGCAGTGCGGGTTCGTCGTGGGGCACGAGCGGCGGAAACACCGTGGTGCTGTTCAGCGGTGGCCGGCTGGCGGCGAGTGCGTCCTGCACGCTCTCGGTCACCGTGACCTCGACCACGATCGGCGACAGCGTCAACATCAGCGACCCCGTCGACGCCCGCGAGACCCTGCCGGGCAACAGCGCCACCGACACGCTCACGGTGCTGCCGCCGCCGCAGACACCCTCGATCTTCAAGCTCTTCGACCCCAATCCCCTGCTCGACCCGGCGGGCTCGAGCCGGCTCACGTTCCGGATCACCAACAACGACCCGACGCTGGCGATCGCTTCGGTGGCCTTCACCGACGTCCTACCGGCGGTAAGTGGCGTGCAGATGGTCGCCGTGACGCCGTTCTCCCCCGTCAGCAACGGCAACTGCGGCGGGGCGTACAGCTTCACCTGGAACCCCGCCTCCTACACCCTGTCGTTCAGCGGAGGCGCCATCGCGGCGGGCGCGGTCTGCGAGGTCAGCACCCTCGTCCAGGTGCCCGGTGTCGACGTCTCCGGGGGGGAGGTGCTGTTCCCCAACAAGACGAGCCAGGTCAGCCACGTCTTCAACGGCACGACTTACTACGGCAACGAGGCCAAGGCGACGCTGCTGGTGGACCAGCCGATCCCGAAGATCGACCTCCTCAAGGAGGTGGGCCTGACCAGCGACGCCGAGGACAGGTGGTTCAAGTACCTGGTGGTAGCCCCTGGGACGCAGATCTACTACAAGATCACGGTTGAGAACATCGGCGAGGTCGCACTGAGCAATGTGACGATCTACGACCCTCCGCCTCCGGGCGGTACCGTGATCTGCGCTCCATCGACCAACCTGCCGGTCGCTTCTGCGCTGAACAACGACCACATCAAGACCTGCATCGTCGGGCCGGTCACGGCACTGGAGGGGACGTACCCCAACACCGCTTCGGCCACGGGAACCTACGACGAGACTCCCTACAGCGCGTCCTCTTCGGCGACCTACAAGGGTGAGAAGCCCACCGCGGTGGCGATGGGGCAGGTTGAGCTCGTCGCGCTGAAGGTCGCAGAGTTCATGGACGGTGTGGGCGCGGCAGGCCTGGACAGGGACGGCCTGCTGGGCCTCCTCCGCGCCTGGGATCCGGCTGCCGCCGGCTCTCTGGAGCGGGCGACCCGCGAGGAGCTGCTGGCAGCGCTGACCGCGTACCTCGACCCCGATCGCGACGGCCACGTGGTGGTGCTGCGGTGGGAGACCCTGGAGGAGCGCGGCACGGTCGGGTTCTTCGCCGAACGGATGGCCGGCGGCGGCTGGGTGCGGATCAACGGAGAGATGCTGCCGGGCCTCATCGCCTCGCCAATGGGGGCGGAGTACTGGCTGGCAGACCCGGGGGCGCGTCCGGGAGACGGCTACCAGTACCGTCTGATCGAGATCGAGGCAAGGGGCACGACCCGGGAGTACGGCCCCTTCGACCTGCAGACCGGCAGCACAGGGCAGTAGCAGGGGAGGAGCGGACATGTACACCACAGGAAACGCGATGAAGACCGTGCTTCGCCTGACGCTCGCGGCCACGTGTGGGCTCGTGCTCGCCGCCCCGCAGGGCCTGGCCGGCTCGGCACCCCAGGGGCAGGGAAACCCCCACGAGGCAGTCTGGGAGGCCTGGCAGCCCCTTGCCGGAGGATTCATGGCGCGGCGGCGGGTGCCGGCGCGGCTCGAGCTGCCAGCGGTCGAGCGCCGCTCGCCCGCGACGCAGGAGCATGCAAAGCCCGGCCGCGACAAGAGGCCGTGGGAGCAGTTGTCGCTGTGGTTTGCAACCGACGCACCGGGCCTGTACAGCGTCGGCGTGGAAGCGCTCGCTGCCGAGACCGGGATTGGCGTGGGCGAGCTGCGTGGTGCGGCGAAGAGCGGGCGCCTGAGCTTCCAGAATGCGGGAGCGGGCGTGTCGTGGTACTACGACGCAGCCGGTGACCGGTTGCTCTTCGCCGGCGAGACCTACCGGACCTTCCACGCCGAGGGGAATGCGTACCAGCTCCGCCAGACGCAGACACCTGACCCGTACCGCATGAGCGAGCGGCGCGGCGACAAGCCGCCGATCATCGTCGGGCAGGAGACGCCGTTTCGCGAGGTGCTGCACTTCGAGGACGAGACGGACATGATGTACCTGCTGTGGCTGGACCCGTCGAACCCGGATGCCCGTTATTGGTTCTGGGATTACCTGTACGGGTCGTTCAGGCCACAGATCCAGGTCCCATTAGCGGTCCCCGACCCGGCGGGATCCGGCACAGCCCGGGTGCGGGTACGGCTGCATGGCTTCACCGATCTCTACCCCGGCGACGAGCACCAGGTCTACGCGGAGCTGAACGGTCATCGCGTGGGCAAGACGCTGGAGTGGGACGGCCTCACACCGGCGGAGCTCGTGGCGGAGTTCGATCAGGGGTTGCTCCACCCCGATGGCGAGAACACCTTGAGCCTGTTCAGCGCCTACGACACATCCCGGCCCCAGCCGGGGCAGGTGCTGGAGTCGATCGAGATCGAGTACCTGCGAAAGCCGGTGGCAGAGAGCGGCCGGCTCTGGCTGCGCAACGTTCCCAAGGGGGCACAGGCCGTGACCGGCTTCGCGAGCCGCGACATCATCGTGGTCGAGTCGCCGGTACGCGCCGGCGTCGTGCGCAGAGACATCAAGGTATCAGCAACTGGCTCGGGTTGGACCGTCGCCTTCGAGGCACTGGCGGGGCGCGACTACCTGGTCGCCGAGGCGTCGGCCTTCCTGGCGCCGGTCCTCGACGCCCGCGAGCAGGCGGACCTGACGGCATCCAGCAATCGGGCCGACTACCTGATCATCGCGGCGCGGGAGTTCCCCGACACTGCGCAGGCGCTCGCGGCGCTCCGCGCGGCCGACTACGGGCTCGTTAAGGTCGTCTGGCTCGACGACATCTACAAGTCGTTCAGCTTCGGCCGGGTGGACCCGTACGCCATCGGCCGCTTCATCGGCCATGCGCAGGCCCGATGGGCGTTGGCCCCGTCCGTGGTGACCCTGCTGGGCAAGGGATCGCTCGACCGCAAGGACCGCATGGGGTACGGGGATAACTTTCTCCCCGTCCTGATGACCTCCAATCCCTGGGCGCTGGCGGAGTCCGACTCCCGGCTACTCGGGGTCGTGGACGCAGCTGTGCCCTTCGCCTACGGCAGGCTCCCGATCACCAATGACGCGGAGGGGTTGGCATACGTCAAGAAGCTGGCGGCACATGAGCAGCAGGCAGGAAGCGGCGGTCAACGGCCAGCCGTTGTCGTCGCAGACAACCCCGATTCGGCCGGCAGCTTCCACACCGACGCCAACCGGTTGGCCGCACAGCTCGAGGGGCTGGGTCTCGACCCAGTCACCAGGCTCTTCCACCCCCTCAGCCCAGTGCGCCCTTCACTGACACGGTCCGACACCTGGGACGCGAGTGTCGTCACGTACAGCGGGCACGGCTCGCAGCGGCAGCTCGGCACCAACCGGGAGAACTTTCTCAATGCCAGCGATGCCACAGGGCTGAGCAATAGGTCGTACACGGTCTTCGTGGCCTCGACCTGTTCGGCTGGGGCCGATGCACTCCCCGGAACGAGGTCCCTTGCAGCGGCGTTGGTGTTGAACCCCCTGGGGGGCGCGATCGCCTCGCTTGCACCGTCGGGGAACTCGGCAAATGCGGACGCGCACCGCCTGGTGGGCGCATTCTTCGAGCACCTGCTCGGGGGGCAAATCGGTGTCGGCGCCGCGCTCACCGGGGCGACGGCCGACACCGCAGGGCAGATCAGCCCGTTCACTGCGCCGATGTATGGGGTGACTGGCGATCCGGGCGTGCACGCCCGGTGATGAGGCATTTTCACTGGGGGAGAGCTGTTTCCGATGAGTGCGCGAGGGCGAGGGGTTCGTGTCGTGGCACTCGGTGAGAGGAAGGTCGGATAATGGATGACGAGCAGGTGACAGGGCCGGGGCCAGCGGCGCCGCCATTTATGCCGCCGTATGCGCCGCCGCAGGTGCTGAGCAGCGAGCCTTTGGAACGTCTGGCAGGCGGTTGCGATGGGACCGCAGGCTTGGGGACGAACTACCCAGACCCCCCTTGTCTTAGTGGACCCGGCTCCGCCTGACCGCACCGGCGTATGGGCCGCATCTTGAGCCCTTGGGGAGCCTGCTCAGTGTCGCTGCGGCTTGCTGGCTGGTTGATCGAAGTGGAGAACCTCAGCGCTGGGCAGCAGGCGATGGTCGCGGCCGAATTCGGGGGATTAGCCACTACCAACAAGCAGCGCACGCGTCAGGTGACCGCAATCTGCAACGCCGCCAGGCTAGGGCGTCCTGTCGGCATGCCCCTGGAGAGTTTTGCCGTCAACGGTGAGTATGCGCCGAGGGTTGTGCGCGACGGCTCACTCGTTGAGATCACTGGATTCAACTCAGTGGTCCTTTTCGAGAGAGGGCCAAGACAACCTTTGCTCTGTAGCCTAGCGGTCGCGGCCGAGGACGAGCTGGCGAGCCCCTTCGTGCTCGGGACATTCCTGCGCACCCTCTTGGCCTATCTGGCACTGGACTGGCGCGGCGTCCTCCTCCATTGCGCGGGCATATTGCATCATGGCCGTGCGTATCTCTTCGCCGCCCGTTCAAACGTTGGGAAGACCACTCTGGGCCGCAAGGCATTGGCAGCAGGGTTCTCTGTGCTGAGTGATGAGATGAACCTCGCCTTGCCTTGCGAGGGGGGGTATCGAGCGTGCTCGGTCCCGTTCACTGGAGAGCTGAGGCGCGAACTGCAGTCGGGTGTGGATGACGGCTGCTTTCCCCTCGGGGGTGTGGTGCTACTTGAGCAGGGGCAACCGTTGAGCGCATCTCACGTTCGTCCGGCGATGGCCGTGGCCGGGCTGCTGACGGCCTGCCCATTCGTCAACTGTGACACAGAGGAGCTTCCCGCGCTGCTGGACGCCTTGACCCACCTTGTGTCTTGCGTATCGGTCGTCCGTCTCGCTGTCGGGCGGGACGACTCTCTCGAGGAAGTGATGGGAACGCTCCTGAGGTGCTGCGAGCATGGCTGAGACATGGCATGACGTGACGATTCGTCTGTCGGGCCGCGTTCGTTTCCGCACAGTCGCCGAAGAGGGCGTGCTGGTTCACCTGAGGCGAGGGCAGGTCATCGTGGTCAGCCGGGTGGGCCTCGTGATCGTCAAGGCCCTCGCACAGGGCGCCACATCGGCGGCCGCACTCGCGGAGCTCGTGGCAGGCGAGTTCCAGGTGGAGCTCGGACAGGCTCGCCGGGACGTGGAGGCGTTCCTCGACCAACTCCGCGCGGAGGAAGTGCTCGAGGAAATCAACGCGGGCGCCGCCACCGCGAGGGAGTGAGACGAGGTGTACCGCACAACGGTGATCCGCACAGTGCGCGAGCGGCGCCTGCTCCACAGCGTGACGCTCGAGCTCACCTACCGCTGCAACCTTGACTGCTTCTACTGCTACAACGATCGCACCAAGCAGGGGACGCCACTCTCCCTCGCGCAGTACCGGACGCTGCTCGAGGACCTGGCGCGCATGCAGACCCTGTTCCTCATGCTCAGCGGTGGTGAGCCGATGGTGCACCCCCACTTCTTCGAGATCGGCCGCATGACCAAAGAGCTCGGCTTCGTCACCAACGTGCGCACGAACGGCCACACGCTGGATCCGCACAACGTCGGGCGGCTTCTCCATGAGGTGGACCCCTACATGGTCGAGGTCACCCTACATGGCGCGACTGCCGAGGTGCACGACCGCCAGACCCGCGTCCCCGGCAGCTTTGACCGGCTGCTCCTGCACCTCCGTCACGCGCGGTCGGCGGGGCTGCGCTGCGGCATGGTCATCACACCGACCGCCTGGAACGGCCATCAGATCGAGGCCATGGTCGCGCTTGGTGACGCGCTCGGCGCGCCGGTGCGGTTCCAGGGGCCGGTCGGACCGCGGGACAACGGCGATACCGAGCCGCTCTCAATCCAGCCACAGCCGGAGGTCTGGGACCGCATCGTGGCGTTGGTCGCGGAACGCCGGGCAACGTCGGCAGGCGTGCACTTGAGGAAGGAAGTCACAGCCGACGCCGGCGCGGAAAAGCCGGCCACCTGTAGCCTCGGCATGACTAGCATCGACATCGACCCCTTCGGCAACGTGCAAGCGTGCCTGCACCTCCAGGAGCCTGCTGGGAACCTCCACGAGCAGTCGATCGTGGAGATCTGGCACACTTCGCCGCTGTTTGCTCGCGCCCGCCAGCGTGCGGTCGATGCTGCGACACGGCTGGGTGACGCGCCTCGCAAACAGCTCGGCGCTCCGCTCTTCTGCCTCGCGGTCGAGGAGAACTGCGGCAAGGGTCGTCCTCGTTGCGGCCGAGCCTGACACCGAACCAGGTGGCGGCTCGGCGCGGGAGGTTGCCTCGCCCCGGCGGTTGCCGATGGCGAGGAGGTCGTGCTGCGAGTGGCGGCGGAGCGCATGGTTGTAGGTATCGGGTCGCCATGCTGAGACGTCTCGAGGTATCACTGTGCTTCGTGGTGTGGGGCTTGCGTCACCTCGCCCGGCTGCTGACCCGGTAGACGGCTCGTGCGTTCGACACGCGCGGTGGACCGAGCCATCCCGTGCCGAGGAAGGGTCAAGACCCGGAACGAAGCTCGTCCAGTCCTGCACGGTGCTCGGAGAATGGCTCGCCGTTCCCCGAGGCGAGGGGGACCGAATCCCGCGCGCTCACCCTGGAAACCAGCAGTGGACGATGAGTTCATCATCACCTCAGTGGGGTGTGCCAGCTTTCTGTTCAGCCAAACTTGAACGTAGCGGACTTTCACGTGGCCTCAGGCAGAGGACACGGGCAGAATGACAGCGAGACAGGGCACAAGCCGGGAACCTTCGTGAGCTTCCACCTTGCACTCCGGCGGATGTAGACATTGTCGGCGCCTCGCGGCAAGCGGCAAGCGGCAAGCAGGGCCACCCTAGACCTCGACGTCGCCGTCGTGGCGCCGCCCTCGGAGCGCCTGCCAGCCGTGGTGGAGGCGGTGCCGGGCCGCGTCGGCCACCGCCTGCAGCGGCTCCACGAAGCGCTTGTGGAGGTGCCCCATCGGTCCCCGCGCCGGTCCCCACAGCAGCTCCATGTCCTCGCGCGGCCTGAAAGTGTGACGCCACCCGGCGCGCAGGATGAAGGCCAGGGAGCGGTCCGAGCGCAACCCGGGCACGAGCGCGTGGACACGCAGCACCCGCTGGTATCTCGGGTCGACGGAGCCGGCCAGAATGTGTCGCAGCAGCTTCACCGCGGGCCGGTCGTGCGACGCTCCGGAGAACAGCTCCGGGTCCCCGGCTGACAGCGCCACGCACAGCTCGCGCGCGGCCTGCACCTCCGCTTCCGACAGCTCCGCCTCGAGCCACGGGCGGATCTGCTCTCCTGTGGCCGCCCCCGCCTCGCCGCCGAATCCCAGGTCGACGAGGTCGGCCACCATGCGCAGCAGCGGGTAGTGAGCGGGGTCGAAGCCGTGGTGCCCGATCCCGTGCGCCAGCGCCTGCGCGGCCAGAACCGGGGGGGCGGCCACCCACGCGGAGCCCCCCATGCCTGGCGCCGGAGCAAGTAACCCGGTCTGGCGGAGGTCGGCGAACTCCGCAAATGATGAGCCCGGAGCCAGCCGCAGGCCGGGAACGGTTGGATGGAGGTCAATCGTCCCCCGCGACGGCTCGAAGAACCCAACTGCCGACTCCCCACGCGACCTCAGGTCCATGGTCCGGAATCCCGCTGACCGGAGCGCGTCCTCGAGGGCGGCGCGACGAGCGGTCTCCGCCAGCACGTCCACGTCGGCCAGATCTCGCGCACCGGCCGCCGTGATCCCTGTCAGGTGCAGCGCCATGGACTTCAGGAACACGACCCCGCAGCGGGCTTCGTCGGCTGCCTTCGCGACCGTATCCGCCAGCTCCCGGCGATGCAGGACCCGCCCGACGCCCACCTGGAACGCACGCCAGAGCGTGGCGCCACACGACTCGCCAAGCTCCAGAGCCAGCCGCGCTTTCCCGAGGCGCGCTGCCAGTCGTCCGCCCAGGTTGAAGAGCTGGGCCAGCTCCATGGCGCGTGCATGGATCAGGGGAGACTCGAATGCAGCGCTGAGCGGGCCGAACGCCCGCAGCAGCACCCAGCACATCTCGGGTGAATACCGGACCCGGGGTGGCCGGAAGCGGATGTGAGCGGTCATGCTCCCGGGGATCCGGACCCCGGTTTCGGCTCGGCGAGCATTCGCAGAAAACGATCCCGCGCCCCAGGTACCGGAGGCACCTGGGCCGGGTCTTCGCCGAGCGTCTCCGCCAGCCCGGGGCAGTACGCCAGGACCGACTCGGGCGGTCGCGACGCGATCTCGTCCGCCAGCTTCTCCAGCACCCGCCGGACGTCGGCCAGCACCGGCGAGGACGTCCAGATCTCACGGATCGAGGCCTCGTGGAGGTTGCCCGCCGAGCGCCGCCACTGCACGCAGGGAAACACCTCGCCATAGGGGTCGATGGCGACCGTCGCGCACCCCGCCCCGCAGTGGCGGCGTGGCATCCGTGGCTGCTGGTCGCCGCTCGCTCCCTGGTCGACACGAGCTCGCTCCGCCTCGCGCCGTGGCCGCAGGGCCGCGACCAGACAGGCCAGCCCTTCTTCGGAGGCCGCAAGGCCCAGCGGCCCCGCATCGCCGTCATCCCTCGGGGAGATCTCGGGGTCGACGTCCACCGGGACACCAAGCGAGTCGGCGAGCGCAAGACCGTCCTGCAGCTCGTCCTCGTTCCAGCGCGTCAAGGGGAGCCGCAGGCGCACCCGCAGGCCGCACGCCACCATCGCCCGGACGTTGGCCACCACCCGCTCGAAGCTCCCGGGCATCCGGGTCTGCAGGTCATGAGTGGCGGCGCGGGCACCGTGGATGCTGACGTCGATCCCGAACGGGTCGATCTCACGCCTGACCTGCTCGGCCAGCGCGGCGTCGAGGCGCAGCCCGTTGGTCTTGATGCGCACCGCGAACCCCAACTCGCGCGCCACCCGGCCAATGGCCATGAAGTCCGGGTGGAGCAATGGCTCGCCGCCCGAGAGCGCCAGGTTAAGGGTGCCCATGTCGGCAAGGTCACGAAGGAGCTGCCGGTAGTGGGCAAACGTGAGGAGCCCTTCGTCCCTTGGCGGCAGGTTGTAGCAGATCTGGCACGCCTGGTCGCAGCGATGGGTCAGCTCCAGCATCGCCGAGAACAGGTGGTTGCCGTCCCACATCCGCGCCACGCGGTCCGGCCAGCTCATCCCGTTCCGTCCCCTGTCAGGGCCTCAACCACCTCGACGACCCCGAGCGACACCAGCTCGGTCAGAAAGCGCAGCACATCGCCCTCGACGTCGGCGGCTCCCGCGGCGAGCTGCCGCCGAAGAGCTCCGGCGATGCCCCGGGGCGTGACGTCCCCGGTCATCAGTCCGATCGCCCGCGTCCCCACCGGGTCCAGTCCTACGATGACGGCGCGATCCTGCACGAGCACCACGGCCTCGCCTTCCACCACCCGCATCCGGACGTCCGGCCGAAGACGCACGATTGAGGTCAGTCCCAACCCTGTCACAGGACCCCCTGCTGGAGCGCGGACCAGATCGGACCATGCCTCGGAAACCGTAGTGTCCTCAGCCTGACCGCGCGGACGAGGCGCTCGATGTTCTCGAACAGCCGGTCAGCCCGAATGGGATCGTGGTTCACGTACGGCGTGCACGCGAGGGCCAGGCCCACTGCGGCGGATGGCTTGAGCCCCGCCACCTCGATCGCCTCCGCCTTCTCCAGCGTGCACAGCGTCCGCAGGGGAACTCGGGTCCCGGACGGACCGGCAAAGCGAAACTCACTGCCGAAGGGCAAGGCGACCACGTGGAAGCCGGCCTGCCCGGGCGTGACCCCGACGATGTCGTCGCTCAGCACCATCCGTCCCTCCGCCGCCGAGAGTCTGGAGGTCGTCGACTTGCCCGCCCCGGAGAGTCCCGGGAAGACGACCGCCTCGTCACCGTCGACAACACACGCAGCATGGAAGAGCAGTCCCCCCGCGTGGAGCAGGGAGTATGCCACCGCCAGTCGCAGCACGTTCTCCACCGCGCGCCCGAACATGTCGCCCTCCCCTTCGGCGGTCCACATCGACACCTCCAGGCGCGGACCGAGGTGTAGGAATCCGGCCTCCCGGACCCCCACCCAGGCCGTCGACTCGGCACGGTGGTCGAAGTCCAGCGTGTGGACCCACGGCGGCGCCGGAGGCGGAAGGAAGGCCGCCTCCGGAACCCGGCTCACACGCACCACCGGTCCCGGACGTGGGTCGCCGCCCAGGCAGAACGCCCCGAACCGGCTTGCCAGTAGGTCGACCTGGTGCGCGGCGAGCCCTTCCAGCAGGTACGTCTCGTCCCCGAGCGTGATGCCGAGCCGCCTGCGCCCCCACGGAGTCCAGCCGAAGCTCGCCGGGAACCCTCCCGGGTCGACAAGGAACCGAGACGCGAGGCTCATGAGAACCCCGGCCCTGCCTCAAGGGCTGGACCCACGGCCACCTTCGGCGCCACCTGTTCGTCCCCCCAGACAGGGCGATGCTAGGCAGACCTTGCGGTCGGCGTCAACCAATCGACGCGTGGATGCCCCACCGTCATCCATCTGGTTCGAGAGGGTGCACCCGTCTGCGAGAGCCCATCCCGACGCCGTCAGTGACAGCCTTCAGCTCACCCTCACGCACTTGCTTGCGTACTGTAAGTACAATGCTTACAAGAGCGATCTTGCGCTTGCTGTTCTGCTCCACTACAATCTGGCCTCAGCCCCTCGGGGGGGAGGCCTCTTGTGACAAACGAATCTCCAGGGCAGGCTCGAAACCGCTTCTCGCTCCCGCTCCTGGCCATGTGCCTGGTCGCCGGGTTCGCGGCTGTCCTCGTTGTGAAAGCCGCGTTCGCCGGGAGCACCACGACGGGGGCGCCCTTCATGCCCCACGGCAGTGGCGCGGCGCGCAACACCGGGGACTACATCTCCCGAAGCGCCACCGCCCCGGCCGGGTTGAACAGCCCCTACCGCTACTTCATCGAGGTCCCGCCCGGAGTGAGCCGTCTGGTTGTCGACATCTTCGACGCTGACGTCGGCCTCGGGGGCACCACCGAGGCGGCGGCCGGCCGGGACCGCCAGAATCCGAACACCGCGAGCTGGGATACCTCTGCGACCTACACCCTCTGGAATCCCGCAGGGGTTTCTCAGACAACGGTGTTCTCCCAGGGCAATGCCACCTCCCCGACCGGTTCCGACAACGCCTGGCTGACGCTCTACGACTCCAATGCGGGCAGCGTGGATTTCGGCTCCGTGGCAACCGCGACCGCAACCAGCAATACCACGTCGTTGACCATCGCACGCCCGTCCGGCACGACGGCTGGGGATCTGCTCATCCTGGTGCTGTCAAAGGACGGATCCGGCGCGGTCAGCACCCCCTCCGGCTGGACCCTGTCCAACGAGGGCGCCTGCGCTGGCAACGCGTGTCGACTCGGCGTCTTCTGGAAGGTCGCCGCGGCGGGAGAGCCAGCCACCTACTCGGTGTCATGGACCGGCTCCGAGCAGGCGGCAGGAGCTGTTCTCCGCTATACAGGTGCCGACGCGACCGCTCCCATCAACGTCGTTTCGGCAGGGACAGGGACGAGCAACACCCCGACCGCTCCCACGGTCACCACGACGTCATCGAACACCCGTGTGGTTCGCATCTACGGGGCAGACGACGACGATCTCTCGGCGACACCGTACCCGAGCGGTCACACCGGACGTTTCAACATCGAGAGCAACGGTGGCAACGGCACCTGCAGCGCTGGGGCAGCCGATCAGGTCCAGGCTGCGGCAGGCGCGACGGGCACGGCAGCGTTCACCCTCGACGCCAGCGAGGAATGGCGGGGTGTCACGCTCGCGATCCGTCCCGCACCGGTCGCACCGACTGCCGGGCACTGGGAGCTTCGGGTCGACCAGTCCAGCGCCGCAACTGCCGGTGACGACATCAACGCATTCGGTATCCGGGCGCACGACGGCACGCCGGGAGCAGGTGGCACCGAGCTCAACGTCTACTACGACTCGCACACGGCGTACGGGGTGAACGACAACGACGGCGCCGCCAACTCACGGACCTACACGGTCTACCCCTGGGTGACCTCAGGCTGCACGTGCACCGAGCGCGACTTCGACTACGACAGCAACAGCGGAACGGTGGGATCGGTCGTGCTCTACGGGCGAAGCGGCACCCAGCGCGCCAACTTCGCTTCGGGCGTGCTCTCCGCCAACGACGTGTGGGCGGCGAACACGGTGCCGCGCTGGGGCGACAACTCGAACGCCACGGACTACGGCATCTGGCGTGCGGTGGCCAGCATCTCGACCTACACGACCCCCGCCATGAACAGCAACTACTCGAACATCTACTTTGGGAACGACCAGGCCGCGGCGCCGCCACCCACCGCCAACCCGACGGCCAACACGTTCCGGGTCTACCTGCCGACCGACGCCGGCGCGGCGCCACTCAAGCCCTACCTCGAGCAGCAGGTGCGGTACCGCAGCGGTGCGACCACGGTTGCGGACAACACCGAGACCATCGTCACCGTGACCGTGAGGCTGTACAACCCGACGGGGTCGGCACTGACCTTCGGGTCGCCGTCGAGCAACGCGATCACGTCGTACATCCCGGGCGGCCAGGCCACCTGCTACCAGACAAACTGCCGGGCGGAGACGAACTACGGGACCTTCACAACACCCGCCGCCGGGGGATCCGGCACTGTCACATGGGCGCCGGGCACAGTGCCGGCAGGTGCAACGGCGGCCCTCCGGTATGACGTCCGAATCTACCCCACCGTGGGCGGCGCGAACCCGATCCCGGTCACCGGCACGCCCGCTGCCAACGGCACCCGGGCGACCTACCTGGACGAGACCGGCAACACCGCCCAGACGCGGGCCACCGTCACGCTCGGACCGCTGTGCGACCTCAATGTCGCCCGCGGGCTCCTCACCGAGGCCGTGCTGAGCGGCGTTGCGGCCTTCCGTCACCGCGACGGGGTGCTGGTCCGCTGGGAGACCGCCTCCGAGGTCGGCACGGCAGGGTTCCGCCTGCTCCGCTGGGAGCCATCTGCCAAGGACTTCGTGGATGTCGGCGAGGAACCGGCCCCGGCCCTGCCAGAGGCACCGCAGGGCGCGGCCTACGAGGTCGTGGACCGTGATGCCGACCCGCGCACATCGCAGATCTACCGGCTTGTGGAGATCGAGCTCTCCGGAAACCAGCGCGACCTCGGCACCTTTGAGCTGGAACCCCAGAACGACACGGAGCGCTGGGGCGCGGCTGCCCCATCACGGGTTCCGTGGCCGGCGCGGCCGGAGCCACCTTTGCCGGCCCTCCCAACGCCCGGTGGCCAGCCGGCCGGGGCCGTGGGCGCCAAGATTGCTGTGGCCACCGACGGGCTGTACTTCCTGAGCACTCAGGCTCTTGCGCCGGTCCTAGGCCTGAGCCCGGCCGAAGTCCAGGCGAGGATCCTCGGCGGTACAGTGGCACTCTCCAACCAGAGCGCCTCGGTCGCCTGGCTGGCGGCCCAGGGCGGCTCGGGCCTTTACTTCTATGGCCGCGGGATCGACAACCCCTTCACGGTCCACAACGTCTACCGGCTCGCCCTGGCGCGGGGCGTGCGCATGCAGAACGCCGTGACGACACCGCCGGCCGGCTCCGGGCTGCTCTCGTCCCGGACGACCCGACATTTCGAGATCGACCGCTATCCGGTCATCAACGGACCGCTCGACGCGGAAGGCGACTTCTGGTTCCAGGACTACCTCATTGCGGGCGACGCGACCCAGGGACGCAAGCCGGCCGTCCTCGATCTCCCGGCCGGTGGGGCAAGCTCGGGACAGGCGATTCTGACCGCCAACCTCTTCGGCATGAGCGCCAGCGGCGTCTCGGGGGAACACCACGCCCGCGTCTTCGTGAACGGCGTGCAGGTCGCCGAGCAGTCCTGGGAGGGCATCACGCCCTTGGCAGTTGTTGCCCCCTTCTCCCAGACCCTGCTCCGCGACGGCGGCAACACCATCGAGGTGGAGGCGCTCAAGGACCCCGGGGTCCCCTTCAGCTACGTCTACATCGACAGCTTTGACGTGACGTACGAGCGCCGCCACGAGGCCGAGGCATCAGCCCTGCAGGTGAGCACCGGGAGTCTGCAAGGCGTGACCGTGGCCGGCTTCACCGATGCCTCGATCCGCGTCTTCGACGTCACCAACGCACGTGCGCCGAAGCTTGTCACGCAGGCCCGAATCGAGCCCAGCGGGTCGGCCTTCCAGGCCACCTTCACCTCCCCCAAGAGCTCGAGTCGCGTACTCCTGGCGAGTGACTCCGGCGTCATGACCCCATCGCGCATCTGGCGCGACAACCCGTCGAGCCTGCGGACCGGGCAGAACTCGGCCGACTACGTGGTCATCACCGCACCGGAGCTCGTGGCGTCGGCCGAGGGCCTGGCCGAGCTTCGAAGACGGACTGGTCTGCGCGCCCAGGTGGTCGACCTCGAGGACATCTACGACGAGTTCCACTTCGGTGTACCCTCTCCGCGAGCGATCCAGTCCTTCCTGGCCTACGCAAAGGGGTCGTGGCGACCTGGACCGTCCATGGTGGTCCTGGCTGGAGCTGGCACCTACGACTACAAGAACCTGCTGGGTCTGGGCGGCAACCTCGTACCTCCGCTTCTGGTCTCGACCCAACGTGGCATGTTCTCTTCGGACGCTCTCCTCGCCGACGTTTCCGGCGCTCCGTTAGTCGCCGGCAACGGCCTTCTGGGCCCGACGACGGTCGGTGACGGCGTGCCGGACCTCGCGATCGGTCGCCTGCCGGTGACAACCCCCGAGGAGCTGGCCGCCCAGGTGGCGAAGATCGCAGCCTTCGAGCAGTCGAAGGCCGGCGAGTGGGCCGGACGAGCCCTGCTGGTGGCCGACAACCCAGACAAGGGCGTGGACTTCGGCTCCGAGAACGACTCGCTGGCGCCGTTGCTCCCCGGCACCCTGGCAATCGACCGGGCCTACCTCGGGCCGCTGTCCCTTGCCAAGGCGCGGGACGTCCTGCTGGGACAGTGGAGCTCTGGGACCGCGCTGGTGAACTACTTTGGTCACGGCGGCCACGACCGTTGGGCCACCGAAGGATTGCTCGTAGGCACCGACGTGGCAGCTCTGAACAACGCCGAGCGCCTGCCGCTCGTTACCTCCATGACCTGTGTCATCGGGCGGTTCGAGATCCCCGGTCTCGACTCGCTCGGCGAGGCGCTGGTGCGCCGGCAGGGTGGCGGGGCCATCGCGGTCTGGGCCCCCAGCGGCATGGGCAACCACCCCGACTCCCTCATGCTTGCGAGGCACTTCACCACCGCTCTGTCGAGTGCCGGGGCAATGCCGGCCAGCGACAGCTTCAACCCATCGGCAACAGCCTCTGCCCAGCCGACCATCGGCAGTGCCGTCGTGAGTGCGCTCGCACGCTTTGCGGCGGGTGGCGGCGACATGACGACAGCGGTCTTGTATAACCTCCTGGGCGATCCAGCGGTGCGGCTGCGGCCTGCTCCGTCTCCCCCCCTACCGCCGCCAGGCGGCGGCCCCGGAGTGGAGTAGGGAGCGGAACGATGAGCGAGCCATTTGAGCCCAGCCCGATCAATCCCATGGAATCAGGACCGCCACCTGACAGTGGGTTCCTCCCCCCGTACCAGCCACCGGGGGTGGCGTTCACCCAGCCCGTCGAGTTCGTGGCCGGCACGTGCGGGAAGTCGCAGCCAGGCGACCCGACCTGCGCAGATAGCGCCAACGGGCTCGCGTCCTGACGCGAGGTCTGTCCAAGCACGTCCAGAGAGGCGAAGGCCTCTCTGGATGTCTTGTCAGCTCTGGGCATGTGGCATGGGCCCGTCCTCCATACCAGAGCACACTCGCACCCGGCCACGCGGTCTCCTCACTGCGTCCACGCCTGACCCGGGCTCTCGCGGGTCGCGTCCCCAGCCACCTCCGCGGGAACGCGAACCGCCCGCCCCGGACAGCAGGGCGGGCGGGTTGTGCTTCGTCGTATTCCCGGGCGGGAGGGGTCCGGACCCCGGACCCCGGATCCCGGGGGTGGGCGGTGGAGGCTAGATCACCGCCGTGGGGGGTGCGGGCTCGTCGGCGGCGCCGGCCTTCCGCAGAGGTACCGCGATGAGGTACCAGATCAGGAAGGCGGCCACCGGGAGGGCGAGCCAGGGGGCGATCGAGGCAAACGCGGGCACGTTCCAGAAGGCGTGCTCGGAGCGCAGGCCGACCACGGCCGCGACGCCGAGGCCCATGAGCGCCTCGCCGGCGATCAGGCCGGACGCGGCCAGCACGCCGGCGTTCTCGACGCGGGCCTTCTGGGCGTCGTTGAAGCCCTTCTTGTCGCGCATCTTGTCCATGATGCCGCGCACCACGCCGCCGACGAAGATGGCCGCCGTGGTCTCGAGCGGCAGGTACATGCCGACCGAGAACAGCATGGGCGAGCGCACCTTGATGAGGATGAGGGAGATCCCCATGGCGATGCCGACGAGCACGAGCGGCCACGCCATCTCGCCGCCGACGATACCCTGGGAGAGAGCGGCCATGAGCCCGGCCTGGGGCGCCGGGTAGGTGCGACCGCCGAACCCGCCGGCCTCGCCGAACTGGGCCACGTCCGCGGAGTACATCATGTAGAGCGGGAAGAACATCAGGAGGCCCGCGACAACCACGCCGATCATGTCGCCGACCTGCATCTTCCAGGGGGTACCGCCGAGGATGTGCCCGACCTTGAGGTCCTGCAGCATCTCGCCGGCGACGGCCGCCGAGACGCAGCCGATCGCCGCCACGGCCAGCACCGCCGCGACGCCCTGCTCACCCTTGGCACCGACGATGACCATGGTCAGCGCCGCCACGATGGTGGTGGCGAGGGTCAGGCCCGAGAGCGGGTTGTTCGAGGAGCCGATGGTACCCACGAGGTTGCCGGACACGGCCGCGAAGAAGAACCCCGTGATGAGCATGACGACGGCGGCGAAGATCGCCGGGACGATGGCGTTGGTGAAGAGGAAGTAGAGCGCCACCATGGCACAGACGATGGCCATGATGCCCAGCAGCACGACCTTGAAGGACAGGTCCTGCTCGGTGCGCTCGGTGGCCGCCGTGGCCGTGGCCGACTTCTTGACGTCGGCGATGGAGCGCTTGAGGCCGGCCGCGAGCCGCGCGCGCATGCGGTAGAGGGTGTAGCAGGCGCCCACGAGCATGCCGCCGACGGCGATCGGCCGGACGACGAAGCGGTAGAGGTGGCCCACCAGGCCGGCCCAGTTCTGCACGCCGTCAGCGGTGTACTGGTCGATCATCGACGGTCCGAGGAAGAAGACCAGGAGCGGCACGAACAGGCCCCACGCCAGCAGCCCGCCGGCGAAGTTGAGGGCGCCCAGCTCGGGGCCGATGATGAAGCCCACGCCAAGGTAGGCGGGGGTCACGGCCGGCGCCGAGAACGTGGACACGCCGCCGACGGTGATCTTCTTGGCGTCCCCGGTCAGCCCGAGGCGCACGAAGCCGTCCTTGAGCTTGCCGACGGCGATATGGAAGTCATTGGACGACCGGAAGATCCCCAGGGCATCCAGGCAGCGCACGACGGCGCCCACGCCCATCGCCCGGAAGAGCTGCAGCGCGGCCTCCGCGCCCTTCTGGCCGGCCTTGTGGATCTCCGAGGCGGCCACCGACTCGGGGAACGGCAGGGTCGGGTCCTCCACCATGACGCGGCGCAGGATGGTCACGAACATGATGCCCAGGATGCCGCCCAGGATCATGAGCGCCGAGGCGAAGAGGTACTCCTTCACCATGTGCTCGCGGTCGAAGTGCCAGATCTGGAGGATCACGAACGCCGGGATCGTGAAGATCGCGCCGGCCGCCACCGACTCGCCGATCGAGCCGACGGTCCGGGCGAAGTTCTCCTCGAGCAGCGAGCCCTTGCCGATGCGCAGCAGCGCCATGCCGATGACCGCCGCCGGGTAGGTCGCGGCGATCGTCATGCCGGCGCGCAGCCCCAGGTAGGCATTGGCCGCCCCCAGGATCACGCACATGAAGAGGCCGATGAGAAGTGCCCGCAGCGTGAACTCCGACTGGGTCACGCTGGCGGGCACAAAGGGGGTGAACTTCTTCTCACTCATGAACGCCACCTCCTGCCTTTTCTTGCCGTCGCCGCACGCCCCTGCGACGGAGGATCGTGGCCGGCATTGTGCGGCCCGACCCTGCCGGGGTCAAGTGCGTTTTCATCGACTCGGTTCAACGTCCAAGGTCAAAGGTCGAAGGGCAAGACAGTCGAGCCGCTTGCGAGACCCGCGGCACTCCGTTCCTCTCCCTCGCCCCCGCAGGGGGAGAGGGTTGAGGTGATGTGCGCAAGTCCTTGCTGCTGAGAAAGAAGGCGCCCCTCACCCTGCCCATCTCCCCGCTCCGCGGGGCGAGGGGACCGCGGCGGCGACCCTTGAGAAGTCGGATTCTGCAAGCGCCTCAGTCGAGAACCAGGAGCCACAACAGGGTGGCTCAACGCGGGCCTCTCGGCGCCAAACTCAACGGGTGGGCGGGTTCGACCTTCGACCTTGGACCTTCGACGTGCTGCAATGCCATGAGCCTCTTTCGCGCAGCTTTGTGCTATTTGTCAGAATATGGACTTGACAAAGATGCACGCAGATTCTATGTTGAGCCTGCCGGCAGTGGGCTGCCAGCGAGGAGACACACATGGCTGCGAGCACCAACTACACCGTCAAGGCGGGCGAGGCGATCCAGAACGCTGTCCGCGGCGCGGCGGGCCGGGGCAACCCGGAGCTGCTGCCGTCCCACCTCCTGCTGGCGCTGGTCGAGCAGGAGGAAGGGCTGGCGTCCAGGCTGCTGGCCAAGGTCGGCGTCCCGGTTTCCCGGCTCCTCGACGCGGTGCAGGAGGATCTCGAGCGCCTGCCCCGCGCCGAAGGGGCCGCCGAGCCTGCCCCGTCGCGCGACCTCCGGCAGGTGCTGGACGTCGCCGGCAAGCTCGCACCGCAGTTCCAGGACGACTACGTCTCCGTGGAGCACCTGCTGCTCGCCATCACCCAGGTGGCCGGATGCACCGCCGCCCAGGTCCTCGCCCGCTTCGGCGTCACGAAGGACACACTGCTGCGCGCCATCCAGGAGCTGCGCGGCTCCCACCGCGTGACCGACGAGAACCCCGAGGGCAAGCTCGAGGCGCTCAAGAAGTACGGCCGCGACCTCACGGAGCTGGCGCGCGCCTCCAAGCTCGACCCGGTGATCGGGCGGGACGACGAGATCCGCCGGGTCATGCAGGTCCTCACCCGCCGCACCAAGAACAATCCGGTGCTGATCGGCGAGCCGGGGGTCGGCAAGACCGCCGTCGTCGAGGGCCTGGCCCAGCGCATCGCCGCCGGCGATGTCCCGGAGCTCCTCACGAAGCGCCGCATCGTCGCCCTCGACATGGGCGCGTTGATCGCCGGCACCAAGTACCGGGGCGAGTTCGAGGACCGCCTCAAGGCGGTGATCAAGGAGGTCGTGGACTCCGAGGGCGAGGTCGTGCTCTTCATCGACGAGATGCACACCCTGGTGGGCGCCGGAGCCGCCGAGGGCGCCATGGACGCCGCCAACCTCCTCAAGCCGGCGCTCGCGCGCGGCGAGCTGCGCTGCGTGGGCGCCACGACGCTGTCCGAGTACCGCAAGCACATCGAGAAGGACGCCGCCCTCGAGCGGCGGTTCCAGCCGGTCATGGTCAGCGAGCCGTCGGTCGAGGAGACGATCGCCATCCTGCGCGGCCTCAAGGAGCGCTACGAGGTGCACCACGGCGTGCGCATCACCGACGCCGCCATCGTCGCGGCGGCAACGCTGTCGGCCCGCTACATCACGGACCGCTTCCTGCCCGACAAGGCCATCGACCTGGTGGACGAGGCGGCGTCGCGGCTGCGCATCGAGATCGACTCCCTCCCCACCGAGATCGACATCCAGCAGCGCACCGCGCTGCGCCTGGAGATCGAGAAGCGCGCCCTCGCCAAGGAACGCGACCAGGCCTCCCGCCAGCGCCTCGCCGACATCGACGGGGAGCTCGCCAACCTCAAGGAGCGGATCGCGTCAGCCAAGGCCTCCTGGCAGGCGGAGAAGCAGCTCATCGCCCGCATCCGCGCCGCCAAGGAGGAGATCGAGCACACCCGCGAGGCCGCCGAGCGGGCCGAGCGGGAGGGCGACCTGGAGCGTGCCGCCCAGCTCCGCTACGGCGAGCTGGTGCGGTTGAATCGGCAGCTCGAGGAGGCCACGGCTGCCCTCAAGACCCACCAGGCGGAGCACGGTATCTTCCTGGCCGAGGAGGTCACCGAGGAGGCGATCGCCGAGACGGTCGGCCGCTGGACGGGGATTCCGGTCTCGAAGCTGCTGGAAGGCGAGAAGGGCAAGCTGCTCCGCATGGAGGAGCGGCTGCGCACCCGGGTGGTGGGCCAGGACGAGGCCGTCGAGGCCATCTCCACCGCCGTCCGCCGCGCCCGCGCCGGGCTGAAGGACCCCAACCGCCCGGTCGGCTCGTTCCTCTTCCTCGGCCCGACCGGGGTCGGCAAGACCGAGCTGGCACGGGCGCTGGCCGACTTCCTGTTCGACGACGAGCGCGCCATGGTGCGCCTCGACATGTCCGAGTACATGGAGAAGCACGCCGTGTCGCGGATGATCGGCGCCCCGCCGGGGTACGTCGGCTACGACGAGGGCGGGCAGCTCACCGAGGCGGTGCGCCGCCGGCCCTACTCGGTGGTGCTCCTCGACGAGATCGAGAAGGCGCACCCGGACGTCTTCAACGTGCTGCTGCAGATCCTCGACGACGGGCGCCTCACCGACGGCAAGGGCCGCACCGTGGACTTCCGCAACTGCGTCGTCATCATGACCTCCAATATCGCCTCCCAGGTCATCCAGGAGCTCGGGGAGGGCGAGCGGGGGCGAATGCTCGAGCTGGTGCAGCGCGAGCTGAAGGCCAGCTTCCGGCCGGAGTTCCTCAACCGCGTCGACGAGACGCTGGTCTTCCACCGGCTGGGGATGGAGCACATGCGCGCCATCGTCGGGATCCAGCTCGGACGGCTGGGCGCGCTCCTGGCCACCCGCGGCATCCGCATCGAGGCCACCCCCGAGGCCGAGGAGCTGCTGGCGCGGGAGGGGTTCGACCCCGACTTCGGCGCCCGCCCGCTCAAGCGCACGATCCAGCGCCTGGTGCAGGACCCCCTGGCGCGCCTGGTCCTGGAGGGCCAGGTGGGCGACCACTCGACGGTGCGCCTGGAGACGCAGGGAGACACGCTGCTCCTGCTGCCGCAGCAGCCGACCTCGTAACCTCAGAGCGGGTGAAGGAATTGCGAGGGAGCGATTGGCGGGACCGCGAAGACCGTCAGGGCGTCAACGTCCAGGTTGCCATCGGTGACGATCGGCGCCACAAGCACCCTCGCACGGTTGCTCACACCCACTCAAGGCTCGCGGCTCCCTGGCAGCGCCAGCAGCTCGGCGTCGAGGGTCACCAGCGTGGCGCCGTGCAGCAAGGCCGTGGCGGCGATGAGTGCATCAGCCATGTGCAGGCCGTTGGCTGTCGCCAGCTCGATGGCCAACCGCCCGACCTGGGCGTCGACCGGCGCGACATGGCACTCCTCCATGTGCAGGAGGACCTCCTCCATCACCGCCTGACCCGAGGTCCGGAGCACATAGCGACCGACCTCGTACAGGTTGACGGCCGATACCAGAATGCTCTCTGGATGCTCGAACAGCCCTTCTTTTCCAGCGGTTCGAGGCCCTGCGGTCAGATGCTCGACCCACACGGACGAGTCGAGCAGCATCATGACCGGTCGCGTTCCTCGCGGACGGGCACGTCGTCGTCACGCCTCACCCGGCCGCGCAGTGCGGCGAGGGGCACGATGCGCACGAGCCGCAACCCATCAGGCGCCACGAGCACCCGGAAGCGATCTCCTGGCCGGATGGCGGCGTCTTCCCTGATCTCCGGTGGGATGACCACCTGGTACTTCGATGACACGCGAACCGTTCCTTCCGACGCCGGCATATCGATCTCCACAATCCATGATCGATCTTCAGACACCTCTTTTCAAGGGCAGCCGCCTGTGTGGACGTTCGCCACCGGTCGAGGACGCCCTGTCGCCCGGGGATCACACGTCCGCGACCGTTACTCGTCCTCGGGACGCGTGCGGCGGAGCGCCTTGCGGCGGGCAGCGAGGGTCTTCTCCCGGAGACGGCGCTCACGGGCGGCCCGGGTCGGGCGGGTCGCGACCCTGGGCGCCTCCTCGGCCAGCGCCCCGCGCAGCAGCTCGACGAGGCGCCGCACGGCCTCCTCGCGGTTGGCGGACTGGGAGCGGTGGACCTGGCACACGACCCGCAGCACCCCCGCCTTGCTGATACGGGTGTGCAGCCGCTCCCGCACCCGCTGCTTCTGCTCGCCGCTCAGGGCCGCGGTGGCCTGCAGGTCGAGGCAGACGGCGACCCGGGTCTCCACCTTGTTGACGTTCTGTCCCCCGGGGCCGCCGCTGCGGCTCACCTCGAAGCGCAGCTCCTCCTCGGCGATCGCAACCCCCGGTGCAATCTCCAGCATCACGCCCTCCTCGTCTCGCAACCGGCTTCCGCCTTCCAGTTGCCGAAAGCGCAAGAATAGTCCATACTGTGTGTTACTGGGAGGATGTCGTATGACGAGCATCAACATGATCGGCGAGGCTGCGGGCCAGGTCTGGCGCTTCCTGGACGAGCACGGCCGTTCGAGCCTCTCGGCACTCGAGAACGGCATCGAGGCGCCCCGCGGCATGGTGCTCATGGCCGTCGGATGGCTGGCCCGCGAGGGCAAGGTGGAGCTGGCCCAGGAAGGCCGCACCACGATCGCCTGGCTGCGCGGCGACTGACGGCTCCCCACCACCCGCACAGGCTCAAGGCTTCAGGCTCAAGGCTCAAGTCGAGCCCTCCCCAGACCACACACAGCACGGCAGTGGCCCGGCCACGTCTCAGGTGGCGACCAAGCCCTGCCCTCAACCACTCCACCCCGAGGGCGGGCGGTCTCTCGACTCTCGACTTTCGACTCTGAACCGGGTGGGTGGGGGGTCAGGGTTGTCGCTCGACCTTGCCGGTCATGGGGACGAAGCGCACCGGGAGAACGTCCTTCTCGGAGAACCCCTGGGCCTCGCGCGTCACCACCTTGAGCTGCTGGTAGTAGGCGCCCACCGGGATGACGAGCTTCCCGCCCACCGCGAGCTGCTGCAGCAGCGGCTCGGGGATCCGCTCGGGGGCCGCCGTGACGATGATCCCCCGGAACGGTCCGGCTTCCGGCCAGCCGGCATAGCCGTCGCCGGCGCGCACGTGGATGTTCGTGTAGCCGAGCCCTTGCAGCCGCGTCTCGGCCTCCGCCGCGAGGCTGGCGCGGATCTCGATGGTGTAGACCTCGCACCCCATTGCCACAAGCACCGCCGCCTGGTACCCCGAGCCGGTGCCGATCTCCAGCACCCGATCCCCCGCCTTGACCTCCAGCAGCTCCGACATGAGGCCGACGATGTACGGCTGGGAAATGGTCTGACCCTCGCCGATCGGCAGCGGGTGGTCGGCGTAGGCCTCGGCGCGCAGGTCCTCGGGCACGAAGAGGTGCCGGGGCACGGCCCGCATGGCCGAGAGCACGGCCTCGCTGCGCACGCCCCGGGCCGCGATCTGCTGGGTGACCATGGCCTCCCGCAGCCGCGCCGTGTCGGCGTCCTCCTGGGCACGGCCCTGGCCTCCACAACCCAGAAGCCAGCCGCCAGCCAGGGACATGGTGAGCAGGACCTCCAACACCCTCAACTCGAACTCCCTGCTACGAACATATCACGCCCCGCAACCACCGTCCGCACCACCTTCACTTGCAAGATGGCTGCCGGGTCACCGCCCTCCAGCGCCCGGTCGAGCACCGTGAGGTCGGCAGCGAACGCCGGGGCGATCGTCCCGCGCCAGCCCTGCTCCCCCGCGGCGTAGGCCGCCCAGGTGGTGTACCCGGCAATCGCCTCCGCCACCGTGAGGGCCTCGGCAGGGTTCCATCCGTCCGCCGGCTGCCCCTCCGGAGTGCGCCGCGTCACCGCCGCCCACATCCCGAGCCGCGGGTCGGCGCTCTCGATGGGCGCGTCGGAGCCGAGGGACAGGTGGGCACCGGCGGCCAGGAGGGAACGCCAGCGGTACGCCCACGCCGTGCGGTCCGTCCCGAGCCGCAGCGGTGCCCACGGCATGTCCGAGGTGCAGTGGGTGGGCTGCACGGCGGCGATGACGCCGAGGGCGGCGAAACGCGGCACGTCGCCGGGGGCGACGATCTGCGCGTGCTCGATGCGGGGACGCAGCCCCGGGTGGTCCGCCAGAACCTCCGCGTAGACGTCCAGCGCCCGTGTCACGGCGGCGTCGCCGATCGCGTGGATGCACGGTACGAACCCCGCCTTCGCCGCCTGGCGCACCACCGCCAGCAGCCGCTCCCGCGAGGTCACCTCGAGGCCCCGGGTGCCCGGCTCGTCGTTGTAGGGCGCGCCCAGCCAGGCGCCGCGGGACCCCAGCGCCCCGTCTGCGTAGAGCTTCACGCCCCTGACCGCCAGCATCCCGTCGGTGGTCACCGAGGGGCCGACCTCCCCCTCGCTGCGCAGCAGCTCGTCGTCTCCCCCGTCGAGCATCACCCAGACCCGCACCCCGAGCCGCCCCTCCTGCTGGAGACGGCGCAGCACCGCCAGCTCGTCGCGGCTGGTGCCGGCGTCGTGGATCTCGGTCACGCCGAGGCTCGCCAGGTGGCGGCCGGCCGCCAGGACGCGGCGCTCGATGTCTCCGATGGTGGGGTCGGGGACCACCCGATCGAGGAGCTCCTCGGCGCCGTCCACCAGCACGCCCGTGGGCTCGCCGGAGGCATCCCGCAGGATGCGCCCCCCGGGCGGGTCGTCGGTGGCCCTGGTGACGCCAGCCAGCAGCAGCCCGCGGGCGTTGGTGAGCACGGCGTGCCCGTCCACCCGGCGCAGCGCCACCGGGTGCTCGGGGACCGCCGCCGAGAGCGCAGCATGGTGGGGGAACGCCTTGTCGGGCCAGAGGTTCTGGTCCCAGCCGCGCCCCGCCACCCAGCTCCCGGCCGGCAGCTTCGCGGCGGCGGCTTGCACCCGCGCGACAACCTCGTCGAAGCTGGCCGCCCCCTTGAGGTCCACCTGCTCGAGCGCCGCGCCGAGGCTGGTGAGGTGGGCGTGGTCCTCCGTGAAGCCGGGGTACATGTGGGCGCCCGTCAGGTCCACCACCTCCCGCGCCCGCCGGCGCCACGCACCCGACTCGCCGGGCGACACCAGTGCGACGATGCGGCCACCCTCGATTGCCACGTCGAGGGGCCTGGCACCGTCCACCATGTGGACCGTCGCGCCCCGCAGGAGGCGGTCGCAGGGCGGCGCCTGGCTGCACGCCGCCATCGCCATCGGGAGCAGCACCACCAGCGAGAAGAGCCAGAGCCTCATGGGGCTCACTCTACCCGCCAGCCGCTCGCGCGGCAACGCCGCCGCCACCGTCGTCGAGCTCATGCGGCAGGGCAAGGGTCCCGAGGCGGCCTGCCTGGCGGCCCTCGAGCGGGTGGTGCGGCAGACGCGGGCCGCCTTCCTGAAGGACGCCGACGGACGACCCCGCTACAACCTCAACCTCTACGCCGTGAGCCGCCAGGGCGAGGCGGGCGGGGCGTCGACCTGGTCGGGAGCCCGCTTCGCCGTCTGCCGGGCCGGGAGCGAGCCCCGGCTCCTCGACTCCGCCTACCTGTTCAAGCGGAAGGCGACCTCAGGCTGAGCGGCCGCCCAGATCGCGGAGGCGCGCTTCCACCTCGTCCACGACGTAGTCCGGGGTCGAGGCGCCGGCCGTGATGCCGACGCCCCGCACGGCATCGAGCCACGCCACGTCGATGTCCTGGGCGCCCTGGATGAGCTGGCTGGCCCTGGCGCGCGCGCAGATGTCGAACAGGTGCCTGGTGTTGGCCGACTCACGGCCGCCGATGACGAGCACCAGGTCCAGATCGGGGTCCTCGGCCAGCCGGCGCGCCGCGTCCTGGTTCTCCTTGGTGGCGTAGCAGATGGTGTCGGCCCGACGGGTGCGCGGGTTGACCTGCTCGATCACCCGCACCACCTCCTCGTACTCCTCGGCATTGAGGGTGGTCTGGTAGAAGACCGTGATGCCTGGGTAGACGCCCCAGTCCACGGCCTTGGCCTCGTCGAGGGTGTGGATCACGTGGTAGGTGCCGGGGTCGAGGTCGCAGGTGTAGCCGATCACCTCGCGATGCCCCGGGTTGCCGATGAAGACGAGGTGGGAGCCCGAGGCGAGAGCGAGCTGGGAGGCGTGGTGGATGTCGTAGACGAACCGACAGGTCGTGTCGAGGATCTGGAGCCCCTTCTCGCGCGCCTGTCGGTGCACGGACGGGGGCACCCCGTGGGCCGAGAACACCACCACCGGCTCCCGCACCTCGTCGAGGGACTGCACCGTGCGCACCCCCAGGTGCTCCATCTCCTCCACCACCCGCTCGTTGTGCACGACCTGCCCGAGGATGGCGCCGCGGCCGCCCTCGGCCGCGAACCGGCGCACCTTGATGTCGGCCACCCGCACCCCGGAGCAGAACCCGTAGCGGGCCGCGCGCTTGATCAGGAAGGCCATCTCGAGCCTCACACCCCACCCATCTGGACAGCGGGGCCGGCGCGGCTATTCCAGCGGGTAGCTCTCGAGCTTCGAGAACACGTAGCCACCTGTCTCGGCACCCCACACCTGCTTCCCGGCTGCGTCCCACCCGCGGTCCCAGCTCACGAGCCGCTCGCGGGACACGGTGACCTCCGATGTGGCGTAGGTGCTGCCACGGTGGGAGCTCGCGCACAGGCGGCCCAGTGTGCTGCCGGCGAACGTCCCGTCCGGCTGCGCCCGGAGCAGGATCGCGCACCCCTGGCGGTCCTCGAGCTCGGCCTCGGCGATTCCCGCGAGCCGGTCCGGCTGCTGCCACGCCCCGGCGAGGCGCGACGGCTCCGGGAGCTCGTACACCCGGCTCTCGTAGAGGTCGGCTGCCAGCTTGGTGACCCGGTAGATCCGCTGCCGGTAGGGCCTGTCCAGGGTCGTGGCCCCGGCCTGCTCGACGTAGAGCCAGCAGGCGTCGGACCGGTCCCTCCAGATGCGGACCATGTGCAGGCGGATGTCCCGGAACTCCGCGTCGCGGGCCGCCTGCTCCTGGCTCGAGAACGAGCCGCTCATGTACGTCACGAGCTGCCGCAGGCCAGGGTCGCCGAGGGGCGAGACCCGGGCCGGCGCGGAGGGTGCCGTGGCGCACGATCCGGCCGCCAGCGCGAGAACCACGGACAGGGCGAAACGAAGGGTGATCGAGCTTCGCACCGAGACCTCCGGGGCGAATTGTAGGCGCCACGACAGAACGCGACCAGTCAACGGCAGTGACCAGTGACCGGTGCTCGGAGGGAGAGCAACCTCCGGGCACCGAGCACTGACCACCGGGCGAGCGGATGGGCGAGACTACTTCGTGCGATCGACGGCGCGGGTGCCGCCCCAGCGCTGCTGCACCTCGTCGTCGAACCGGTCGGCCGTGGAGAGCACCGCCATGACGCACGCCTTGAGCTCCGGCTTGTCGCAGGAGGACCCGACGATCGAGTGCTCGAAGAAGATGTCGTTGTCCTTGTCGAGGCCGAAGGCGCCGAACCGGAAGTCGTCGTTCTTGCGCAGCAGGAAGTGCATGAGCTCGGGCTTGATCTCCGCCCCGCAGATCACCCACGAGCGGGCGTTGACGAAGGCGTCGTCGTCCCCCCACGGGAACACGGCGACCCGCACGAAGGCGGAGCCCATGTCGAGCAGGAAGACCGGGGCGTCCTCCCGGAACCTCGCCATCTCACCCCACAGCTCCCTCGCCTGCTGGGCGACCTTCTCGAAGATCTTCTTGTGGGCCTCGTTCGCGAACTCGATTGGCATGGAGTCCTCCCTTCCTCACCTGGCGATCGGACCTTCGGGTCCGGCCACGTTCTCACTCGGCTCGACCTGTAGGGCGTCGTCCCGCAGGAGCAGGCACACCCCGCGCACCGACTCGCGGTCGCCGACCGCGGTCACGACCATCGGCACGATCTCGCTCTCGAACCACGTCTCGAGCTGGCGCGGGTCGCTGCCGGCCTTCCCGCCGTGCGCCACCAGCCAGGCCGGCACGGCCTCGTCCCAGGTCACCCGCACGTTGCACTCCTGCCGGTAGTGGTCGGCCAGGGGCTGCAGCAGCCGTTCGACCACCCAGTCGGGCTCGACCCCGGCGACCCGGGTCACGTGGCAGACCACGTCCACGCACGCCGCCAGCTCCCCCTCCAGGTCGGACCGCTCGGGACCGTTCGGGACGCTCGCCGGCTCGCTGGTCACGAAGCCGATCGTGCGGCCGTGCGCCGCCTCGCGCCCGGCCACGGTCAGCACGCAGATCGTGTCCGAGAGGTAGACCTTCTTGCCCGACGAGGCGAGCAGGTACCCCTTCTGGAACGCCTGGGCGAGCACCGCCTGCACGGCCGGGTGGGCCAGGTCCGCGCCCCGGAAGACGACCACCGACCAGGGGCGCTGCCCGAGCTCCAGGTGCAGTTGCAGCGGCTCGTCGTACCCCACGTAGCCGGGTGCGGTGCCGACCAGACGGCTCACGTCGGACGGGTGCTGGAGGATCGACATGTCCTGCTCGACGAGCGGGGCGTCGGCGCCGAAGACGTGCTCCGACATGAGCCGGGCCAGCGCCACGGGTCCGTCCCCCGCCCCCGTCACGACCATCACCAGGTTGGGTCGCGCCGGGTGGAGGTCCATGCTCCGCATGGTGACCCGCAGCCGCTGGGTGAGCTGGTGAGCGGTCGCGGCATCGACGCCACCCCGTCGGGGCAGGGCCTCCTCCAGCGCCTCCAGCCGGGCGGTCAGCTCGTGGCCGTCCACGGGCACGCTCACCATGCGGCGCACCACGTCGTGGATGTGCTGGACGCCGATCGAGGGTTGCTCGCGGACCCGCGCCTTCGCCAGGGCGTGCTGGAAGACGTCGATCGCCTTGTCGGGGAGGTAGCGGTTGCGCATGAAGCGCACCGAGAGGCTCACCGCCGCCTCGAGGGCCGCATCCTCCACCAGGATGCCGTCCTTCTCCTTCGCCCTGGCGCCCATCCCCTGCAGGATCTCGAGCGTCGCCTCGCGCCCCAGCTCGTTGACCCGGAGCGGCTGGAAGCGGCGCTCGAAGGCGGCGTCCCCGGCCAGGTAGCGGGTGTACTCGCCATCGGTGGTGGCGCCGATGCACGCCAGGGCGCCGCGCGCCAGCGCCGGCTTGAGGATGTTGGCCAGGTCGTTGGAGGACTTGCCTCCGGCCCCGGCGCCGACCACGGCGTGGATCTCGTCGAGAAACAGCACCAGGCCCGGCTGCTCGGCCTCGGTGATGAGCTTCTTCATGCGCTCCTCGAGGGCGCCGACCAGGCCCATGCCCTGCACCAGGTCCGTGGCCTGGAGGGCGAAGATGCGCACGTTGCGCAGGCTCTTCGGCACCTCGCCGCGCACCACGCGCTGGGCGAGCCCCTCGATGATCGCCGTCTTGCCGACGCCGGCGGGCCCCAGCAGCAGCGGGTTGCGCTTGAAGTCGCGGCACAGGGTCTCGATGACGAGCTGGGTCTCCTCGTCGCGCCCGATGACCCGCCCGAGGCGCCCGGTCGCGGCCTCGGCCGTGAGGTCCCGGCCCAGGGACTCGAGAGTCGGCGCCGCGGTGAAGGGCTTCCACGCGGTGGACGGCACCGCCGCGGTGGCCGGCGCCGGGCCTGACGATGGCTTGTCGGTCTCCTTGGCGGCAGGAGGGGGCACGACTGTCGGTCCGGTGACCGGCTGCCACTGGTCCGCCGTGGGCCGCACCGGCACGCCCGCGAAGGTGGCGGCGGCGGCCACGAGGTCGCGCTCGAACACCCGGCTCTGGCCGCGCTCGTCGGCGAGCTTCCGGGCCAGGTCCTGGAGCTCGTCCACGGACACGAGCATGCCCGCCTCGCCGCGCGCCGCCTTCT
This sequence comes from Thermoanaerobaculaceae bacterium, assembly GCA_025456225.1. Classification (GTDB taxonomy): domain Bacteria; phylum Acidobacteriota; class Thermoanaerobaculia; order Thermoanaerobaculales; family Thermoanaerobaculaceae; genus JAAYVZ01. Next base: position 30,188 of record JALOLB010000006.1, read on the forward strand.
CCGCCACCTCGCGCCGGAACGCCTGCACGTCCGGCACCAGCACCACCTCGCCGAAGAGCTGCGAGTAGGACCCCATGATGAGGTCGAGAGCGAGGTTGAGGGGCACCCCGCCCGCCTCCTTGCCGGCCGCCCGGATCTTCTCCCACAGCACCGCGGCACCGGCTGACATCTGCACGTCGCTCACGCGTCCCCCCTCGTCACAAAGCTCCGTTGCAGCCTAGAAGGGCCGCCGTGGTGGTGTCAAGGAAAAACAGTGGTCGGTGATCGGTGGTCGGTGATCGGTGATCGGTGGTCGGTGGTCGGTGATCGGTGGTCGGTGATCGGTGGTCGGTGGTCAGAGGTCAAGTCAGCTCTCCCGGCCGTCCGAGGGTGAAATCAACGATTTCAGCCCCTCCGGGTGGGGGGCGGGGGAACCGAGCACCGATCACCGAGCACGGCCTACTGGACACCGGTCGCATAGGCGGGGGAGACCTGGACGACGCCGGGGATGCTGGCCAGGCGCTCGGACACCTCGGCGGCGGTGACGAGCTCGGGCAGCTCGAGCCAGATCTCGCCCTCGGCGCTGCCGTCCGGCAAGGCAGCGAGCTGCACGGACTGGGCGTCCAGCTTCATGCGCACGAGGGCCTCGGCGATGGCCTGCAGCAGCCCGCGCCGGTCCCGGCCCAGGATGCGCAGGTGTGCGAGCTGCCGCCGGGGTGGGTTCTTCCAGCTCGCCCGCGCCAGCCGGGGCGCGCCCTGCCGCACCATCGGGCGGACGTCCCGGCAGCTCCAGCGGTGGATCGTGGCCCCCCGCTCGGGGGCCGTGAGCGCCACGATGTCGTCCCCGAACTCGGGACGGCAGCACTCCGCCAGGCGCACCGGCACGGGATGCCGCAGGCCGGCGATGCTCACCGGCGCCTCGGGGTAGGCCCGCCGCTGCAGGCGGTCCATGAGAGTCTCCCGGACCCACGACCGGGTCGAGGCCTCGTCCGCCAGGGCCTGGCGGACCTCGAGCAGCGAGATGTCCACCGCCCCTTCCCTGGCCAGCTCGGCGAGGAGGGCGTCCAGGGCCGCCCGGGGCATGGACGCTGCGAGATGGCCGAAGAGGAAGTCGTAGGAGAGCCGGCCGGTATAGATCTCGCGGCCCATTTCCTCCTCGCCCGCGAGCCCGAGGGCGTCGAGCAGCCCGCGCACCTCTGGAGCCCGTCCGTCGAGGGGGAGATCCAGACGTCGCTGGCAGTAGCCGAAGAAGGCGTGCGCCTCGGCCAGGAAGGCGGCCCGCTCGGCGCGACGGAGGGCGCGGCGAAGCGCGAAGCTGGCCCGCGATGTCTTCACCCACTCCACACGCTCGTAGGTCGGGCGCACGTCATCGGCGGTCAGGATCTCGACCCGCTGGCCCGACCGCAGCACGCTGCGCAGCGGCCGCACCTCGCCGTCGATGAGGGCGCCGGCCGCCCGATCCCCGAGGCCGGTGTGGATGGCGTAGGCATAGTCCAGGGCGGTGGCGCCCTGGGGCACCTTGTGGACCTGGCCCTGGGGCGTGATGACCTCCACCTCCGGAAAGGTGAGCTCGGAGGTCAGCTCGAGCACCTCGCCGCTCTCCCCCTGCAGGTCGTCCAGCAGCTCGTCCAGCCACTGGCGGTCCTGCAGGCGCCCGCTGCGGAGCTGCGAGATGACGCCGATGTGGCCGTCCACGTCCATCTCGCGGGTGCGGATGAGAACCTGCACCCGCGGCAGGGTCGGCCCCGTGCAGATGCTGTGCAGGGACTGGTAGCCGTTGATCTTCGGCGAGTTGATGAAGTCCTTGACCGAGTCCCGCAGGTGCGCGAGCTTGCGGTGCATGACGTTGAGCGCCCGGTAGCAGGCGTCGGCGTCAGGGACCACCAGGCAGAGGTTGTAGTTGCAGCCGTCGTTGAGACGCTCCGGGCCGGGCATCTCGACGCCTGCCGCCTGGTGGATCGAGAAGACGCCCTTGGGGTAAACGCGGAAGCTGCAGGCGATGTGCATGCCGTGCAACTGCTCGCAGATCTCGCGCGCCTTCTCGGTCAGCTCGCGCTCGATGCGCTTGCCCTCCCGCGCCAGCCACGCCCCAATCACCGCGTAGGCGTCGGGCTGCAGCACCCGCATGACGTGGTCCTCCATCAGCCGGGCCTGCTTGTAAAACCCCAGGCGGGCGGCGATGGGGATGTAGAACTTGCGCGTCTCCAGCGCGATGAGCCTGCGCTTGTCGTCCGGGAAGACCTCCAGGGAGCGCACGTTGTCGCAGCGGTCGAAGATCTTGATGATGATGGTGCGCAGGTCGGTGGTGGCAGTGGAGCGCAGGAGCTTCACCAGCGTCGCGAGCTTGGGGTCGGCCGACGGCGCCACCTCCTGGCGCTGCAGCTTGGTGAGCCCCTCGACGATGACCGCCACCTCGGAGCCGAAGTTGGAGGCCAGCATCGGCTCGGTGACCCGCAGGCTGCCGCGGGCATCCTCGATGCAGTCGTGCAACAGGGCCGCCGCCACCGAGACGTCGTCCATGCGGTGCTCGGCACACGAGGTGGCCACCGCCAGGGGGTGGACGATGTAGGGCTCGTTGCCCTCCAGGCGGCGCTGGAGGCGGTGCACGTCGCTCGCGAGGTCGAAGGCGCGACGGATGAGGTCGAGGTCGGGGTCCGGATGGGTTTCGGCAACCCGACTCAGGATGACGTCGAGCTGCGCGGCCTGGGAGTGGACCGGCTCCTGGGTGCCTGTATGGTCATCGTCGTCCATGCTGAGACCCGCCCGCCACCGGTGCGTCGCTGCCGGGGTCTCTCGATAATACCCCATGGGTGCAGAAGCAAGGGGGAGAGGGAAGAGGGGAGAAGGGAGAGTGAAGAAGAGACTCCGAGCCCGCTGCCGATGGTATTGCCCTCCCCTCTTCCCTCTCCCCTCTTCCCTGGGTGGGGGGTGGGGGCTACGCGGCGGGGGGCGGCAGGCGGGGGTCGGTGCGGCGGATGATGTCGCTCACCCGCTGCTGGTTGAAGCCTCCGAATCCCTGGTTGCGCTCGATGTTCTCGAGGTGCGAGCCGACCGCTCCCGAGGCGGCGAAGCGCCCGAGCGCCGCGTCATCCACTGCCCCCATCCGGCGCAGAATCTCCAGGCGCTCCGGCGTCACGCCCCAGCGCTCCCCCTCGGTGAACGCCTGGCGCAGGAAGGGGAAGTCCGAGAACGGCGCCATCACGCCGACGCCGTGGCGGGTGAGACCGGCGGTGGCCGCGTCGAACGCCAGGCGCGCGGCCACGTGGTGTAGCCCGGCCGCCAGCATCGACTCGCCGTGAAGCGCGCACCAGAGCCCGATCGTGCCCAGCTCCCGCCGTCTCTCGAGACCCACGTGCCCGAAATCGCCCTCGATCTCCTCGGGCGAGAGGTCGACGTCCGCGAACACCGCCAGCTCGCAGGCCGGTTGCGCCATCACCTGTGCCCCCCAGCCCGCCTCGCTGCCGGCGTAGAACCGCTCCCGCGGCACGAACCCCAGCGTCTCGAGGATCGCGATGAGGGTCGGGAAGTGCTCGCGCGAGCTGCGGAAGGTGTGGTGGTCGTGGTTCGCCCAGCCGAAGCCGAGCTGATCCTGCCGCTCCCGTTGCACCCGGCCGGCGTGGTTCCGCCGCGCCCAGTTGGCGCGCTCGACGGCGAAGACCGCCCAGGCAGCGCGGTCCTGCCCGAGCTCGTCGACGAGTCGCCGCGCCAGCGCCAGCGTCTCGGCCATGGCCGCCCCGACATCCAGACCCTGGCGCAGCCGGGCCTGCCACCGCTCCATGCCGCCGAGCAACGCGATGGCGCGCTCCGGCGCCTCGGCGACCGGCACGAAGCCGGTGCAGCCGCGGCGTTCCACCGCGGTGATCTCGACGCTCTCCCCCGCCCACACCCGAGCCACCCGCAGGGGCGCCAGGGGCGAGCCGGCCGTCTCGGCGGCGATCTCCTGGGCGGCCAGGAAGGCGGCGATGCGCTCCACCTTGAGGCCGACCCCGAGCACCTGCCCGGCCGGGGCGTTGCCCTGGCGCAGCAGCACCGCCGGCAGCACCGCTCCCGGGTGCCGGTACGCCGTGTCGCCGCCGGCCGTCTCGTCCCCGCTCGCCTCGAAGCCCGCCGCGACGAGTCGCTGGCGCGGCTGGGTGCCGTCGCCGATCACCAGGTGATCCACCAGGTCCGGAAGGCGGAGCCAGGCCGTCTCGAACGCCGCCAGCTCCAGCGCCACCAGGGGCGGCGCCACGCCCAGCAGCTCCTGCCACCAGCCATCGACCAGCGCGTCCGCCGCCGGCTGGCACTCCCACACGGATGTGATGCGTCGGCTCATCGCCCTGCCCCCCTGCGTGCGGCGACGGTATCACCGCCCTCCAGCCGCCCGCAATCCCCGGGATGTGGCACACTTCGCCATCATGCGACCCCGGGTGCTGATCATCGAGGACGAGCGCGCAGTGGCCGACGGCATCGTCTACGCCCTGCGCACCGACGGGTGCGAGCCGCTGTGGGCGCCGACCGGTGGCCAGGGGCTGGCGCTGCTGGCCGAGGGCGACGTGGCGCTGGTGGTGCTGGACGTGGGCCTCCCCGACTGCAACGGCTTCGACCTGTGCCGCCAGATCCGCCACGGCCACGACGTGCCGATCATCTTCCTCACCGCCCGCAACGAGGAGATGGACCGGGTGGTCGGGCTCGAGATCGGCGCCGACGACTACGTCACCAAGCCTTTCTCCCCGCGCGAGCTGTCGGCCCGGGTGCGGGCCGTGCTGCGCCGCGCCCGCGCCCACCCCCCGGCGGCGCCCGACCAGGGCGCTCCCGCCCTGCCCTTCGAGGTGGACTCCCGGCGCCGGAGCATCGCCTTCTTCGGGCACCCGCTCGACCTCACCCGCACCGAGTTCCGCCTCCTCGAGGTGCTGCTCCGGCACCCGGGGTGGGTGTACTCCCGCGAGCAGCTCATGGAGCTGGTGTGGGATGACCCGGGCAGCGCCGTGGACCGCACCGTGGACAGCCACGTCAAGTCGCTGCGCGCCAAGCTGCGGGCGATCCGTCCCGCGTCGGAGGCGATCCTCACCCACCGCGGGCAGGGCTACTCGCTGCAGGAGCGCTGGTGAGCATCAAGCTGCGTATCTTCCTGGGGTTCTTCATCTTCCTCGCGGTCGGCCTGGCCCTCCTGGCGTACTGGCTGCTCAAGGACATCCGCCCGCAGCCGCTCAAGGCCACCGAGGAGTCGCTGGTGGAGACCTCGACGCTGCTCGCCAGCCTGGTGGAGCAGGGGTCCACCGCCGGACGCCTCGACCTGCAGCCCCTGCGCGCGGCCGTCGAGGGCGCGCTCGGCCGGGAGATCGAGGCCCGCATCTACGAGCTCGACAAGTCGGGGCTCAGCCTGCGGGTCATCGCCACGAACGCGACCGGGGTCGTGCTCTACGACTCCGAGGGCGGCCGCGCCGTGGGCGAGAACTATGCGAGCTGGAACGACGTGGGCCGCACCCTCAAGGGGCGGTACGGGGCCCGCGCGACCCGCTCGGACCCCGGCGACTTCTACTCCACGGTGCTCTTCGTTGCGGCCCCGGTGCGGGTCGGGGGCGAGATCGCGGGATGCGTCTCGGTGGGCAAGCCCGTGGCCTCCCTCAAGCTCTTCATGACCAACGCCAGCCGGCAGGTCATCGCCGCCACCCTGGTGGCGCTCCTGATCGCCGCCGCCGCCAGCCTCGCCATCGCGACCTGGATCACCATCCCGCTGCGCCGGCTCGGCGCCTACGCGGAGGCCGTGGGTCGGGGCCAGCGCCCGCCCCTTCCCGCGCTGGGCCGGGGGGAGATCGCCACCCTCGGCCGCACCTTCGAGGGGATGCGCGACGCTCTCGAGGGCAAGCGCTACGTGGAGAGCTACGTGCGCGCTCTCACCCACGAGATCAAGGGGCCGCTCTCGGCGATCCGCGCCGCCGGCGAGCTGCTCGAGGAAGAGAGCATGCCGCCCGAGGACCGCCGGCGCTTCGTCGCCAACATCCGCAGCGAGTGCACGCGGCTCCAGACCCTCATCGACCGCCTGCTCGAGCTCGCGGCCGTGGAGGCGCGCAAGACCCTCGGCACCGCTTCACCCGTCGACATGGCGGAGCTCGTGCGCGAGGTCCTGGACTCCGCGACCTCCCTGGCGCACCGCAAGGGAGTCGTGCTGGAGAACGCGACGCCGGTCCTTCCGGCAGTCGTGGGCGATGCCCTGCTGCTGCGGCAGGCCCTCTTCAACCTCGTGCTCAATTCCATCGCCGCCACCTCCACCGGCGGCCGCATCACCATCGGCGCGCAAACCGACCAGCGGAGCGTCACCCTCACCGTCAGCGACACCGGCCCCGGCGTGCCGGCCTACGCCCTGCCGCGGGTGTTCGACCGTTTCTACTCCCTCACGCCCACCGCCAATGGCACCCCGGGCAGCGGGCTCGGTCTGCCGTTCGTGCGCGAGGTGGCGCTGCTGCACGGCGGCGAGGCGCGCCTCGAGAACCGCCCCGAGGGCGGCGCCTGTGCCACCCTCCGGCTGGCCCTTCGCCCCCCCCGCGCTCCCGCCCGGTCGAAAGTCGAGAGTTGAGAGTCGAGAGTGAAGAGCCCCCGCCCACCGCGCGAGACCAGTTGAGAGTTGAAAGGCGAGAGTCGAGAGCAGGGAGCCCCCGCCCACCTGGCCGCCCGGTCGAGAGTTGAGAGTCAAGAGTCGAGAGTGATCCACCCCCGCCCGCCCGGTGCGGCACGACTGACACTCTCCACTCTCAGCTCTTGACTCTTGACCGGCCGGGTGGAGGCGAACACTCTCGACTCTCAACTCTCGACCGGGCGGGTGGGGGCGGACACTCTCGACTGTCATCGCCACGCGCTTGCGATGCCAGTGGCGCCGCCGTACGATGGCCGGGTGTCTTCAAAGACCACCCCCCGCACGCATCGACGTGCCAGAAGGAGTAGCCGATGATCCTCGATGAGCTGGAGGCCAGGTTGCGGCCGCCCGCGCGCACCATGCCTCCCTACCCCCCCAAGTACATCGTCCTGGCCTCCGGCCAACCCCTGGTGATCCGCCAGGCGCGCCGCGACGACTTCCCGATCCTGCTCGAGACCGTGGAGCCGCTGGCCCGCGTGCGCAAGGACTTCTACGACATCGTCGCCTCGCGCATGTACGCCGAGCTGCTCGGGCAGTACATCCACCGGCTGCTCGACCCCTACTGCCTGGTGGGGACGATCAACGGGGTGGTGGCGAGCATCGTCAACGGCCGCATGATCGACGAGCGGCGCGGCATGAGCTACCACACCCTCACGGTGCACCGCGGGCTGCGCTGCGGTGCCCACATGTTCGCCGCCAAGATGGAGTACCACATGGAGCACCTCGGCCAGGACGAGGTCTTCATCGTCGCCGAGAGCTTCATCGGCTTCAAGCGGTGGATGATCGAGTACCAGCTCGAGTCCCGCCCCGACTTCCAGCACGAGCTCGGGGGCGTGCCGTCCTACTGCCTGACCCGCGCCCTGTACGACACCTACAAGCCACGCCTGGTGGCCGGCACCCGCCCGGTGCCGCCCGAGATTCTGGCGACCGCGGACACCCTCATCCTGCCCGATGAGTACCCGCAGATTCCGGGGTTCAAGCGATGAGACAGGTAGGCATCGTCGGCATCGGACACACCAAGTTCGGGCGCATGGACTTCGACCTCGTCGACATCCTCGCCTGGTCCTCCCTCGAGGCGATGAAGGACGCCGGGATCTCCGGCGGCATCGACCAGGTCTTCGTGGCCAACATGGGCGCCGGGGCGATCAACCACCAGACTGCCGTGGCCTCCGCCCTCGTGAGCCGCATCTTCCTGGAGCCGGCCATGGCCGAGACGGTGGAGAACGGCCCGGCCTCCGGCGCCTCGGCGGTGAAGTGCGCGTACATGGCGATCGCCTCGGGCATGGCCGACGTCGTGCTGGTCACCGGCGGCGAGCGCATGCGCGAGGTCATCCCGTGGAAGGCGACGGACTTCGTGGCCACCCTCACCCACCCCGACGCGGAGTACGCCTACGGCGTGACGCTGCCGGCGTTCGGGGGGATGTACACGCGCGCCTACATGGAGCGCTACGGGCTCGAGGAGCGGCACCTCGCGATGCTGGCCGTGAAGGCGCACCGCAACGCCGAGCGCAACCCGTTCGCCCACATCGAGGAGATGGCGTCCATGGGCGGCATCTGGGACGGCCCCCACCGCGACGTGGTCAACCCGATCATGGCCGACCCGCTGCGCCTGTACGACATGTGCCCGGTCTCCGACGGCGCCGCCTCGCTGGTGCTCTGCGCCATGGAGGTCGCCGACCGGTTCAAGAAGAAGCCGATCCGCGTCGCCGGCATCGGCCAGGCCACCGACACCCACTGCGTGCACAACCGCGAGGACATCCTCGACCTCAAGGCGGTGCGCCTGGCCGCCGAGCGCGCCTACACCATGGCCGGGATCGGCCCCAAGGACGTGTCGTGCGCCGAGCTCCACGACGCCTTCCTCATCCTCGAGGTGGCGATCTCCGAGGCGGTCGGGTTCTTCAAGCCCGGTGAGGCCAAGCTCGCGATCGAGCGCGGCGAGACCGAGATCCGCGGCAAGCGCCCGATCAACACCTCCGGCGGGTTGAAGGCCAAGGGGCACCCGGTGGGCGCCACCGGCGTCTCGCAGATCCACGAGCTGGTCAAGCAACTGCGCGGCGAGGCGGCCAAGGAGGAGCGGCAGGTGAAGAACCCCAAGGTCGGTCTCGCTGTCAACTTCGGCGGCTTCGGCAACAACGTCGTCGCCACGATCCTGGCGAAGGAGTAGGCCATGGTCTCGACCTCCGAGCGAAGTGCGGCGCCCTCTACCACCCGGCCCCGATGGTCTGCAAGGCGTGCCGCACCCGGCGCGACCCGTCGGTGACGGTCTTCCCGGACTTCGACAAGGTGCCGCTCGGCGGCCCCTGCAAGCTGCTGACCTGGACCCGCATCTTCGCCCTGCCCGACGGCATCGACCGACCCAGCATCGCCTTCGGCATCGTCGAGTTCCCGAACGGCCTGCGGGCGCTCGGGCAACTCATGGTGGACGACCCCAGGCCGGGCGCGGCGCTGGTGGCGCGCAGCGGCCTGGTGCGGGAGCTGGTGGGACGCGACTTCTACGGCCTGCAACTGTTTTCGGCGTGAGGACAAACGGGCGCGGCCCCGCCGCGCCCGAGGAGCGTGACATGCTGCTGCCCAGCTTTGCCTTCTCCACCGCCCGCAGCGTCGAGGAGGCGCTCGAGCTGTGGGCCTGCCTTCCCGACGCCGCCTACCTCGCGGGCGGCACCGACCTGCTGCCCCAGCTCCGACTGGGCAAGCGGGCGCATCGGAACCTGATCGACCTCAAGCGCATCCAGAGCCTCTCCCGGATCCGGGAGACCGAGGCCGGCCTCGCCATCGGTGCCGCGGTCCCCCTCGCCGACATCGCCCGCCACCCGGCGGTGCGGGAGCACTACCCCCTGCTCGTGGAGTGCTGCCGCCGCGTCGGCGCCTGGCCGCTGCAGAACCGCGCCACCCTGGCCGGCAACATCTGCAACGCCTCCCCGGCCGCCGACACCGCCGTGGCGCTGCTCACCCTCGAGGCCGGCGTCATCGCGGTGAGCCCCGAAGGCGAGCGGGTCATCTCCGTCACCGGGCTGTTCCGCGGCCCCGGGCAGACCTGCCTGAGACCCGGCGAGCTCGTCACCGAGGTGGTGCTGCCACACGCCTCGGCCGGGTGGCACGGGAGCTACCAGCGCCTCTCGCGGCGCCAGGGGATGGACCTGGCCACGGTGGGGGTGCTGGTGGCGAGCTCCAACGGCGGCGCCCCGCCCCGGCACCGGGTATCCCTGGCCGCCGTGGCGCCCACCCCGCTGCGGGTCGCCGACGCCGAGGCGCTGCTCGACCGCGAGGGCCCGCGAGCGGCCCGCCGCGCGGGCGAGCTGGCGCGGGACCGGTGCCGGCCCATCACCGACCTCCGCGGCAGTGCCGAGTACCGCCGCGAGATGGTCGGCGTCCTGGTGGCCCGCGGCGTCGCCGCCCTCTCTGGCCCGAGCGGCATCGTGGTGCCCGGGGCGGGAGGGCCCGGACCCCGGACCCCGGACCCCGGACCCCAATCCCAAGGGGAACGGCCATGAACCAGACAATCTCCCTCCGCGTCAACGGGCTCCCGGAGACCCACGAGGTCCCCGCCAACCAGACGCTGCTCCAGTTTCTCCGCGAGACCCTCGACCTCACCGGCGCCAAGGAAGGGTGCAACGAGGGCGAGTGCGGCGCCTGCCTCGTGCTCCTCGACGGGCGGGCGGTCAACGCCTGCCTCACCCTGGCGGTGGAGGCGGACGGCCGCGAGGTGACGACCATCGAGGGGCTCGGCCACGCCGGCGACCTCCACCCGCTGCAGGCGGCGTTCCTCAAGCACGCCGCGGTGCAGTGCGGGTTCTGCACCCCGGGCATGATCATCGCCGCCCTCGGCCTGCTCCGGGACAACCCGGACCCCAGCGAGGAGGACGTGCGCTGGGCGATGTCCGGCAACCTCTGCCGGTGCACCGGCTACCGGCAGATCATCGACGCCGTGCAGGAGGCCGCCGCCGCAATGCGCGGCGACCCCGCCCCGGAGGCTGCGCCATGAGCGAGCCACGCTGGATCGGTCAGGACGTCCCGCGCGTCGACGGCGTCGAGAAGGTCACCGGGGCCGCCCGTTACACCGCCGACCTCAAGTTTCCGCGCATGCTTCACGCCCACGTCGTGCGCTCGCCCCACGCCCATGCACGGGTGCTCGACGTGCGGGTGGAGAAGGCGCTCCGCGTACCAGGGGTGCGGGCCACCGCCACCGGGCGCGAGTTCCCGTTCCACACCGGCATCTACCTCAAGGACCAGACGATCTTCGCCACCGACCGGGTGCGGTACTGGGGCGACGCGGTGGCGGCGGTGGCGGCCGAGACCCCCGAGGCGGCCGCCGAGGCCGCGGCGCTAGTGGAGGTCGAGTACGAGCCGCTGCCCGCCATCTTCGAGGTGGACGAGGGCCTCCAGCCCGGCGCCCCGCTCGTCCACCCCGATCTCGGGCACTACGAGTGCGTGCCGTGGGTCAGCCCGAGGGCAGGCACCAACGTCTGCAACCACGTGAAGGTCCGCAAGGGCGACTACGAGGGGGCGCTGGCCGCCTGCGCCCACGTCTTCGAGCACACCTTCCAGGTCCCGCAGGTGCAGCACGTGCCGCTGGAGTCCCACGTCGCCGTGGCCCGCGCCGACCTGGCCGGCAAGGTGGAGGTCTTCACCTCGGCGCAGAGCCCGTTCACGGTGCGCCACCTGCTGTGCGCCTGCTTCTCCCTCCCCCACGGCGACGTGCGCGTCACCGTGCCGGCGGTGGGCGGCGGCTTCGGCGGCAAGGCCGGGATCGGCATCGAGCCCGTCGTCGTCGCCCTCGCGATGAAGACGCGCGGGCGCTGGGTGCGGCTGTGGATCGAGCGCGCCGAGGAGTTCTACGCCACGGTGGTGCGCCAGGGGCTCACCGCGACGCTGGTGAGCGGCGTCGACCGGCACGGCAAGGTCCAGGCGCAGAAGCTGCACTTCCTGTGGAACTGCGGCGCCTACGGCGGCTACGGCGTCAACGTGGTGCGCGCGGCCGGCTACACCTGCGGCGGCGCCTACGAGTTCCCGCACGTCTGGGGGGACTCGATCGGCGTCTACACCAACCGCCCGGCGGGCAGCGCCTACCGCGGCTTCGGCATGAGCGAAATCCACTGGGCGCTCGAGCAGCAGATGGAGATGGTGGCGCGGGAGATGGGGATCGACCCGGTGGAGTTCCGACTTCGCAACTGCCTGGGCCCCGGCAAGTCCACGGTCACAGGCCAGGTATTGGACGAGCACTCCGGGCGCGTCGACCGCTGCATCACCCGGGTCGCCGAGATGCTCGACCTGCGCCCGGACCGTCCCCGCACACCATTCCACGGCGCGGGCATGGCCTGCGCCGTCAAGGCCCCGGCGATGCCCAACGACGCCTCGTCCTCGGTGGTCCTCAAGCTCGCCGAGGACGGCGTCCTCGAGGTGCTGATCTCGGGAATCGACTACGGCCAGGGGCTCAAGACCGTGGCGGCGCAGTTCGCCGCCGAGGCGATGGACCTGCCGATGGAGTCGATCCGTGTGCGCGGCAACCCGGACACCGACCTCTCGCCCTACGACTGGCAGACCGTGGCGTCCCGCCAGACCTGGGCGACCGGCAACGCCGTCCTGCGCGCCGCCGAGCAGCTCAAGACGCAGCTCTTCGCCATGGCTGCCCAGGCACTCGGCGTGCCCGTCTCCGAGCTCGAGTGCCACAACGGCAGCGTCGTCCACCCACCGAGCGGGCGCTCCTTGCCGATCACCCGACTCGCCATGGGCTACCAGTTCCCCGACGGCCACACCATCGGCGGCCCGGTGGCCGCGGCCGCCAGCTTCGTCCCCGAGGGCCTCATCTTCCTGGACCCCGAGACAGGGCAAAGCCCCAAGCCCGTCGCCAAGTGGACGTTCGGCGCCCAGGCGCTCGAGGTGGTCGTGGACCCCGAGACCGGCCAGTACCGGGTCGAGAAGGTCGCCGCCTGCTACGACGTCGGCAAGGTCGTCAACCCGGGGATGATCCACGGCCAGACCTACGGCGGCGTCATGCAGGGGCTCGGGACCGGGATGATGGAGGAGCTGATCGTCGAGAAGCCCTCCGGCCGCGTCGCCAACGCCTCGCTCATGGACTACAAGATCCCCTCCACCGAGGACCTGCCGCCGGAGATCCTCGTGGACTACGTGGAGACCCCCCAGACCGACGGGCCCCTGGGCGCCCGGGGCATCGGCGAGCACACGATGATCCCGACCGCGGCGGCCCTCTCGAACGCCATCTTCGACGCCTGCGGCGTGCGCATCCTCGAGATGCCGATCACCGCCGAGAAGGTGCTGGCAGGACTGAAGAAGCAGGGGTCCCTGGGCCGGTGTCCGGGGAAGACTGCTGCCAGTGGAAGCTCTGCTGGGGATTGGGGTCCGGGGTCCGGCCCTGATCCGGGGTCCGGGGTCCGGGGTCCGGGGTCCGATCTCCTCCCACGCAGTGATGTGGCGGGTGGAGAAAAGTGAGTTCGGGCGAGCGGGACGAGGTGGAGGCACGAGCATTGGTGCGCCGCGGCGTGCTGCGCCACCAGCTTGCCACACTCCCTGTGCCCGACCGGACAGCGGCGATTCTTGCAGGACTGCCGCCTGGGCCGGAACACCTGGATGCGGCTTGCGCCGGTGCAGGTGTGGTCCTCCAACGGTTGGTCAACGCGCTTGCCAGGGATGAATCCGATGCCCGCGTCTACCGCGAGGGTGTCGCAACACTCAGTGGGCTCGGACCCGGGCTGACGCCGACGGGCGACGACCTGCTCGTGGCGCTCCTCGTCGCCGGCCGCCACTTCGCCGGCCGCGGGCTGATCCCAGAGGCTGCGCCCGTACCGCTCGCGCTCGCTGTTGCTGCGTCACCTCCAGGAAGGACCACTCCGACCGCCGAGCACTGGCTGGGCGAGGCGTGCGACGGGCGCGCACCGGCTCCACTTGCGCATTTCGTCGAGGCCCTTGGAAACCCCGAGACTCAAGACGAAGATCTGACCAAACGCTGCGCGCGCCTGGTCGCCACAGGCGCCCACTCCGGCTCCGACTGGCTCGCCGGCGTGCTCGCCCTCTCCCGCCACGTCAGTGGGTGGGAGGAGGCCGGACCCCGGACCCCGGACCCCGGACCCCAACCCCCAGCTCATCTGGAGCACCCCCATGGCTGACTTGCTCGTCGTCCGCCGCAACGCCTACCACGACTCCGCCCGGCTCATGGCGATCTCGCGCCGGATGCAGGCACTGCCCGGCATCCGCGAGGCCGAGGTCATGATGGGCACCCCCCTCAACCTCGAGCTGCTGGCGGGGGCCGGGTGGCCTCCCGCGGCGGCCACACCCCTCGACCTGGTTGTAGCGCTGCGCGGCGAGCGGGACGATGACCTGCGCGCTGCGGAGGCCGCCCTAACCGGGCTGCTTGCCGGGGGGGAGACCGCTGCGACACGGCAGGAGCAGCGCCCCGGCAGCGTCGCCGAGGCGGTGGCGCTCCACCCGGGCGCCAACCTGGTGTCGATCGCCGTGCCCGGCCCCTACGCCGCATTCGTCGCCCAACGCGCCCTCGACGCTGGGCGCCACGTCTTCCTGTTCTCGGACAACGTACCCCTCGCCGACGAGATCGTCCTCAAGCGGCGCGGCGCCGACCTTGGCTTGCTGGTCATGGGCCCGGATTGCGGCACGGCGATCATCTCGGGCGTCGGCCTCGGGTTCGCCAACCGGGTGCGGCGCGGCCCGGTGGGAATCGTGGGCGCCTCCGGGACCGGCATCCAGGAGATCTGCTGCCACCTGGACGCCCTCGGGGTCGGCGTCTCCCACGCCATCGGCACCGGCAGCCGGGACCTCGGGGCCGCGGTGGGCGGCGTCATGACCGAGCTGGGTCTCGCCGTGCTGGCCGCCGACCCGGGTACCAGGGCCGTCGTCCTCGTCGCCAAGCACCCCGATCCCGGCGTCGCCGCGCGCATCCACGGCGTGCTCGCCGGCCTCGGCAAGCCGGCCGTGGTGCGGTACCTCGGCGAGGAGCCGCCGGCCTCGCGGGACGGCGTGCGGTATGCGGGGTCGCTGGATGAGGCGGCGGAGATGGCAGCTACGGCATGTGGGCAAGAGGCTTCGCAAGGAGGGTTGGGGTCCGGGGTCCGGGGTCCGGGGTCCGGAAAGGAGTCTGCGGGTGGAGTTCCTGCTGGGGGTTGGGGTCCGGGGTCCGGGGTCCGGGGTCCGGCCCAACCACCCAATCAGGGGAGAGGGGAGAGCGGAGAGGGAAGAGGCCCCCACCCGACCCGGGGGACGGGGAGGTTGGTGGGGCTGTTCGGGGGGGGGTCGCTGGCGGCGGAGGCGCGGCTGGCGCTGGCGCAGGTCGGGATTGACACCACGGTGCCGGAGGAGATGTTGCGGGTGGGTGCGCCGATTCCGGGGGACGGGCACATCGTGGTCGACACGGGCGATGACGCGTACACAGTGGGCCGGCCGCATCCAATGGTCGACCAGACGGTACGGTGCGGGCTGATCCGCGCGGCCGGTGCCGACCCTACCGTCGGCGTCGTGCTTCTTGACCTCGTGCTGGGCGACGGTGCTCATTCTGACCCGGCGCCGGAGCTGGCGGACGCGGTGCGGGAGGCGCGCCGGGCCCGCGGCACGGCGCCCCTAGAGGTGGTGGCCTCCGTGTGCGGCGCCGCCGCGGACCCCCAGCAGCCGGTCCGCCAGCGAGCCGTGCTGGAGGAGGCCGGGGTGCGCGTCGAGGACAGTGCGTTCCGCGCGGCGCGGCTCGCGGCGGCCCTGCTCGGGCCCGAGGGGAGGGCGTGATGGACACCGCCAAGGCGTTGCAGCTCCTGGCCGGCCCCCTGGAGGTCGTGCACCTCGGCATCGAGAACGTGGCCTCGGCCCCGGCCGCCACCGGTGCGCCCGTCCACACAGTGGACTTCGTGCCCCCGGCCGGAGGCGACCCGGCACGCGTTGCCGCCCTGCAGGCGCTGGCCTCGGGGCCGGTCGGCGAGGCCGTGGACGCCGCCAACCGCCGCGCCCTCGACCGCATCCTCGCGAGCCGGCCGCACCTGGTGGGGATCGGCGTCGCCCGCGACGTCATCCCCGGCATGGCCGACGGGCTCTTCCTGCACGCCGGCCCGCCGATCACCTGGGAGCGCATGTGCGGCCCCCTGCGCGGTGCCGTCATGGGCGGCATGCTCCACGAGGGGATGGCGGCCACGCCCGAGGAGGCCGCGCGTCGCGCCGCGGCCGGGGCGGTGCGGTTCGACCCCTGCCACCACCACCGGGCGGTGGGGCCGATGGCGGGCCTGGTCACGCCCTCGATGCCGGTCTGGATCCTCGAGGACCTGGACGGCCCCGGCACGGGCACGCGCACCTTCTGCACCCTCAACGAGGGGCTCGGCAAGGTGCTGCGCTACGGCGCGTTCAGCGACGAGGTGCTGCAGCGGCTCCGGTTCATGGCCGACGACCTGGCGCCGACCCTGGCTGACGCCCTCGCCCTGCACGGTCCCGTGGACCTCCGGCTGCTCATGGCCCAGGCACTGCAGATGGGCGACGAGGGCCACAACCGCAACCGCGCCGGCACTTCGCTGCTGCTCCGGGAGCTCGCGCCGGCCGTTGTGCGCAGTACCGCCGACCGCGAGCGCGCCGCCCGCGCCCTCGAGTTTATCCACCGCAACGACCACTTCTTCCTGAACCTCACCATGCCGATGGCCAAGTGCATGCTGCTGGCCGCCGAGGGCGAGGGGCTCTCCACCCTGGTGACAGTGATGGCCCGCAACGGCACCGACTTCGGCATCCAGGTGGCTGGCCTCCCCGGCCGCTGGTTCACCGGGCCGGCCCAGGAGGTAAGGGGCCTGTACTTCCCCGGCTTCGGCGTCGCCGACGCGAACCCGGACATTGGCGACTCGGCGATCACCGAGACGGCCGGCATCGGCGGCTTCGCCATGGCCGCGGCGCCGGCGATCGTGCAGTTCGTGGGCGGCACCGCCGCCGACGCCCTGGCCACGACCCGCGCCATGGGTCGCATCACCACCGGCCCCAACCCCGGCTGGGCGATCCCCGCCCTCGGCTTCGCCGGCACCCCGACCGGCATCGACGTCCGCAAGGTCGAGGAGCAGAACCTCCTACCCACCATCAACACCGGCATCGCCCACCGCGACCCCGGCGTCGGCCAGGTCGGCGCGGGGCTCGTGGGCCCGCCGTGGGAGTGTTTCCATCTTGCGCTCGCTGCGCTCGCGCAGGCCCCAGGCCTCAGGCCTCAGGCCTCAGGTCCACCACCCAACCCGGCCTCAGGCCTCGGGCCTCAGGCCTCGGGAAAGGCAGAGGCAGGAGAGACAGGGAGCGGGGAGCGGGAAGGGGCATGAGCAGGGACCCTGCGAAGCTCAAGGTGTTTCAGCTTGCCGATGAGCTGGTGTTGGCAGTCTATCATCTGACCAAGGACTTCCCACCGGAAGAGCGGTTCGGGTTGCAATCACAGCTCAGGCGGGCCGCCGTCTCGGTTGCCGCCAACATCGTCGAAGGTTGCGCCCGAATCACCAAGCGTGACTACATTCGCTTTCTGAACCTCGCGCTGGGTTCCGCCTCCGAAGCACGCTACCTGATCTCGCTCGCCAGACGGCTACGACTGATAGCAACCGACGCCGAGGTGATCGAGCAGCGGTACCGAGGCCTCATGCAAGGACTCCAGCACCTCATCACCTCCCTGACCAAACGCCAAGACAAGGAGGAGGGCAACAGGACCGAGATTAGACCTGACCCAGAATCTTCAACTGTATTGCCTGAGGCCTGAGGTCTGAGGTCTGAGGCCAGTGATCCCGTGCCTGAGGTCTGAGGTCTGAGGCCTGAGGCCTCCAATCCCCTGCCCCAGGCCTGAAAGGAGCCCTCCCGTGAAACCCATCGACCTGTCCATTCCGATCGGCATCGCGACCCCGGCCTGGCCGACCTACGAGCCGCTGCAGATGAAGTACTTCAAGCGGCTGGCGCCGAACGGCGCCAACGGTCAGCTCCTCACCCACTCAAACCACGTCGGCACGCACCTTGACGGGGAGATCCACTTCTACACCCCCGGCAAGGACATCGCCTCGCTCGACCTCGACTTCCTCATGCACGAGGGGGTGATCGTCGACCTCTCCGACGCGGCCGGTGACTACGACGTCTACACCTCGAAGATGATCGAGGAGCGCGTCGAGGTGAACGACGGCGACGTCCTCATCATCCACACCGGCTACCACCACTACGGCTGGGACCAGCCCACCGCCGACGAGATCCGCTACATGGTCAAGCACCCCGGCCCCGACCGCGAGTTCGCCGAGTGGAGCCGGGCCAAGAACCTGCGCTGGATCGGCGTCGACTGCGGCAGCGCCGACCACCCCATGAACACCATCATCCGCACCTGGATGCCGCGCCAGGCGAAGGAGGCGGATGCCCACTTCCGCGCGAAGTACGGCATGCCCCTCGACGAGTTCTTCTCCGACGACAAGTACCAGCTCATGCACATCGAGCTCTTCAACCACGGCATCATCCACGCCGAGTGCCTGGGCGGCGACATCGACCTGCTGCTCAACCGCCGCTGCACCATCGGCGCGTTCCCCTGGCGCCTGGTGGACGGCGAGTCGTGCATCTGCCGCATCCTCGCCTTCGTCCCCGACGAGGAGCACGCGGCGCTCATGGCCACCAAGGCGAAGGCGAAGCTGACGCGCTTCGGCGACACCGCCGGCGCGCCCAACCCCTGGCTGCACGAGCGGGCCCGCGCCACGCGCTGACCGCCCGGCTGCGGGCACTGGAGGACGCGAGATGGAGCGCCGGACGATCCACGTCGACGAGAAGGTCCCCTTCCTGCAGGGGCTGCCGCTGTCCCTGCAGCACCTGTTCGCGATGTTCGGGGCGACGGTGCTGGTGCCGTTCCTGTTCAAGGTCAACCCGGCCACCTCGCTGCTCCTCAACGGGATCGGCACCCTCGTCTACCTCGTGGTGGCGAGGGGCCGCATCCCCGCCTACCTCGGGTCGAGCTTCGCCTTCATCGCCCCGGTGATGGCGGTGCTCGCCCACCCCGAGCTGGGGGGGTACGCCGCCGCCCAGGGCGGGTTCGTCTGCTTCGGCCTGTTCTTCATCGTCGTCTCCCAGGTCGTGCGGGTGGCGGGCACGCGCTGGATCGACGTCATCTTCCCCCCCGCCGCCATGGGGGCGATCGTCGCCATCATCGGCCTCGAGCTCGCCCCCGTGGCCACCGACATGGCCGGCCTCACCGGCACCACCG
>JALOLB010000102.1 GCA_025456225.1 Thermoanaerobaculaceae bacterium
GTCCAGGCCCATCTGGTTCGGCGCCGTCCACTCGCTCATGTTGCCGAGGCCGTTGAGGTGCGTGTCCACGCCCGAGAGGAGCACCGACCGGGTGGGCGAGCAGGTCGCGTGCGTGTAGAAGTTCGTGAAGCGGACGCCGCCCTTGGCCAGGGAGTCGAGGTTCGGCGTCTTGATCTCGCTGCCGAACGCGCCCATGTCGGAGAAGCCCATGTCGTCGCCGAGGATGATGACGATGTTCGGCGGCCGCGGCGCGTCAGCGGCAGAGCCGATGGCTGGCGCAACGAGCGCCACTGCCACACCGACGGCGCCCATCGTTCTCAGCCATCGGCTCAGGCTGCCTGACCTCGTCACTCCGGTGCCCATCGAGCGCTGCAGCGCAGTGTCCATTACCCAGCCCCTTTCCTGCAGGTTCGTCCAAGCTCCATCCCTGCACTTCGCGTCCTCGCCAAATCGTACAGCGTCTGGAAGATCTTCGCCACTTCCAACGGGGCATCGGCGAGCTCATTGCGGGACTCCCGGCATGCGCGCCCGACAGTCGCGCCAGGTCGTGCCGGGGCGACCCGCTCGCCACCACAACCAGCCCCTTCGGGTCCGGTGGGGTCACCCAGAGCGTCCCGGCGTCCTTCGACGAACCCATGGATGCTCACGGTGTCCTCATTCCGGATGCTGCACCTTCGCACGGCGCATGCAGAAGCACGAACGGTGCCACACTGGTCGCTCCCCCAGCTCCACACCATATCCGACTGACTCTTCATGTGTTGAAGGGACTGCAACGGTCTTGGTCTGCCTTGCCCCCGGGCCCCGGTGACGAAATGCCGTCACCGGACGCCGGTTCGCGCACGATGGGCGCGGGACCCCGGTCGACCTGGTACAGAAGAAAGGTCGTAGCTCCTGGTGTATTGTCGAGGTGGTCGCGCCGCGGCCTTCGTGTGGTCCTGCGCAGCATGCCGGGACCGCGTCGCCGTGGGGACGAGGGAGGGACTGGATGAGACTCTGGAGAGCTGGCACGATGTTCGCGGTGGCAGTGCTGGTGGTGACAGGCACGCTCGGGTGGGCCTGGGCCCAGCAACCGGCGGCCCCTCAGGCAGCCCCCGTCGCGGTCGCGGTGACGGTGCCGGTCGTCTACCTGGACGAGATTCGGGTCGAGCTCAACGGCAAGGCCCAGCGTGCCGGCAACGTGGCGATGGAGCTCACGGTGCACGGCCGCGACCCCAGGCTCGTCTCGGTGGACGTCATCCCCAAGATGGGAGCCGACGACATCGCAGAGGACCTGTACAAGGAGCTCACCCTGGCCGCCGGACCCGACTTCAAGGTCAAGTGCAGCGGGCAGCGGGTGACCATCGCGAAGGCCAACAAGAAGGCGCCCAGCGTCTCGCTCAGGATCACCAACCAGAGCATCCTCGGGGTGTCCTTCCTGCTCGACATGAACTGAGGAGACCTGGTGGCAGGTCCGGGCCCGACTCGGCCCCTGCGGCGGCCGGGAGCGGCTCGATGTCGGGGCACTGGCCACGCGCCCGTCGCTCGCGAGCGGCGACCGCGGCCGTGTCCGGGTGAGCTGTGGCTGGCCCCGAGAGATCGGGTAACCGGCCCCGAGGGTTTCAGCTCGTGATCCTGATGAGGTCGTTGACCTTCTTGACACCGTCGACGGATCTCGCAGCGGTGAGGGTAAAGCCGTGTTGTGCCTCGTCCGGGAGCTCCCCGCGCAGGCTGACCACACCATCCACCGCCTCGACCTCGACGGCTACTTCGCTGGCGGTGCGATGAGCTTCTGCCGCACCAGCTCCTCGCGGACCTCCTTGACGATCTCGTCGGTCATCGCGCGCACCGACGAGGGCTCCAGGGACCGCGTGCGGCCGGCCCAGAGGAGCTTCTCGTCGGCGACCCGGTAGATCAGGATCTCGACCACCTGGTAGCGGTCGGTGCGCAGGTACCCGGGGTTGTAGACGGTCGGCCAGGCGTACCCCCAGTAGCTCCACATCGAGCCGTAGTAGCTCCCCCAGGCGGCAGGGGTGCCGGAGACGAACGTCTGCTCCTCGTCGACGCCAACCATGCGCAGCACGATGACACCGTCATACCCACCGGACTTGAGGATGCGCTTGGCCAGCTCGACGTTGCGCACCTCGGCTTCCGGGATGATCGAGTAAGCGGGCACCGCGTTGCGCGCCAGGATCGACAGCTCGTCCTCGACGATCTCGCGCCACCGTACGTCGGGGCTCACCCCGACCGTGACGGCTTTCTGGAAACCGTGCACTCCCTGGAGCGTCGGCTCCTTCCAGGTCATGCTCAGCTTGGTCGACGCGGTCGAGCACGCGACGAGGCCGGACAGCAGGACGATGATCGACAGCACGCGCAGAACTCGGCTCATGGTTCCCCCACGCACGGCCGCACTCCGACTCCGCCGTGCCACGGCAGCTTACACTGCCCGCAACTTGTCAGGTACGCCGCCGGACCTTCTCTCATCGCCTCTTCGCTCACCAGGTCGATTCGCGGCGCCATGCCGGCTCTGTGGCCCGGCCGATCTGCCCCCTCGTGGTGGTGCGCGAGAAAGCCGTCGGCATGCTCCCCGGCACCGGCCTCGCGTGCACGAGCTTTCCCTCCGGCTGCCGGAATGTGCCGCCCTTCGAGTCCTGGACGCTGTGCCGTGGCAGCGTCGTTCAGCTTCGGCTCACGCGCCGAGGGCCGAAGCCCGTTGCAGCCCGACAGCACGCGCTTTCGTGTTCCCCTCCCGCCTCGACGACGGTCACGGCGTGGGCGCAGGCGTGGCCGCGCTGCCCTCGGGGGCGGCCGCGGGTCCACTCTCCGCCTTCGCGATCCACCCACCTCCCATCGCCTTGTAGATGTTCACGACCGACGCGCACAGCGAGGACCGGGACTGGACGAGGTTGAGCTCGGCCGGGAAGAGCTGCTGCTCGGCCTGGAGCACGGCGTAGTAGGGCGTGACGCCGCCGTCGAACTGCAACCGCGCGAGACGGGCGTACTCCCTGGAGGCGGCCACCAGGCGCTCCTGGGCCTGCACCTGCTCGGCCAGCCTGGCCCGGGCCACCAGGGCGTTGTCGACATCGGCAAAGGCGCTCTGGATCGCGGCCTCGTAGCCCAGCACCGCGGCCTTGCGGGCCGCCTCGGCCTGCCGGACCTTGCCGGAGATCGCCCCGCCGGTGAACAGAGGACCTGTGATCGAGCCGCCGTAGCTCCACACCCGCGCCGACCCCTGGAAGAGGTCCTCCAGTGCCGCACTCGACTGGCCGAAGACGCCGGTGAGGGAGATGGTCGGGAAGTAGAGAGCCTTGGCCGCACCGAGCTGGGCGTTGACGGCGACGAGGTTCTGCTCAGCCTGCCGGATGTCCGGCCGCCGATCGAGGAGCTGCGAGGGGACGCCTGCCGGGATCGGCGGCAGGGTGAGCTCGCGAATCGACTTGCCACGTGGGATCGGGCCGGGGTTGCGACCCAGCAGGATCGAGATCAGGTTCTCGGTCTGGGCGATCTGCGACGCGAGCTGCGGGATCGCGGCCGCGGCCGTCTCGTACTGGACTCGTGCCTGCTCGACGGTCATCCCGGGCTTGAGCCCGTACTTGAACTGGAGCTCGAAGAGCTTCACCGACTCGGCGTAGGTGCCCAGGGTGCGCTGGGCGATCGCGAGCTGCTCGTCGAGGCCACGGAGCTGGAGGTAAGCGTCCGCGACCGAGCCGACAAGAGAGAGGATCACGCCCCGCCGGGCCTCCTCGGTGGCCAGCACGTTGGCGCGGGCCGCCTCGGAGAGCCGCCGGATGCGGCCCCACAGGTCGATCTCCCAGCTCACGCTGCCGGCCAGGTCCCAGGACTGGTAGGGGTTGGTGACGCGCTGGCCGACCGGCGAGGTGTCGTCCAGGGGCAGGCGCGACTCCTTGCCCGCGAACGAGGCGCCGGCCTGCGGGTAGAGCGAGGAGCGCGTCTGCTTCAGCACCGCGGCCGCCTGCTCGACGTTGGCGGCCGCGATCTTGACGTTCTTGTTGTTGGCGACCGCCTCGGCGATGAGGCCGTCGAGCACCGGGTCACCGAACTGCTGCCACCAGGCGACGTCTGCAGTCTCCTGCGCGTCCGCCACCTCGTAGAGGAAGCTCGCCGGAGGCTCGATCGTGGGCCGCTCGTAGTTGGGCCCGACGAGGCAGCCGGCGGTGAGCACGATGAGCGGGGCCAGAGCCAGGCGTCGCATCTCACTCCCCCCTTTCTTCGGCACCCGGAGCGTGTCCCGCCGCATGCTCCCCTGGCGGCGCACCCGAGTGCGCGGGCCCCTTGTGGCCGCGCAGCTTCTCGGTGAGGCTCTCGAAGATGTAGAAGAACAGGGGGACGTAGAGCATCGCCAGGGTCGTCTCGCCGAGCATGCCGCCGATGATCCCGGTGCCGATGGAGTGCCGCGAGTTGGCGCCGACCCCCATGGCGACCGCGAGGGGCAGCACCCCGAGGACGAAGGCGAGGGAGGTCATGATGATCGGGCGCAGGCGCATCTCGCCCGCCTCGATCGTGGCGTCCATCAGCGACTTGCCCTGCTTGCGCAGGTCCACGGCGAAGGTCACGCGCAGCAGCGCGTTCTTCGCCCCCAGCCCGATCAGCACGAGCAGGCCGATCTGGAAGTAGACGTCGTTCTCGAGCCCCCGGATCCAGTTCAGGAGCAGCGCGCCGAGGATGCCGAACGGCACGGCGGTCATGACGGCGCCGGGCAGCGTCCAGGACTCGTACTGCGCGGCGAGGACGAGGAACACGACGATGAGGCCGAGGATGAAGGCGGCCGAGGACGTGCCTCCGGACTTGACCTCCTCGAACGCCAGGCCGGACCACTCGAAGGTGTAGCCGCGCGGCAGCACCTCGCGGGCGGCGTCCTCCATCGCGGCAATCGCCTGACCCGAGCTGAAGCCCGGGGCTGCCGAGCCGTTGACCTTGGCCGCGGGGAACCCGTTGAAGCGGGGCAACATGTCGGGGCCGGTGACCCACGACGTCTTGACCAGGGCGGACAGGGGAACCATCAGACCCTGACTGGAGCGGGTGTACAGGCGGGTCAGGTCGTCGGGGTCCTGTCGGAACTTCGGGTCCGACTGGAGGATGACCCACCAGACCCGGCTGAACTGGTTGAACTGGCTCGCGGTCAGCGAGCCGAACTGGGCCTGGATGGCGCTGTAGACGTCCTGGATGGGCACCCCGAGGAGGGTCGCCTTCTCGCGGTCCACCTCGGCCTTGAGCTGCACGGAGTTGGAGCGGAAGGTCGTGGACAGGCCGGTGAGCTCGGGCCGCTTCCTGGCTGCCGTGAGGAACTGCTGGGTCAGCTCGTCGAGCCGGGACGACTCGCCGGCGCCGGTGTCCAGGATCCAGAACTCGAAGCCCCCGGTGGTGCCGATGCCGGGGATCGCCGGCGGAGCAACTGGAACCACCATCCCGGCGGAGATCTTCTTGCCTTCCCCGTAGACGTTTGTCAGGACGGCGCGCGCATTCTCCTCCTTGGCCTTCTGGATCGAGTCGTAGCGCTCCTCGTACGGCTTGAGCGTGACGAAGAACGCGGCGGAGTTCGTCTTCACCCCACCGTCGAGGATGCTGTAGCCGCCGATCTGGGTGCGGTCAGCCACGCCCGGGGTGCGGGCAAAGATTGCATCCACCTGGTCCGCCACCTCGACGGTCCGCTTGAGGCTGGCCGCGTCGGGCATGAACACGGCGGCCATGACGTAGCCCTGGTCCTCGTTGGGGACGAAGCTGGTCGGCAACGTCCTGAATAGCTGGATGATCCCCCCCACGAAGACGGCCAGGAACAAAAACGCGATGGCCATCCGCCGGATGACCAGCACCACGAGCCGGCCGAACGCCTGGGTGAGGCGGTCGAACATCCGGTTGAACCAGGCGAAGGGGCCCCGGCTGGGAGGGGTGGTGTGGCGGAGCAGCATCCCGCACAGCGCCGGTGTCAGCGTGAGCGCCACGAACCCCGAGATCGCGACGGAGATGGCGATGGTGATCGCGAACTGCTTGTAGAGCTGACCTGTCGTGCCAGGCAGGAGGGAGGCGGGCACGAAGATCGCCGCCATCACCAGGACCGTTGCGATCACCGGGCTCACCACCTCGCCCATCGCCTTGATCGTCGCCTCCCTGGGCGACAGGTGATACTGGAGCATGTTCCGTTCGACGTTCTCGACCACCACGATGGCGTCGTCGACGACGATGCCTATTGCGAGCACCAGGCCAAAGAGCGTCAGCAGGTTGATGGAGAAGCCGAGGGCGAGCATGAGGGGGAAGGTGCCGAGGAGGGCGACCACGACCGCGGTCGAGCAGATCACCGTGGAACGGAAGTTCTGCAGGAACAGGTAGACGACGAGGATGACCAGGAAGATCGCCTCGAACAGGGTTTCGACAACCTCGTCGATGGAGAGCTTGACGAAGTCGGTGGTGTCGAGGGACACGAGGTAGTCGAGGCCGTCGGGGAACCTGGCCTTCATCCTCTCCAGCTCGGCCTTGACTGCTTCCGAGACCTCGAGGGCGTTCGCCCCGGGTTGCTGGTAGACCGCGATGAAGGTCGCCGGTATGCCGTTGAGCTTGCTGTCGACGAGGTACTGGCGAAGCCCCACCTCGACCCGGGCGACGTCCCTGAGACGCACGATGGCCGCCTCGCCCGGGCCGCCGCGGAGGATGATGTTCTCGTACTCGGCAGGGCTCGTGAACGGGCCCTGGGTGACGACCGGGAAGGTCAGCTCGACGCGCCCGGCGGTGGGCTCCTGGCCGATCTGCCCGGCGCCGAAGAGGGCGTTCTGGGCGGCCACGGCGTTCTTGATGTCGGAGGTGGTGATCCCGAGGGAGGTCATGCGGTCCGGGTTCATCCAGATCCGCATCGCCTGGTCCGGCACCCCCATGATCGACGCCTGCCCGGCGCCCGGCACCCGCTTGAGGGCGTCGAGGACGTAGACGTTGGCGTAGTTGGCGATGTACTCGGGGCTGTAGCGCCGCTCCTTGGAGTAGACACCGATCAACATCATGATCGAGGAGGACTTCTTCTGCACCGACACCCCGAGCTGGGTCACGGCCGACGGGAGCTGCGGCACCGCCAGGTTGACCCGGTTCTGCACCTGGACCTGCGCGATGTCCGGGTCGGTGTCGAGGGAGAAGTAGACGGTCAACGTCAGCATCCCGGTGGAGGAGCTGGTCGACGACATGTAGAGCATGTTGTCGATGCCGTTGATCTGGGCCTCGATCGGCGCCGCCACCGAGTCGGCGAGGGTCTTGGAGTCGGCGCCCGGGTAGGTGGCGGTGACCGTCACCTGCACCGGCGTGATGCTGGGGTACTGCTCGACTGGCAGGCCGCGCATCGCCACGACACCGGCCAGGCAGAGGATGATCGAAATGACCGACGCGAAGATGGGTCGCTCGATGAAGAACTTGGAGAACATGGGCTTGGCCCTCCGCCTCTACGTACCGGCCCCGGCCGGTCCACCCTGTGGGTCTCGAGGACGCTGGCCCGTCATGGTGCCGAGCCTGTCGTGTCGGCCGATGCCGCGTCGAGGGTCACGGTCTTCACGGCGACGGGAACACCGGCTCGCAGTGTCAGGAGCCCGTCCACGATGACCTGGTCTTCTGCGTGCAGGCCCTCCGAGACGAACCAGTTGCTCCCCTGCCACTTGCCGATCACGACCGGCCGCCGCTCGGCGGTGCTGCCCTGGCCCACGACCCAGACGAACTGCCCCTCCGCCCCCTGCTGCACGGCCCGCTGGGGGACCTGAATCGCCTGGGGCAGGATCGCGCCCTTGAGTCGGACCCGCACGAACATGTTCGGTCGCAGCACCCCGTCGGGGTTGTCGACGCTGGCCCGGAGCAGGAACGTCCCCGTCTGGGCGTTGTAGGACGGCGCGGCGAACGTGATCCGGCCGGTGTGCGGGTAGAGCGAGCCGTCGACGAGGAGCACCTCGACCACGTACTCGTCGTCCTTGGGAGCGCGCATCACCCCCTTGGCGCGCATGTCGACGTAGGTCTGCATCTGGTTCTCGGAGAGGCTGAAGTTGACCCACATCGGGGAGAGCGCGGCCACCGTGGTCAGCAGGCTGTTCGAGGGGCTGATGTAGGCACCGTCCTGCTGCTGGGCGGCGCCGGTGATGCCGGTCACCGGTGACGCGATCGTGCAGTACGAGAGGTCGAGCTTCGCCGACTCGAGCCTGGCCCTGGCCGCCTCGACCTCGGCCTCCGCCGCGTGGAACTGACCGGTCGCGTCGTCCAGGTCCTTCTGGGACAGCGCATTCTGGGCGGTCAACGGCTTGGTCCGCTCGAAGTTCGCCCGCGCGACCTCGAGCGCCGCCTGCTGCTTGGCGAGCGCCGCAGCCTGTGCCGCGACCTGCGTCTCGAAGGGCCGGGTGTCCATGGTGAAGAGCACCTGACCTTCCTTGACCATGGCACCCTCGGTGTACAGCCGCTTCTCGAGGAAGCCGCTCACCCTCGCCTGGATGTTGACCTGGCGCGAGCTCTGGGTCTGCGCCACGAACTCGTAGCTCACGGGCGCGTCCTGGGGCGTCACGGCCACCGCCGCGACCTCGACCGCACCTGCGCTTCCCGCGGCTGACGGGCCGCCCCCCTTGCCGCACCCGCTCAGCCCCGGCAGAGCCAGGGCAACGAGGACGAGCACTGCAACGGCCGATCTTCGACCGCCGCGACCCACGAAGCGCCGTGTCGTGACACCGGAGCGAAGCGCGTAGCTCACACCTGGCCTCCAATCACACCGGCTGACTCCCCCGCCGGACACGACGGAGAATACCGGCAGAACATGTCCATCTCAACCAACGCGCCGGCCATCACGCGATCCTCGATGGGACGTCCGCACGGACTCCTGCGATCGCCATGCACTTCGAGGACTCCACCGTGCAGTCGTTGTCGGCGCAAACGCCCATCGTCGAGCACCATGCAGCCACGGCCGAAATGGATGGCCCAGTGGCAGCCCGCGCTGCGGTCCTCGGTCGGGGTCCCGCGGTGACGCTGCTGCGGTTGGCGCGCCGTGCCATCTGGGAGAATTCTAGTTCAACTGCCACGGGACTCCTACCGCGGTCCCTGGCCCCACGCACCGTCCAGGAATTGAGCAGCCGGGCCGCCTTGCGGGCGGCACACCGGTGCTGTCCGGGTCACAGGGAGCGCCCGGGCAGGAAGCGGCCACCGAACGGCCAGGGCATGCCTTTGCCGCCTCAGGACCGGTCGAACGCCACCTCCTGGAAGGTGAACAGGAAGCTGGACCTCGTCAGATCGACGAACTCCTCCTGGTGGGCCTGCATCGCAGCGATCGGCTCCCGCGCGTCGGGCCGGGCGATGTCCTGCAGGGCCTCGGCGCCACCGCGCCACGAGATCTCCACCAGGCCGTCGAACGGCTCGCCGGTTGCACGGTGGACCATCAGCGCCAGGTTCTGGGGCACAGCCAGAACCCGGCTGACCTCGCACCGGATCGCCCGCGACGCGCCGGCGAGCCGCTCCACCTCCTCCGCGTAGCGCTTCCAGTGCGCCTGGAAGTCGACGTCGCTCAACCCCTCCTTGCGGCGAACGCACTGCACGAACGTGATCATGCTGCCCTCCCCGTTGTCACCATGGTCCATTGCTGGTTCATCTTAGCGTTCCCCGCAGACGCCAGGGCGCTCCATGTCGTCGCGAACACCGCGGTGCTGACCATCGCGCTCCTCACCTCATGGTAGCCGAAGGGCAGGTCCCCGCATCGGTGCCGAGCGCGTCAACCGGCACCCGGGCAAGCGCTTGAGCGGGCCCACGCCGTTCGGGGTCGTGACCGCGTCGGGCATTTCTCGGTTCTGACCCGCTCCATCATCCGGCGCGGAAGGGCCCGTGCGAGAATGGTCGAGGAGCTGGCGTCAGGTTGGCGCCAGGGGTGCGTGATGACGGAAGCCAGGACGGATGGAGTGCTCGAGGAGCTGCGGCTGCTGGCCGTGCTCAGGGCGCTCGGCGAGCACGGCGTGCGATACGTCGTGTTCGGCGCCGTGGCCCTCGGCCTGCACGGGCTGCCCCGCACGACGGCCGACCTCGACCTGTTCATCGAGCCGACCGAGGACAACGTCGAGCGACTCAAGGCCGCGCTGCGCTCGGTCTACGCCGACCCCTGCATCGACGAGATCCGTGCCGTCGACCTGTGTGGGGACTACCCCGCCGTGCGCTACGGCCCACCCGACGGTTTTGGTTTCGACATCGTGACCCGCCTGGGCGAGGCGTTTCGGTTCGCGGACCTGGCCGTGGAGACCAAGCGTTTTCAGGGCGTCGAGGTTCGCGTGGTCACACCGCGACAACTGTGGGAGATGAAGCGGGGCACCGTGCGGCCGATCGACCGCGCAGACGCCGCCGCGCTCGCGGCCCGCTTCGGGCTCGGGGTAGGCTGAGGTGGGAGTCCAGCGCTTTCGGTCCGTCGAGGAGATGCCGCCGCCGTGGCGCCCCGCCGACGACCCCGGCAACCTCAGAGCAGTCGCCGCGATGATGGCGCTGTATCGCCTGCTGGCACCTGCTTCGCCTCCTGGCGTGCGCCGGTTCTCGAGCGTCGAGGAGGCCGACGCCGAGTCCCAGGGTCGCAGTGCTCCGGACCCGCCTCGGCCCACGGCGCCCGGCGGCTGACGCTTCCGCGGCTGGCTCCCGGGGCGCCGGAACCCTGACAGCTCCCGAGGCCGTGTCGACAACGGCTGGCGTGGTGTCAGGCAGGTCGGGGACCGCACACGGAGCCGTCACCCTGCAACGCAAGACCCGCGGGCGTGCCGGCGACCAGGACGTGCTCCACGCGCAGGCGTTGTACCGGGGTGATCGGGAGGATCCCGGGCACCGGGTCCCAGCGGACGTGGGCGACGCCGCCCGGTCGCTGCGCGCAGAGCTCCGGGAGCGACAGCCGGCCGTATCCCGATCCGACCTCGACGTCGTAGGCGCCTGTCGAGGGCTCGGTCTGCCGCAGCAGGTCCCAGAACCAGGCCCAGAGGGGCGCGGTCTCGCCTCTCGATTGTCGCCTCGCGCTCATCTCCTGCCACCCCCTGCGAGCTCCCCGCAGGGTCGCCGGCGCCAAAGGTACACAACTCCTCCTCCCTGATGCCGCGGCCTCGAGCCCGCCCCGTCAGGTCGTCTATCGCAAGGTTGCAGGCACCCGCAATTCCGACGTAACAACCTCCACGTGATCGGTATCTGATTGCACGGCAGGCGGTTGTGGTAACCTGGTCACCAATCCGGAAGAGAACGTCTCACTGCGGGGGATTGACAATACCGCACTGTAATTGCAGAATTTCCGCAAATGTGGATCCCGAGAGAGCTCGACGCGACCCTCACACAGACCGCCGGCAGTCGGCCCGCCGTGGTGCTCACCGGCTGCCGGCAGGCTGGCAAGACCAGCCTGCTCGCCAACTCATTCAGAGACCACCGCTACGTTTCTCTCGATGTCCCCATGGTCGCCGAGGAAGCCGAGCACTCTGGACAGGACTTCCTGAGGCGGCATCCACCGCCGGTGATCATCGACGAGGTCCAGTACGCGCCGACCCTGCTCCGACACATCAAGGCGGACATCGAGCTGCACCGGGAGGAGGCCGGCCGGTTCCTGATCACAGGCTCCCAGGACTTCTCGCTCATGGAAGGCGTCGCCGAGAGCCTTGCCGGCCGCACCGCGGTGCTGACCCTCCACTCGCTCTCCGCCCGGGAGTACGAGGCGTGGTCCGGAACGACCCTCGGCAGAGTGGCCCTCGTCGAGTGGATGCTGCGAGGTGGCTACCCCGAGCTGCACAGTCGAGGCCTGGACGCTGAGCGTTTCTTCAGCGACTACCTGGCGACGTATCTGGAACGCGACGTCCGCACGATCCTCGGCGTGCGCAGCCTGCGCGACTTCGACCGCTTCATGAGGCTGTGCGCGGCGCGCACCGGCCAGCTCGTGTCGTACACGGCCCTGGCGACCGACCTCGGCGTGAGCCCGAACACGGTCAAGAGCTGGCTGTCGGTACTCGAGGCGTCGAAGGTCGTGGTGCTTCTCGAGCCCTACTTCGAGAACCTCGGCAAGCGGATCGTCAAGACCCCCAAGCTCTACTTCCTGGACACGGGGCTGTGCAGCTTCCTGCTCGGTGCGCGAACCCCTGACGATCTCCTTCGCAGCCCGATGCTGGGCACGCTCTTCGAGACGCACGTGCTCGGTCAGATCGTCAGGCACTTCGCGAACCAGGGCCGTCGCCGCGAGATCTACTTCTATCGGGACCATCACGGTCACGAGGTGGATTTCCTGATTCCCGCGGCGGGCCGCTTCGAGCTCATCGAGTGCAAGTGGGCCGAGTCGCCCGGCGCAGCGCAGCGCGGGTTTGCGGAGCTCGAGACGCTCGTCGGCCGCGACCGCATCATCTCGCAGACGATCGTCACCCCGGACCGCGGCACCCGGCGAGCCTCCGAGGCGGTGACGATCGCCGACAGCGTGTCGCTGAGCTTCCTCTCGAGTGCCTGAGGCTGGGAGCCTCCCACGGCCTGGCGGGGCTTCGCCTGTCGCTCATGATGCTGTTCCCCGTCCGCGTGATCAGCTCGCCCCGGCTCGATGTCAGCTCTTGCAGGCTTCTACGTACGCTGAAACACCAAGCAATCGGCCGCCTCGCGGCGGCCGAAGGTCGTTCTTGGTTGCGGGGGCTCGCAACTTCGATATTGACGACCTTCAAGTCGCGGCTATCTCGACGGTTCTGCCATGACCTCAGGAAGTGCGCCAGCCGCTTCTGCTGCTCACGTGATCGGCGTCGAGACCTCGCCCTTCCACGGTTCTCCCGGGAGGCGAGACGCCAGTGCTTCAAGGACGTACCCCGCTGCAGCGTCGGTGTCCCAGGGGGTGCCGGGTGCGACCAGCGGCTCGACGTCTCGGCCGAATCCCGGGTCCGCCAGCTTCCGGAAGAGGTTCGCCTCGAGCTCGGCGCGGCTGACGCTCTGATCTTCGTGCTCGAGGTACCGACGGAAGCACGTCACCACGCGGTCCGGGTCGACAGCCGCTCGCTCGCTGGCAAGCCACAGGTCGAAGAGGTCGCGTCCCTTCCTGCGCTGGTAGAGGGCACGCATCTTGGTGCCGAGCAGCTCGTCGATCTCGTAGACGGGGAGCTCGGCCGAGCCGGCGAACCACGGGTTCTCGACGAGGAACGGTCGTCGTCCCACACCGAGCACACTGAAGTGCTCCCGCGTGTTGATCTCGATCTTGACGCGCATCTCCGATGCTGGCTCGAACGTGGTTGTGAACCTGTACACGAGCGTGAATCGACCGCTCCCCTGTTTCCAACGAGGAGTGCCGAGCCACGAGTCGAGCTCGTCGTAGATC
>JALOLB010000103.1 GCA_025456225.1 Thermoanaerobaculaceae bacterium
GTCTGAACGTGGCCGGGGATCTGTTCGAGATGTGGGGTAGCCCGGTCCTGGTGCGGGAGCCGGACGGCAATCAGATCAAGGGGGACCGGCTGGAGTGGCACCGCCGCACCGGCACGGTCGTCGTCGTCGGGGGGGAGGACAGTCCCAGCGAGACGCTGTACCATCCCTCCGAACGAGGGGTCACGCCGACCCCTGCGCGGAGGCGACCATAGGAACCGTACGACTCGAGGCCCGGGACCTCGTCAAGCGCTACAACCGGCGCGTGGTGGTGGACGGGGTCTGCCTCGACGTCCACGGCGGGGAGGTCGTCGGCCTGCTGGGCCCCAACGGGGCCGGCAAGACGACGACGTTCTACATGCTGGTCGGGCTCATCCAGCCCGATGGGGGGAGCGTCCTGCTCGGCGAGCAGGACGTCACCTGGTTGCCGATGTTCCGCAGAGCCCGCATGGGCATCTCCTACCTGCCCCAGGAGCCGTCCGTGTTCCGGCGCCTGACAGTCGAGGAGAACCTGGCCGGCGTGATGGAGCTGCTGGGCACGCCCCGGCAGGAGGCGGCGGCGAGAGTGGCCGAGCTCCTGGAGGAGTTTGGCCTCGACAAGGTCCAGCATCAGCGGGCCGACACCCTCTCGGGCGGCGAGCGGCGGCGGCTCGAGATCGCCCGCTCGCTCGTGGCCTCGCCGCGCTTCCTGCTGCTCGACGAGCCGTTCGCCGGCATCGACCCGATCACCGTGCTGGAGGTCCAGAAGCTCGTACGGCACCTGCGCGACCGCGGCTACGGCATCCTCATCACCGATCACAACGTGCGCGACACCTTGAAAATCACGGACCGAGCCTCTATCATCAAGGACGGCAAGGTTTTTGCTAGCGGAGACCCCGAGCGTCTCGCAAAGGACCCAATGGTCAAGCAGGTATACCTCGGCGAAGGGTTCGAGCTCTAGGCCATGGCGCTGGAACAGAAGCTCCACCTGAAGCTCTCCCAGAAGCTGGTGATGACGCCCACCCTGCAGCAGGCGATCAAGCTGCTGCAGCTCACCCGTCTCGAGCTCGAGCAGGCGCTGGCCCTCGAGGTGCAGGTCAACCCGCTGCTCGAGCTTGCCGAGGAAGCCCCGGCCGAGGACGAGAACGCCGTACCGGGAGAAGCGCAGGCCAGCGAGGATGTGACCCCGGTCGCGGAGGAGCCCGAGGCCACGGGCCCACTCGACCCGGTGGCCGGAGACGCGGAGCCCCCCGAGGAGGTTCCCACGACGGTGGATGCCTTCGGCGAGGTGGAGCTGGAGTCCCTCTTCTCCAACTACCTCCACGACGTGCCGGCCGTGGCGGCGACCTGGGAGGACGACGAGGACAGCCCCCTCGAGAACACATCGACCGCCGACCAGAGCATGTACCAGGCGCTCTGCGAGCAGCTTCGCCTGCTCGATGTGAGGCCCGAGCTCGGCCTGGTGTGCGAGTTCATCGTCGGCAACCTGGAGCCCAACGGCTACCTGCGCTCGGGCCTCGAGGAGCTGGCAGCCCAGCTCGGTGTCGAGGTGTCGCTCGTCGAGGAGGCGCTGGCGCTCGTGCAGCGGCTCGAGCCGGCGGGGATTGGCGCGCGCAACCTCCAGGAGTGCCTCATGCTGCAGGTGGAGCGCCTCCAGTCCGAGCACCCCGACCCGTTCATGGCTCGCGTCCACGAGATCTTCAGGGTCGCCTTCAACGATGTCCTCAACCAGCGCTGGGACGTCATCGAACGCCGATTCTCCATGACGCACGACGAGGTGCGGCGGCTCGTGGCGGTGATGCGGCGCCTGACGCCCCATCCCGGCGCCGCCCTCGGACCCACCGGCAACTCACCTGTCGAGCCGGACGTCGAGGTGCGCCGGATGGATCACGAGTGGCGCGTCGGCCTGGTCGACGACGGTCTGCCCCGTCTCCACCTCTCGTCCCGGTACGCCCGGATGCTGCAGAGCCGCGGCCTCGACAGCCAGTCTCGATCCTACCTCCGGGAGCGCATGCGCTCGGCGCTGTGGTTCCTGCGCTCGGTGGAGCAGCGCCAGAGCACCATCCTGAAGGTGGCCCAGGCCATCGTGCGCCGGCAGTCCGAGTTCCTCGAGCACGGGGTCGCCCATCTCAAGCCGCTGGTGCTGCGGGATATCGCCGACGATATCGGGATGCACGAGTCGACGGTCAGCCGGGTCGTGGCCAACAAGTACATCGCCACGCCGCGGGGCGTCCTTCCGCTCAAGTTCTTCTTCCACTCGGCGATCTCGTCCGCCGTGGAGGGAGACATCTCGTCCATGGCCGTGAAGGAGCGCATCAAGGACCTGATCAGCGGCGAGGATGCGGGCAAGCCCCTGTCCGACGCCCGGATCGCGCGGCAGCTCAACCGCGTCGGCGTGCGCATCGCCCGGCGCACGGTTGCAAAGTACCGCGAGGAGCTTGGCATCCCGTCCTCCGAGCAGCGGCGGCGCGCCTTCCGGTGAGGCGCGGTACAATGGCGCATGAGAACGATGGCAGTGGGTAGAAGGGGGATACATGGAGCTTGAGTTCATCGCCCGGAACACGGAGCTGACCGACCAGCAGCGCGCCCTCGCGCAGAAGAAGTTCACCCGCCTGGCGAAGTACTTCAACGCCGTCCTGGAGGCCCGCCTGACGGTGAACCAGGAGCGGCACCGGACCGGTGTCGAGGGCTTCATCCGCGGCAAGGACTTCGAGGTGGCAGCCTCGGCAGAGACGCCGGACTGGGCAACCTCCCTGCAGGAGGTCGTGGACCGCCTCGAGCAGCAGGCCAGCCGGCACAAGCAGCGCCTCACCTCGCGCAAGCGTCCCCGGGAGAAGGGCGACGGCGGCGGGTGGCGGGTCGAGGTGGTGGAGGCCGAGTCCGTGAAGCGTGGCTCCCCCCAGGTGGTGGAGACCAAGCACGTCCCCGTGGTGCCGATGTCCGTCGAGGAGGCGGCGCTGCAGCTCGAGAGCTCCGGGGAGGACTTCATCCTCTTCCGGGAGGCCGCTTCGGACCAGATCAACGTGCTCTACCGCCGCCGCGATCGTAGTTACGGGCTGGTCACGCCCGAGTTCTGAGCCGTGGCCCAGGCGATCAGGCCGTGAAGCTCAGCTTCCTGCTCAAGCCCGAGCACGTCTTCCTGGACATCCCGGCACACACCCGGGAGGAGGTTCTCGTCTACGTGGCGGAGCGCCTGGCCCAGCAGGGCGCGATCCGCAACGGTCAGGACCTCGTGGACCACCTGCTGGAGCGCGAGCGTCTGGGCGCCACCGTGGTCGGCGACGAGGTGGCGATTCCCCACTGCAAGGTCCCGGGGCTGAAGTCGATCGTCACGGCCTTCAGCCGTCTGTCCGAGGCCATCGCCTTTGGCCCCTCGCAGCAGCACGCCCGGCTCTTCTTCTTCGTGCTGTCGCCCCGGGAGCAACCGGCCGCCCACCTGCAGGTGCTGGCGACGATCGCCAGGCTCCTGCGTAACCCACATGCCCGCAAGGCATTCCAGAGCGCCCGTCAGGCCGATGAGCTGCTCGCAACGCTGAGTAAGATCGAGACCGCGCCATGATCGCCCGACCGGAGGGCGTGCCGGTCGAGCGACTGCTTCAGGATCCCCGCCTGTCCCACCTCGGCCTACGGATTGCCGCCGGGTCGGCTGGCCTGCAGAACGCCATCGTCAACCCGCGGCTCCAGAAGCCGGGGCTGGCACTTGCCGGGTTCCTCGCCTCGGTGAAGCCCGGGCGCGTGCAGGTGATCGGGTCAGGGGAGGCCGAGTTCCTGGCCACCCTGGATCCGGCCGTGGTCCGGGACCGGGTCCGGGGCCTGGTTGCGCTGCGACCTCCCCTCATCGCGATCAGCAAGGGCATGGAGCACGTCGTCGCCCGGCTGGCCGACGCCTGCGACGAGCATGGCGTACCCCTGGCCGTGACCTCGGCCACGACCTCGTTGCTGATCGAGCGCATGGCTGCGGTTCTGGAGCTGCTCCTGGCTCCACGGCAGACCCTCCACGGGGACCTGCTCGACGTCTTCGCCATTGGCGTGCTGCTGCTGGGCGAGTCCGGGTCCGGGAAGTCGGAGTGTGCCCTCGAGCTCGTGTACCGGGGGCACCGCCTGGTGGCGGATGATGTCGTCGAGGTCTTCAGGCTGCGCAACGACGAGCTCTTCGGGCAGGCACCCGACGCGGTGCGCGGCCTCATGGAGGTGCGCGGGCTCGGGCTGATCTCCATCGAGCAGCTCTTCGGCGTCGTGGCGGTCCGCGACACGAAGCCCATCGACCTGGTGATCAACCTGGTCTTCGGGTCGGACGGGCCGCTGGAACGGCTGGGTCTGGGAGAGAGCACCGAGGAGATCCTCGAGGTGCGGCGCCCCTCCCTGACGTTCCCTGTTGCTCCCGGGCGCATTCTCTCGCTGATGGTGGAGAGCGCGGCCCGCAAGTACCTGCTCTACCAGCGCGGCCTTCCGGACGCGGCACGCGAGTACCTGCAGCGGCACGACCAGGAGCTGCAACGGTCATGAGTGCCGTCACCCCGCGCGGTGTCGTCGTGACCGGGCTCTCCGGGGCCGGCAAGAGCGTCGTGACGCGGTGCTTCGAGGACCTGGGGTACCGGTGCGTCGACAACCTCCCCCTCGACCTCATCGAGCCGCTGTTCGCCCAGGTCTGGTCCAAGCCTTCGCCCCCCTGGGTGGTGGTGGTGGACGTGCGGGTGCCGGGCTTCGCGGCCGGCGCGCCGGGCCTCATCTGCCGGCTCAAGGAGCGCTATCCCGAGCTGCGGGTCGTCTTCGTGGAGGCGAGCGACGAGTCCATCGAGCGCCGCTTCTCCGAGACCCGTCGCCCCCACCCCTATCGTTCCCTGCCGATCGGCGAGGCCGTCGCCCAGGAGCGTCGCGACCTCGCCGGCGTGCGTGGCGTGGCGGACGAGATCCTGGACACCTCCGGCCTGAGCCCTCACGAGCTGCGGGCCCTGGTGGCCGCCCGGTTCTCGTCCACCGAGCTGGCGCTACCGTTGGTGGTGCGGTGCGAGAGCTTCGGCTACCGGTATGGCCTGCCGCCCGATGCCAACCTGCTGTTCGACGTGCGGTGCCTGCCCAACCCCCACTTCGTCCCGGAGCTGCGACCGCTGGCGGGCAGCGATGGCCCGGTCCGGGAGTGGCTGGAGGCGCAGCCCGAGGTGCTGGCGACGTGGGAGCGTATCCGTGACCTCTGCGACCTCCTCATGCCGGCCTACCACAAGGAAGGCAAGAGCTGGGTGCTGATCGCCTTCGGCTGCACCGGCGGCCGCCACCGGTCGGTGTACTTCGCTGAACGCCTGGCAGCACATCTGACGTCCCAGCACTGGGCGGTGACCGTCCAGCACCGCGACCGGGACAGGTGAACCAGCGGATCAGGGGATCAGCGAATCAGCTCGTCAGCAGGGGCGGTGGTGCATCTGTCTGTGCTGATTTCCTGATCTGCTGATGTGCTGATTTGCTGCGCGAGTTGCGGTGAGGGGCCGGGCCTGGAATAATCCGCCGCATGGTCGGAGTCCTGGTGATCTCGCATGGACGCCTGGCGGCTGAGCTGCTTGCCGCGGCTCGGGCGATCGAGCCCGCACTGGTGGAGCAGGCACGCGCCATCACCCTCGAGTGGAACCTGGACCCCGAGGCAGCCCGGCGGGAGATCGCGCGCGCCCTGCAGGAGCTCGACACGGGATCGGGCGTCATCGTGCTCACCGACATGTTCGGCGGCACGCCGACGAACCTCTCACTGGGGTTCCTCGACCCGGCACGCTCGGAGGTCGTCACCGGCGTCAACCTGCCGATGCTCATCAAGCTGGCCAGCGTCCGGCGTCAGAGTGGGCAGCCGCTCCGGCAGCTCGCTCGCATCGTGGCCGAGAAGGGCCAGAAGAGCATTTACGTGGTCAGCGAGATCCTCGAGCGCCGGCCAGCAGGGAGCGGGGGTCATGGCGCAACTTGAGGTCGAGCTCACCAACCGCCTGGGGCTGCATGCCCGGGCCGCCGCCAAGTTCGTGCACACCGCCTCCCTCTTCGCGGCGCACGTGACGGTCCTCCACAACGAGGAGGAGGTCAACGGGAAGTCGATCCTCGGACTCCTGCTGCTCGCCGCTCCCTGCGGCACCCGCCTGACCATCCAGGCAGACGGCAAGGACGAGGTCGATGCCCTCAGGGCCATCGAGGCCCTGATTCGTGACCGGTTCGGGGAGGGGGAGTAGTGAGCTACTCCCGCATGCTGGTCGGGCTGGGTGTCTCGCCCGGCATCGCGATCGGTCCGCCTCTGGTGGTCGAGAACCGACCCCAGCCGGTCGTGCGCATGGTCCTGGACAGTGAGCAATTGAAGGCCGAGATCACACGGCTTCACGAGGCGGCGCGACGCGCCGCGGAGAGCCTCGCGGACCTGGCCGCGCAGGCTTCGGCCACCGTGGGACAGGAATACGCGGCGATCTTCGAGGCCCACCGCCTGATGGCAGAGGACCCGACGCTGCTTCTCCAGGTCGAGGAGATCATCTCGAGGGAGTCGGTCAACGCGGAGTGGGCGCTCGAGGAGGTCGTGCAGCGGCTCCTTGGCCAGTTCGAGGGCCTTCAGGACGTCTACCTGCGCGAGCGCCGGACCGATTTGCTGGACGTCGCCACGCACCTGCAGCGGGCGCTGCAGGGGCGGGCCACGCCCAGGCTGGGCCAGGCGCCGGAGGGTGCGATCCTGGTGGCCGACGACATCCCGCCGTCCCAGGCCATCCAGCTCGCCCGAGGCTCGGTGGGCGGGTTCGTCTCCGAGACGGGTGGCATCACCTCGCACACCACGATCATCGCCAAGTCCCTCGGCATCCCCGCGGTCGTCGGCGTCGAGCACGTCGTGCAGGCGATGGAACGTGCACAGCTTCTCATCGTCGACGGGTTCGAGGGTCACGTCATCGTCGATCCCGAGCCGGCGCTCGTGCAGGTCTACTCCCTGCGAGCGGAGGAGTACCAGCAGCGGCAACGGGAGCTTCTCTCGGTCGCCCACCTTCCGACCGTGACGGTGGACGGGCACGTTGTCACGCTCTTGGCCAACATCGACCTGCTGCACGAGGTCTCTGCCGCCAAGGCCGGCGGTGCCGTCGGCGTGGGGCTCTTCCGGTCCGAGTTCCTCTTCATGCAGGCCAGCCCGGCGCTGCCCGACGAGGAGCAGCAGGCCACGGCGTACCGGCAGCTCCTGGACGCGTTCCCGGGGCAGCCGGTGACCGTCCGGACCTACGACCTCGGAGGCAAGAAGCTCGCCCGCGAGCTGCTGGGCAATCCCGAGGACAATCCCGTGCTGGGCTTGCGGGGTGTGCGCCTGTGCCTGCAGAAGCCCGAGTTCTTCCGGACCCAGTTGCGCGCGCTGCTGCGGGCCGCAGGTCACGGGCAGGGGCTGCTGCGCATCATGGTGCCGCTCATCGGGCATGTCGAGGAGGTGCGGACCGTCCGCGTCCTGCTCGACCGCTATCGCGAGGAGCTTCAGGCCGAGGGCCATCAGGTGCCCCGGACGATCAAGCTTGGCGTCATGATCGAGGTGCCCGCCGCCGCCCTGATCTCCGAGCACCTGGCGAAGGTCGTGGACTTCTTCGCCATCGGGACCAACGACCTCACCCAGTACACCCTGGCCGTGGACCGCTCCAACGAGCACGTGGCAGAGCTCTACCGACCGTTCCACCCTGCGGTCCTGCGACTCATCGACCGGGTGATCACCGCGGCGCATCGCGGCGACATCACGGTCTCGATGTGCGGCGAGATGGCGGCCGAC
Organism: Thermoanaerobaculaceae bacterium; assembly: GCA_025456225.1. Taxonomy (GTDB): domain Bacteria; phylum Acidobacteriota; class Thermoanaerobaculia; order Thermoanaerobaculales; family Thermoanaerobaculaceae; genus JAAYVZ01. The sequence goes on from JALOLB010000103.1 coordinate 7,724, forward strand.
CCCCTGGCCATCCCCGTGCTGGTAGGCCTCGGCCTCCAGGAATTCTCGGTCCATCCTGCCGCCTTGCCAGTTGTGAAGCGGCTGGTGCGCGCGCTGTCCTTCAAGGAGGCGCGGCGCATCGCCCACCGGGCATTGGGCCTGGCGACCGCAAAGGAGGTTGAGGAGTACCTCCTCGAGCAGCTCTCGGGGTTGCTGGCCCACTTGAAGGTGAGGATCCGGCTGTGACGCGGTTCGTCGAGAAGCCCTGGGGGAACGAGGAGATCTTCGCGGAGACCGACCGCTATGTCGGCAAGATCCTGACCGTCCGGGCCGGGCACGAGCTGTCCTTGCAGTATCATCGTGTCAAGGACGAGACCATGAGAGTCCTGGAGGGGACCTGCGAGCTGCACCTGCGGCCGGAAGGCGAAGCTGGAGCGGAGCGCTGCCTGGTCCTGGAAGCAGGTGACTGCAGGCACATCCCGCCCGGTGAGGTCCACAGCCTGGTGGCCGTCACGGACGTACGGCTCGTCGAGGTCTCGACGCCGGAGCTCGACGACGTGGTGCGCCTGGCGGACCGCTACGGCCGCGCCGGCACCAGTGCCCCCTAGGTCGGCGTGGAGGTGATTCCATGAACGTGCTCCTGTTCGGCCTGCTGCTGGCGGCGACACCGACGCCGTCACCCTCGCCCGCGCCCACTGCCCCCATCTCTGTCCTCATCAACAAGGGTGGAGGATCGAGCGTACCCCGCGGCCAGAAGCTGTCGGATGTGGCCAAGCACATCAAGCTCAACCTGCCGGCCGACCAGCCGCGGCGCCTGGACAACAGCGACATCCAGCGTCTGTCAGCGGGTGTCGAGCTGACGACCTCCAAGTCCCAGGAAGGCACCCCGGCGCCGTCCCCGCGCAACCTCGAGGAGTCACGCAAGCGCTACTGGCAGAAGAGCTACCAGGACGCTCTCAAGCGCGGGCAGGAGGCCGACGCCCGGGTCGCCGCCCTGCAGTCGGAGGTGGCCCGCCTGCAGCGCGACTTCTACGCCTGGGACGACCCGGCCCACCGGGACGGCGTGATCAAGCCGGCCCTGGACAAGGCCCTGGCCGACCTGGCTGCGGCGCAGGCCGAGCAGCAGACGGCTCGCCAGCAGCCCGAGCTGGTCCTGGCTGCCGGGCAGCGAGAAGGTGCGCTGCCGGGCTGGTTCCGGGAGCCTCTGGCCACCGAGACACCGGCGCCCCAGCGCGGGGCACAGGCCGAGAAGGCGCCGCCGCCACCTCCGGGCGCCACACCCACCAAGCGCCGGCCGCCCACGCCGACGCCCATCCCTCCAGACCCAAGGTAGGCGGGAGGGGCGTCGGGAACCGCAGTCGCGTGGAGCGCCCAGCCGTGAGGAGCTACTTCGTCGAAACCTGGGGCTGTCAGATGAACGTGTTGGACAGCCAGAGGTTGGAGGGTGTCCTGCAGGCCCGGGGCCTCTGCCCCGCGGCCCGGGCAGAAGAGGCCGACGTGGTGCTGCTCAACACCTGTGCGGTTCGGGAGAAGTCGGTCCAGAAGGTGGTGTCCCGCCTCGGGGAGCTGCGACGTTTGAGAGACGCGAACGGCCTGCCGCGCGTGGTCGGACTGTGCGGCTGCGTGGCCGAGCAGGACGGCGAGGAGCTCCTGCGGCGCCTGCCTGTCGTGGGGTTCCTGCTCGGTCCCGGCCACGTCGAGGACCTCGGGGTGGCCCTCGACGCCTGGGAGGACGGGCAACGCGCCCGTCGAACCGGATTCGACGCCCCCAGCTTCGACCCCGGGCTGATCGCCCGACCGGACAGTGCACGTCAGTTCGTGACCGTCATTCACGGCTGCAACCAGCGCTGCACCTACTGCGTCGTGCCGCGCACGCGCGGCGCCGAGGCGAGCCGTCCGATGCCGGAGATCGTCGCAGAGGTGGAGCGGCTGGCCAGGCATGGTGCCAGGGAGATCACGCTGCTGGGACAGACGGTGAATGCCTACCGGTGCCCGACCACGGGTGCCGACCTCGCCCAGCTCCTCCATGCGGTGTGCGGCGTGGCTGGCCTGTGGAGCGTGCTGTTCATCACCTCACACCCCCGCTACTTCACCCCCCGTCTGCTGCGGGCCGTGGGCGAGCTGCCGACCCTGGGAACGTACCTGCACATGCCGTTCCAGGCTGGCTCCGACCGCATCCTCCGCCGCATGGCCCGCGGGTACTCCCGGGGCCGCTACCTCGATGTCGTCGCCAGGCTGCGCGAGGCGAGGCCGGATCTGTCTTTCTCCACGGACGTCATCGTCGGGTTCCCCGGCGAGGGCGACGCTGACTTCGAGGAGACTCTCCGGCTCGTCGAGGAGGTGCGGTTCGGTCAGCTCTACGGCTTCGTCTTCTCGGCCCGGCGCGGCACGGCCGCCGCCGCCCTCGGCGATCGCGTGCCGCGGGAGGTGGCGAAGGCCCGCATCGAGAGGCTGTTCGCGGTGCAGGGCGAGATCCAGCTCGCCCTCAACCGGGCCCTCGTGGGTCGCGTGGTGGAGGTGCTGGTGGACGGCCCTTCACGCCGCGGAGCCGGTCGCTGGCAGGGGCGGGGGCGCGACAACCGCGTCGTGAACTTCGATGGGTGGGCGGGCCTCACTGCCGGCCAACTGATCAGGGTCGAGATCATCGGTGCGAGTGCCCACGCGCTGCTCGGGCGCGCTGCGGGGACCCCCGGGGGAGGGGAGAGACCGCTCCCCGCTTGACAGGCGGGGATGCTCGCCTGAGATTGACGATGTGATGGAAGAGCGAGACGAACTCACCCGACCGGTCGAGGTGGAGATCAGGGGCCTGATTCTCGACCCGGTTTCCAACACTCCCATCGTTATCCTCAAGAAGCCCAACGAGAACGTGTTCCTGCCGATCTGGATCGGGTTGTTCGAGGCGAACGCCATCGCCCTCGAGCTGGAGGGCGTCGGCACGCCGCGGCCCATGACCCACGATCTGCTGCGGGCCGTCGTCCAGGGCCTCGGGGCACGAGTCGTGGCCGTCGTGGTGCATGCCCTGGTCGAGAACACCTTCCACGCCAAGGTCGTGCTTCGCGAGCCCGGAGGGGGGGATGTGGAGGTCGACGCCAGGCCTTCCGATGCCATCGCCCTGGCGCTTCGCTGTCGGGCGCCGATCCGTGTCGTCGAGGGAGTCTTCCGCGCCGCCCACACCCTCGATGCGGGCGAGGAGGACGAGGAGGGTCGCCTCCGCGAGTGGCTGGAGTCCCTGAGCCCGGAGCAGCTCGGCAAGTACCGCATGTAGCCCAGCAGCTTCGTCCGACCGGCGCATCGATTCCTGGAATCTGCCTTTCGGGCTGCGCTCTCGACTCTCAACTCTCGATTCTCGACGGGTGGGCGACAGGGTTTGCCTTGACAGTCTTTCGGTGGCCCCGATAAAGTGCTCCGCTGAGCGTGAAGACGGGGAGCCATGATCATCACCATTGCGAATCAGAAGGGTGGAGTAGGGAAGACCACAACGGCCATCAACCTGGCGGCGGCATTCGCCCACCGCGGGCGCCGCACACTCCTGGTCGACCTGGATCCGCAAGGCAACAGCACCATGTCCTTCCTGAACCCCCACGAGGTGCAGCACTCCATGTTCGATGTCTTCACGGGTGCAGCGACCATCGCGGACGTCATCGTCCCCAGCCCGGTGCCGAAGCTGGACCTGGCGCCGGCCCGCATCTCCCTCGCGAAGCTGGAGTCCTCGATGGTGGGAGAGCTGGACGCGCACTTCAGGCTCAAGGACCGGCTCGCACCGGTGCAGTCGGAGTACGAGTTCATCGTCATCGACACCCCTCCGACCCTGGGTCTGATCACGGTGAATGCCATGGTTGCGGCAACCCACCTGCTGATCCCGATCCAGTCGTCGTACTTCGCACTCGAAGGCACCGACGACCTCCTCGAGACGTACGAGAAGATCAAGGTCCGGGCCAACCCCGACCTGCAGCTCCTCGGTGTCGTCATCACGCTGCACGATCGCCGCACGGTGCTGGCTCGTGATATCCAAGATCAGATCGGCGAGGTGTTCGGGGACAAGGTCTTTCACACCGTCGTCTCGAGGTCCATCCGGCTCGAGGAGAGCCCTGCCTATCGCGTGTCGATCTTCGAGCATGCTCCGCAGTCCAGCGGCGCGATGGAGTACTTTGCCCTCTGCGAAGAGGTGATCTCCCGTGTCTAGCCGCCGCGGCCTGCCTGACACCCGCAAGATGCGCCACGATCGGCACTTCGTGGAGGAGCTCGCCAATCAGTCGGTGATCGGCGTCGGCCTGATGGTGCCGCTCGACCGGATCGAGACCAACCGCGAGCAGCCACGATCCAGCCTTGGCGACCTGACTGAGCTCGTCGCGTCCGTGAAGGCCCGGGGCGTCCTCGAGCCGTTGCTTGTTCGCCGGCAGACCGGAGAGCGGACCTTCCAGCTCATCGCCGGAGAGCGCCGCTTTCACGCCGCTCTGGAGGCTGGTCTCGTCGAGGTCCCGTGCATCGAGCTGACGGCGTCCGACCAGGAGGCACTCGAGATTGCCCTCGTCGAGAACCTCCAGCGCAAGGACCTGACTGCCTTCGAGGAGGCGGAGGGGTACCGTGCCCTCGTCGAGAAGTACGGCTACACCCACGATCAGGTCGCGCACGCGGTTGGCAAGTCCAGGCCGACGGTCAGTGAGGCGCTCTCCCTGCTGCGCGTCCCACCGGCGATCAGGGATCTCTGTCGGCATGCCGACATCACGGCCAAGAGCATCCTGCTCCTCATTGCCAGGGCCGAGACCATCGACGAGATGGAGCGGCTGGTTCAGGAGATCGCCGAGCAGAACCTCGACCGCGAGACCGCTCGCGCCGTTGCCAGGCAGCCCGCCGACAACCGCGCCCGTCCAGCCGAGGACGGGGACACCCACCGGTTCAAGCCCGTCAGCTTGCGCTTCAAGGGCTCCAGCGGCGTGCCCGTGCACCTGTCGCTCTCGATCCGCCAGCCAGGAGTGTCGCGCGAGGAGATCATCCGCACGATCGAGGGAATTCTCGGGCAGCTCCGGAGCGGCGAGCTGGACGAGAAGCTGCAGGGCCTGCTGGAAGCCCGACGCCCGGGCGAGCAGGGGTCCCAGGAGACAGAGTAGAGGGAGCTCCGATCCGCAGGACGAGACTTTCGCTCGTTTGGTAGTGCAAAATTAACATAATATTTCTTATCGGACCCTGCAACTTCGAGCTGCGTTGTGGAGACGGCCCTTCCTGTGGAAAACCCTGTGCAGCCCGCAGGTCCCCTCCCTCCGGACTCCCCTCCTGTGGAGTTCATCGGTCGCCCCCTTGGCAATGGGTACGCGGTTCCCGTACTATCGACCGCCGTGAAGAGCCGCCATCGCTTCATCCTGACCCGCGCCCTCATCGCCGAGACGCTGCCGAGCCTGGCGCTCGCCACCGGCGTCACCACCTTCCTGCTGATCATCCGCGCGCTCTTCTACCTCGCGGAGCTCTTCGTTTCCCGCGACGTGGCCCCGTCCAGTGCATTGCGGCTGCTGTCGCTCAGCGTGC
>JALOLB010000323.1 GCA_025456225.1 Thermoanaerobaculaceae bacterium
GGCGTAGCCCACCATCAGCCCCTGGTCGCCGGCCCCGCCCGTGTCGACGCCCTGGGCGATGTCCGGGGACTGGCGCCCGATGGCGTTGAGGATCCCGCAGGTGGAGTGGTTGAACCCGTACTTGGCATCGGTGTAGCCGATCTCGCGCACGACGCTGCGCACCAGGTCCTGGACATCGACCCAGCCCTCGGTCGTGATCTCGCCGCCCACCACCACGAGGCCCACAGTGATGAAGCTCTCGCACGCCACCCGGCCCTTGCCGGCCTGGCCGTGCTCCAGGTCGTAGCGCAGCACCTCGTCCAGCACGGCGTCGGAAAGCTGGTCGCACACCTTGTCGGGATGCCCCTCGGTCACCGACTCCGACGTGAAGACGTGAATCCCCCGAGTGTTCATGCTCGCGTCCCTCCCGCCCGTCCTACAACCCCTGTCCCGGGCGCCAGATTTCGCGGATCGTAGCACGCACTCGGACTCAAGGCTCAAGGCTGCCGGCCTCAGACCTCGGGCCTCAGGTACTGCAAGGCAAACCTGGTCGGTGGAGGAGCTGCGGCCTGAGACCGAGTGGCGGATGGGCGGCAATCCTGAGGCCTGTCTTGCCTGAGGCCTGAGGCCGGGCAGCAGGCTGGGTGGGCGGGAGCGATCAGTCGAGCGGGGGCTCGTCCTCGGCGGAGGGCGCCCAGGCGGGGTCGAGAAGGGTGCGCAGGCGCTGGCGCAGCCGGCCCACCTCCAGGCCGTAGACCCGCGCCGCATCGGCGTTCAGTGCCGTCACCCGCTCCTTCTTGATGGCCAGCTCGCACAGCATCCGGTTGAGGGCCTGGCGCTCGTCGCGGCGCGGCCACCACGTCGGGTTCGAGCGCCGCACGGGGCTCGCCGCCAGCGGCGGCAGCCAGGCGGGGAGCACCCCGAACGCCGCCTCCTCCTCGAGGCGCCGACGGACCAGACGATGCTCGAAACGGAGCAGCACCCACCCGAAGGCGCCGGCAACCAGCAGCGGCAGCGACACGATGAGGACCACGATGCCGGCCCACCCCCAACCGGTCGGGTGCCAGCGCAGCGCGGCCACCAGCGCCGCGCCCGCCGCCGGGAGCACCAGGGTCGAGAGCGCGACCGTCGCTCCGATCAGCACAGTCAGGAGCTGCTGCATCGCGCCGACGCGAAGCCTTGCCCAGCCCACGCCGAGCCCCACCGCGACGCCCGCCGAGAGGAGCGTGACGACGCCGAGCCAGGCCTCCAGCAGCCCGACCTGGGCAAACACCGCCAGTGCGACGAGGGTGCCGAGGGCCATGCCGCACCCCGCGGCGAGGCCTGAGACCAGCCCGTCCAGCGGGCTCTCCAGGTGGCTCCGGCGTGACCACAGCCCGACCACGCCCAGGAGGGCCAGCACGCCCAGAGCCGCCCGACGCAGCAGGCCGGGCCAGGCCCACGGCGGGAGGGGGGTGGCGGCACCGACCTGCAGGGCGCGCACCCAGCTCGGCGCCGGCACGGTCACCAGGGCGAGGCCGGCGGCCGCCGCCAGGAGAACCGTGAAGACGTAGCGCGGCACCGGCTCCCACTCGAAACGGTCGAGCCACCACAGCGCATAGGCGGCCGCCATCACGACCAGCAGGGAGGCGCCCGGCACAACAAGCCACGCGCTCATCGCCGCACCAGCTCGGCCTCGGAGAGGCCCTTTTGCAGGAAGTACAGCCGGGACGCCTCGACGTCGCGGCGGATCTGCGCCACCAGCTCCATGGACGAGCCGAACACCTTCTCGTCGCGCAGCCGCTGGAAGAAGAACAGCCGCACGTCCTCGCGGTAGACATCCGCCGTGAAGTCCAGCACGTGACACTCCACCACCACCGTCGAGCGCTGGTAGACCGTGGGCCGCACGCCGATGTTGGTCACCGAGTGGAAGACGCGCCCGAACGACGGGATGTGCACGCCGGTCACGTACACGCCGTGGGCCGGCATGAGCTCGTTCTCGACCTCGATGTTGATGGTGGGAAAGCCCAGCCGCCGCCCCATGCGGAAGCCGACCGCGACCTTGCCGTCGACGAAGAGCGGCCGGCCGAGCAGCCGCCACGCCTCGGAGACGTGGCCGCGCGCCACCTCCCGCCGCACCCGTGTCGAGGAGACTGGCTCGTCCCCGTCCATCACGGCGGGCACGCCCATCACGTCGAACTCCAGCTCCCGACCCTGCACCGCCAGCAAGTCGAGGTCGCCCTCGCGGTTCGAGCCGAAGCGGAAGTTGGTGCCCAGCCAGACCTCGCGAGGCTCCAGCCGCCGGTGCACGAAGTCGCGCACGAAGGCGAGCGCAGGCATGGCCGCGAACCGCTTGTCGAACCCGACCTCGACGAGGGTGTCGATCCCGAGCCGCTCGATGAGCTGGGCACGCTGGGCACGGGTTGAAAGCAGCCGCAGCTCCGACTCCGGCCGCAGCGCCTTCTCCGGATGCGGGTGAAAGGTCAGCACCACCGAGGGCACATCCAGCTCCCGGGCCCGGGAGACCGCGCCGGCGAGGATCGCCTGGTGGCCCCGGTGCACGCCGTCGAAGTTGCCGATCGTCACCACGCCGTCGTGGGGCAGGTCGGTATTGGGACCCGGCTCGCGCAGGTACTCCACTACGCCCCCCCACCCACCGCGGCCGCTCCCAGCGACGGCAGCATCGCCATCCTCGGCGGCGTCGGGGACGCGACACCGAGGATCCCGCCCACCAGGTCGTGAGCCGACGTCCGCCGGATCCTCACGCGCACCAGGTCGCCGACCCTCGCCTCGCCCTCCGAGAAGACCACCCGGGCATCCACCTCGGGTGCCTGGCGTGCGAGGCGTCCCTGCAGCAGCAGCTCGGACTCGGGCGAGGCTCCCTCCACCAGCGCCACCAGCTCCTGGCCCCGCAGCCGGCGGTGGAGCTCCCTGGAGATCCGCTCCTGCGCCCGCATGAGTGCGCGCAGGCGCTGCATCTTGACCCGCCGCGGCACCGGGTCTCCCAGCTCGGCCCCCGGGTTCTCCTCCTGCCAGGAGTAGGCGAACACCCCGAGCGCGTCGAAGCGCGTCTCGTCCACGAAGCGCAGCAACTCCGCGAATGCGGCCTCGTCTTCCCCGGGAAAGCCGACGATGAACGTGGTGCGCACCGCGAGCTCGGGCACCGTCGCCCGCGCCCGGGCGATCAGCTCGGCGAACTCGGCGCCGGAGCCGCCGCGCCGCATCGCCCGCAGCACCGACCGGGAGGCGTGCTGGAGCGGTAGATCCAGGTACGGCACCACCCGTGGCTCGCCCGCCATGAGGCCGAAGATCCCCTCGTCCAGGGTGGTCGGGTAGGCGTACATGACCCGCAGCCACGGGATCGACGTCGCCGCCAGCAGCTCCTCGAGCAGACGTCGGAGACCCGTCCGGCCCATCCCCAGGTCCTCGCCGTAGCGCGTCGTGTCCTGGGCGATGAGCACCAGCTCGCGCACCCCGGCAGCCTCCAGCCGCCGCGCCTCCGCCACCAGCGAGCCGAGCGGCCGCGACCGGAACGCCCCGCGCATGCGCGGGATCGAGCAGAAGCTGCACGGGTTGTTGCACCCCTCGGCCACCTTGAGGTAGGCGAAGACCCCGCCGGTGGCGAGCAGCCGCGGCGCCGTGTGGTCGTACAGCCGCAGCGCGCCGCGCTGGTCGGGGAGGTGCCCCTGCCCCAGCTCGCCGAGCACCGCCTCGGGGACGCGCTCCAGCTCGTCGAGCCCCAGGAACGCGTCGATCTCGGGGATCTCCGCCTCCAGCTCGCGGGCGAACCGCTGCGCCATGCACCCGGCCACCACCAGCCGCCGCAGCCGGCCGTCCCCCTTGCGCGCCGCCACCTCGAGAATCGCCTCGATCGACTCGCGCTTGGCCTCCTCCACGAAGCCGCAGGTGTTGACCACCACCACCTCGGCGTCGTCGAGGTCG
>JALOLB010000104.1 GCA_025456225.1 Thermoanaerobaculaceae bacterium
CAGCTCCCTGGAGCACGAACCGTGCCATAGCCAGGATTACCATCTATGCCATTGCAAAAACAATAACTTCTGGCTCATCCCGCAGAGAACACTGGTCGCACGACGACGGCTCGAGGCAGGCGCCACCTGCAGCGCATCGACCAGAGTTCATCCCGTTGCCGCGCAGCGTGTTAGGAAGCAACCTCCGGCGAAGGAACTCGTTTCCGGCCGTCTCACCTGTCTCATACGCCGCGAGAAGCAGCAACACATGAGACATGGGAGGCCAGGCGACGGATGGCACCTCACCTCACCCGCCCGATCGACCAACCGAGACGACCGCACCCGGGCAGGCAGAGGAGCGCACAGCCCTGAGGACGGACGCTCCCCCTCCCCGATGCGAACAGGGAGGGGGAGCGGTGGCCGGATCAGCTCTCGCACGCGCGGCAACACCCGGCCGCGCAGCAGAAGACCGGCGAGAGACGCGGGCTAGAAGGTGTACGCGAGCTGGAGAGCTCCGGTGCGGCCGGGCTCGGCCACCCGCGTGCCCGAACGGACCGGGTCGCGCAGGTGCGAGAGGTGCTCGGTGTACTGGTGGTTGAAGAGGTTGTACACGGCGACCGTCAGGTTGAGCTGCCCGAAGCGCCGCCCGGCACGCAGGTTTGCCACCGCCCAACCCGGCGTTGGGGACTCGCCGAGCTCGCTATCCACCTGATCCTGCCGGGCCGCGAAGACACCCTCAACCTCCCCGAACAGAGGTCCCCGCTCGTAGCGTAGCGCCAGGCGTCCCGCTGCGGGCGGAATCTCCGCGAGGTCCTCCGAGAGGATGCCCTTGTCCGGTCGCGGCGTCTTGCGGCCACGGACGACACTGATGTCTCCGGACAGCATCAGCCGGTCGGACAGCACCAGGCTGGCCGAGGCTTCACCACCCCAGACCTCGGCGTCGACGTTGGCGTAGGAGCGGGCCTTGGCGTTCATGACACCAGCCGTCTGGTTGACCCGCGCCTGGTCGTAGACCGTGATGTAGTCCTCGACCGTGTCGTAGAAGAGGCTTCCGGTCACGATCACGTCGCGGCCCTGCCAGCGACCCGCCAGGCTGGTGCCGGTGTTGCGCGCAGGTCGGAGCTCGGGGTCGCCGACCCAATCGGCGCCCGATCGCTTGAGGCCGAAGTACCGCTCCTGGGGATCGGGCACGCGCTCGGTGTGGCCGACTCCCATGCTGAGCTCGACGCTGGCGGTTGGTGTCCAGACGAGGCGGAGGTTCCCCGAAGGCAGCGTGTCGGTGGCCGACGTCTGGCGGGTGGAGTGATAGGCCCAGTACAGCGACGTGGGTGCGAGCGCCTCATCTGCCCGGCTCGAAACCCTGTCGACACGCGCCCCGGCCGCAAGGAGCAGCGTGCTCGAAAGCTGGCGCCGCAGGTCGGCGTAGGCGCCTCCGCTGTCGACCTGCACACCAGGAACGGAGTGCTGCGGCATGTAGCTCATCCCGGCCATGCGAGTCGCGACCTCCCACTCCCGCCGCACCGCCTCGACCCCGACCGTGACCACGCCGAGGTCGGCCTCGACCCGGGCACCGGCAGACTGCGTTTCGGCCTGGCTCGCCATGCTGTACGGCCGCGGCTTGCCCTCCCCCGAGGTCCGGAGCTCATCGGTCATGAAGTGATCGACACGAGTGTAGTACCCGTGCACACGGACCGCCTGGAGCAGGCGGCCCTCGGGCCGGGCCTTGTAGGTCAGGTTGAGTCGATCCGTGTCGTCGGTGATGCCGTCCATCTGCAGGTAGGGATACAGCACATGGTCGGCTTCCTGGTGCGCCACATAGACCTCGAGATCATGTCCATCCAGCGGCTCGCCCCCGAAGCGCGCCCACCCGGCTCCGATCCGGAAGGCGTCCGAGTCGACTTCACTGGCGCGATACCCGGCTCCCTCGGTGAACCGATCGCCGTTCCCATCCCGGTATGGCGTTCCCTGACGGTGGGACAGCCCGGCCTGCCACCACAGTCGCTCGGTTGCGTTGCCCGCAGTGACGGTCGGCTGCACCAGCCCCTGGCTGTCGAGAGTCAACGTCGGCTGCAGGGAGAAGCCGTCATGAGGGCGGCGGGTCACGATGTTGACCACCCCCCCCAGGCTGCCGCCGTTGCGTACGTCGAAGGGGCCCTTGCCGACCTCGACCCGCTCCACCTCCGAGGCGTCGGTGTGGAAGGCGGGCGGATCCATGTTGTTCGGGCAGGCGCCGTAGACCTTGACCCCATCCACCAGCACGTTGAGGTTCTCCCCCTGGTAGCCACGCATCACCACATCCTGGGCGACGCCACCCTTCCGCAGCTTCGCCATCCCCGGCATGCGGGTGAGGACCTCGCTCATCTCGTGACCAACCGACTCGGACATCTCGCTGGCTGCCAGGCCTTCCCTGGGAGCCGTACCGAGCACCTCGACGGTCTCGGCGAACCGGGCCGCCTCCAGCGCCAGCTCGACCCGGAGCGTTCGCCCCTCGCGCGCATCCAGCCCCGCCGATACCGGGAGGAACCCGGGAAGCGCCGCTGTCACACGACATGCCCCCACCGGAAGCCCGGACAGCCGGAACACCCCGTGCTCCCCGCTGGTCACCTCCCACGAGTGGCCTTCACACCGCGCCTCGACACGGACGCCGGGCACACCCACGCCGTCACTGGTCACGACGCCAGCTATCGCGGCCGCTCGCGCCACGCCTCCGCTTGCCGCCAATCCGAATCCAACCGCCAGACTCCAAGCCAATGCCTTCGCGTTCATGGTCTCCTCCCTGAAACCCCAGAACCCACCTGCTCCCTCCGGGGAGCGACACCCGACGTCATGCGTACCGAGCTACGCGCGGGCTCTGGGAATGGGATCGGGGGAGTCCGGTGTCCGACCGCAGACACGGTCGAAACGGGGAGACATCGGGAGGAGCCCGCCTTCCGGGACCGGCAGCACCAGCCCTCGCGACGGAACTGCAGCGCGCGACGCCACGAGACCCCCTGCCGGGGCATCCTCGTGGCTGCATCCGCAGCTCCCCACCAGGCTCTGGAGGGGCACTTCCTCGCCGTGTGAGCAGCACCCGCACCTGCACGCGCTGTCTTGATCGGCGACGCACTCGCAGCCCGCCGCGCCGCAGCCGTGGGCCCCGGAGTGTGCGGCCGGGACAAGGGAGCCCAACCACCCAGCAGCAGTCGCGGCTGCGATCATCACGATCGGCAACCAGCGGAGCGGACGGCGGGGGGTGACGGAGCTCACACGGACCTCGCATCGAGAGGCAGCAAGCCACGTGCCAGCCCGGCCGCCAGCTCTTGAAACGTTGCATCACGTTGCAACGAAAAGAGTACTGCTGCATCCCGGATGGACTCGTCGGAGGAATCGGCCGCTCCCACCGGTGCGTGAGACAGGGTTGCACGGAGACAGTCAAGACATCTGCAACACCTGCTGCCGCCAGAGTCGCGGCGGCGGGCGCCATGTCAGGGCGCCCCAGCGCAGCGAGACTGTGAGCCAACGGCGCGAGGACGCCCGGGGCGCCGATCGTGACCACTGGTCCCATGGACGTGGACGTGGACGAAATCGCTGCAAGCCTGACGTTCACCGCAGCGCCGTCACCGCAGCACCTCATGGGACTCCTGCTTGCCTCACCACGTCCCGAGGCACAAAACCTTGTCCACGACCACGTCCAGGTTGACGCCGTGAGGGCGCCCACGGCCCGACCAATCGCTCTTTCGTGACGTCTTCGCACCCTCAGAGTCGCGTCGCGCGGTCCGCCGGGGCTGCCCAGGAGGTCAGTCGCCACAACCGGCCGGGGGAGCATCGCGGCGTTCCGTCTCCAATTCGAGGGGGTCCCGGTCGGCTCCGTTGCCGACACCGTCTCTTCTCGTCGGAGCATGTCTCAGTGTGTATCATGCGGCATGACACAGTCGCCTGACAGAGGCTCCCCGGTGAGTCCAGCCGACGAGGCGGGGTCGCCGGACCCAGCTCGTCCACCTGTCGCGGAGGAACCGCGAGGCATCATGTCACCGCTGCGCCTCCTCGTCGTTTCGACGGTCGCCGTCGCCGGCGCCGAGCTGGCTGCAATTCGCCTCATTGACCCGCTGACGGAGCTCCAGGGAGCGCAGCACTTCGTGCTCGAGCTCGCCCTGATGATGCTGCTGGTCTTTCCCATTCTCTACGTCTTCACGTTCCGGCCGATGCTGCGCCAGATCTCCGAACGCCGGCAGGCAGAAGCTGCGCTGAAGCGTCTCTCGGCGGACCTGGACTCCCGGATCACGGCTCGCACCGCAGAGCTCGCTGCAGTAAACAAGACTCTGATGGGCACGGTGGCGGAGAGGTTGGCCGCAGAGTCCGAGCTCGAAGCCGAGCGCAGCTTCATCACCGCGGTGCTCGACACGGCGGGGGCGCTCGTCGTCGTCCTCGACCGTGCGGGGCGGATCGTGCGCTTCAACCGGAGCTGTGAGCGGACGACCGGCTACAGCTTCGAGGAGGTTCGTGGTCGGGCCTTCTGGGACTTCCTGATACCGGCCGACGAGATTTCTGGGGTCGAGGCGGCCTTCGCCAAGCTCACGGCCGGCCAGTTTCCCCTGGATCACGAGAATCGTTGGCTTGCCCGCGATCGCACGACACGCCTGATCTCGTGGACGAACATGGCGTTGCTGGACGCGCAGGGCGAGGTCGAGTTCGTGATCGGGACCGGTATCGACGTGACCGAGCGCCATAGGGTCGAGGAGCTGGCCCAGCAGCGAGCCCTCGAAGCGGTCGAGGCCCGCGCGGACGCCGAACGACGGGCCGACGAGCTCGACACGGTCTTCAATGCCATCAACGACGCAGTCATGGTGTTCGACGCGACGGGCCGGGTGGTCCGGGCGAACCCGGCGGCCATCGCAGCCATCGGGTCGGACCCCACCAACACCGACCTCGGGAGCCTGCTGTCGCAGGTGACTGTGGTCGGGCCCGAGGGCCGTCCTTCCCAGCTCACGGAGCTTGCCTCCTATCGTGCTCTCCGCGGCGAGGCCGTGAAAGGGGTTCGCCAGGTGGTGACTTCGGCGGACGGTCGCGAGTACACGGTCATGGTGTCCGGGGCGCCGCTCCGCGCCGCCGGCCGGATCGCAGGAGCCGTGGTGGTGTTGCATGACATCACGGACAGCACGAGAGTGGAAGGCGCCCTGGGGGTTGTCCTCGAGAAGTACAGGGTCCTGTTCGAGTCGTTTCCTCTTGGTATCACCATCTCGGACCGCTCCGGTCAGATCGTCGAGGTCAATCGGGAAGCCAAACGGCTTCTTGGGATGCCTGAGCCGGACCTCCTCCGGCGCCAGATCGGCGATCCCCGGTGGGAGATCATCCGGCCGGACGGCTCCCCGATGCCACCGGACGAGCTCGCCGGTGTGCGGGCGCTCAAGGAGAAACACCTCGTCGAGAACGTCGAAATGGGCCTGCGGGGTGCGAACGGCACCATCACATGGATCAACGTCACCGCCGCACCAATCCCCCTGGCAACCTACGGTGTGGCAATCACCTATGGTGACATCACCGCCCGCAAGCAGGCCGAGCACGCACTCCAGGCGAGCGAGTCGAAGCTCAGGTCGTTGTATGCGTCGATGACCGAAGGGCTGGCGCTCCATGAGCTGGTCCACGACGCCCAGGGTCGGCCTGTCGACTACCTGATCGTGGATGTCAACCCGGCCTTCCAGTCCATCACAGGGCTGCAGCGGGACCAGGTTGTCGGTCGCCTGGGTTCTGCCGCATATGGCACCGGCGATGCGCCCTACCTCGACATCTACGCACGGGTTGCGGAGTCGGGAGAGCCGATCTCCTTCGAGGTGTTCTTCCCGCCGATGGACAGGCACTTCGCCATTTCGGTATTCTCGCCCGAGCGCGGCACCTTCGCCACGGTGTTCGACGACATCACCCAGCGACGGCGAGCCGAGCACGAGCTGCGCGAGACTCGCGACTACCTCGAGAAGCTCTTCACCTACGCCAACGCTCCGATCATCGTCTGGGACCCCGAGTTCAGGATCACCCGGTTCAACGCGGCCTTCGAGCGGCTGACCGGCCTCACGGCTGCCGATGTCCGCGGCGCCCACCTCGACCTCCTCTTCCCCCCTGGTCGAAGGGAGGAGGCACTGGCCCACATTCGCCGGGCGGGCGCCGGCGAGCGCTGGGAGGTCCTGGAGATCCCCATCCAGGGGGTGAGTGGCGAGGTCCGGACCGTGCTCTGGAACTCCGCGACGCTCTTTGCCGATGACGGCAGGACCGTGGTGGCGACCATCGCCCAGGGCCAGGACATCACCGAACGCAAGCAGGCCGAGGAGCTGAACCGGGCGTCCTTGCGGGAGAAGGAGCTGTTGCTCAAGGAGATCCATCATCGCGTCAAGAACAACCTGCAGATCATCGCGAGCTTGCTGAACCTCCAGGCCGACCAGCTCCCGGACGACCGCGGCATCGACATCCTGACGGAGAGCCAGAACCGCATCCGTTCGATGGCTCTGGTCCACGAGAAGCTCTATCGCGCCGAGAGCTTCTCGAGAATCCTCTTCGGAGACTACGTCGAGGATCTGGCCAGCTACCTCGTCCGATCGTACCGGCTGGGCACCGGCGAGATCACGCTCCGCCTGGCTGCGGCCGAGGTTTTCCTGGGCATCGACCTCGCGGTCCCCATCGCCCTGATCGTCAACGAGCTGATCACCAACAGCATCAAGCACGCCTTCCCCGGGGGACGGGGCGGGACGATCGCGATCGAGCTCACCCGGCCTGCAACCGGTGGCTACCGGTTCGTGGTGGCCGACGACGGCATCGGTTTCCCAGTCGACCTGGACTTCCGCAGCACTCGCTCCCTTGGCCTCCAGATCGTGTGCATCCTCGTCGATCAGGTTGGCGGCACCATCGAGCTCGAGCGCACCGTGGGCACCCGCTTCACCATCACCTTCGGCGAACCGGCTGAGGGAGGTTCGAAATGAGCAACCCAACACGCATCCTGATCGTCGAGGACGAGGGGCTGGTGGCTCGAGACCTGCAAAGCCGCCTCCGCAAGCTGGGCTACGAGGTCCCTGACTGGGCCGACACCGGCGCAGAGGCCCTGGCACGCGTCCAGGAGGTCGCGCCCGATCTGATCCTCATGGACATCCAGCTCAAGGGTGGGATGGACGGCATCCAGGTGGCCGAGGCACTCCGCCAGCAGCTCGACATCCCGATTGTCTACCTGACCGCCCATGCCGATGCTGCAACGGTCGAACGCGCCAAGATGACGGGACCCCTGGGGTACGTCATCAAGCCGTTCGAGGACCGGGAGCTGCAGGTCACGGTCGAGCTCGCGTTGTTCAGGCACGCCGCCGACCGACGTCTGGCCGAGCACGAGCGGTGGCTCGCCACCACCCTGCACAGTATCGGCGACGGCGTGATCGCCACCGACGAGACCGGATCGGTGAAGTTCATGAACCCGGTGGCCGAGCGCCTGACGGGCTGGAGCAACGACGAGGCGTTGAGGCGTCCACTGGGAGAGGTTTTCGTCGCGCTCGACCCGGAAAACGGCGAGCCAGGTGCCGACCCGGTGCGCGCGGTGCTCGACCGCGTCGAGGCGGCCACCGCTGCAGCCCACACCCTGCTGCGTGCCAGAGACGGGAGCACCCTGCCGATCGGCGCCAGCGCCGCGCCGATCATCGACGACCGCGGCGGAATCGCGGGCGTCGTGCTCGTCATCCGCGACCTCACACAGGAGCGCGAGGCCCAGAGAAGACTGACGCAGTTGCTGTCCGATCTGCGGCGGGCCAATGACGAGCTCAGGGAGCAGAAGGGGTTTCTCTCAGCGCTCTTCGAGGCGATCCCGTTGGCGGTCCTGGTGGTCGGCGCGGGCAACCGCGTGCGGATTGTCAACCGCACGCTGGAAAGGACCTTTGGCGCACTCGCCGATCGGATCGGGGAGGTGCTCGTCGGCGACCTCCTGCACTGCAGCGAGGCGGCACGACACCCGCACGATCGCCCCGACAACGAGGCATGCCAGACCTGCCGGGTCGGCGCCGCGATCCGCGAGGCTCTGGACGGCCGCGAGGTGCACCGACAACGGGTGGAGTTCAGGATCGGGGAGAACGGCAAGACGCGTACGGTGGTGCTCCTGATCACGACCGCCCCCCTTGACCACGCTGGCTCGCGCAACGCGCTGCTCATCATCGAGGACGCCACCGAGCTCAACGGCCTCCGCGCCCTGGTCGGAGGCGAGAAGAGCTTCGCCGGGATGGTCGGCCGGGATCCCGCGATGCAGGCGGTCTACGAGACGATCCGGGAGGTGGCGGACGTCACCAGTCCGGTGCTGATCCAGGGGGAAAGCGGCACCGGCAAGGAGCTGGTGGCCAGGGCGATCCACAGCGAGGGCCCGCGTGCCCTGCGGAGCTTCGTGGCCGTGAACTGCGGAGCCCTGCCCGAGGGCCTGCTCGAGAGCGAGCTGTTCGGGCACGTCAAGGGCGCCTTCACCGGTGCGATCCGGGACAAGAAGGGGCGGTTCGAGCTCGCCGACGGCGGCACCATCTTCCTGGACGAGGTGGGCGATCTCTCGGCCGCGATGCAGATCAAGCTCCTGCGGGTGCTCCAGGAGCGGTCCTTCGAGAGGGTCGGCGGGGAGAGGACCGTGAGTGTCGACGTCCGCATCCTCAGTGCCACCAACAGGGACCTGCGGAAGGAAATCATGGCCGGTCGCTTCAGGGAGGATCTCTACTACCGGCTTTGCGTGATACCCATCCACCTTCCGCCGCTCCGCGAGCGCATCCTCGACCTTCCGCTCCTCGTCGAGGTCACCCTCGACAGAATCGCGACACTGGCGGGCCGCCCCCGGGCCGGGATCAGCCCCGAGGCGCTGGCGGCGCTGTTGGATCACACCTGGCCGGGCAACGTCCGCGAGCTCCAGAACGTGCTCGAGTACGCGCTCGTCAAGAGCAAGGGCGAGATCATCGAGGTCGCCCACCTTCCGGTCGATCTCCGCAGCCCCGCTCCCAGCCGGGCTCCAGCCTCCTGGCTCCGGAAGAAGGTCACGCCGGCCGACATTTCCGGAGCGCTGATCAAGGCCGGTGGCAACAAGGTCAAGGCCGCAGCCCTGCTCGGCATCTCCCGAGCCACCCTCTACCGCCTGCTGAACGAGGGACCCGGGGCGTAGTCACCTCGCGCGCAGCGAGAGATCGCTCCGGATGCCGGGCACGGTCCTCACATCCCGAGCTGGGCCTTGGCCTCCTTGAAGAGCGTCTCCAGCCGCCGCGCGAAGCGGCCCTCCAGGTGGTCGAAGGTGAGCGTGGGCAGCGGCTCCTCGGCCGCCTCCAGGCGCAGCGCCGGGAGCGCCTGCCTGGGCAGCGGCATCGCCTCGGCATCCCACACCGCCTCGTGGGCCTGGCCGTCGAACCGCAGCCCCCGGTACAGCGGTACCACCCGCTGGATCTCGGCGAACACCTCCTCGGCGCTGGCGTACTTCATCTTGAAGCGGAGCCCCATGCGGGCCGCCAGGTGCGAGATGATCTGCCAGGTCTCGAGGCCGTTGGCGGGCGGGATCGCCTGCCGGACCTGCTGCACCCGGTGCTCGGCGTTGGTCATGGTGCCCGAGGTCTCGGCGTGGGCGGAGAGCGGCAGGACGACGTTGGCGGCCCTGGCGGTGGCCGTCATGACGACGTCGCCCACCACGAGGAAGTCGACGGCCAGCAGGCCGTTGCGCACCTGGGCCGGGAGCCTGGGGTTGCCGAGGGGGTCCTCGCCCAGCACGATCGCCACCCGGATGCGTCGGTTGGCCAGCGCCCGCGCCATGTCCCCTTCCTGCCCCTTGAGGTCCTGCAGGACGACGCACCACTCCTTCTCGAGCGTCTCGACCGCCCCGTCGTGCACCGGCTGGTAGCCGGGGAACCACTTCGGGTTGGCACCCATGTCCAGCAGGCCCTGCATGTTGGCCTTCTCCCACAGGGCCAGCCAGGGGGCCAGCAGCGCCTTCGAGGCGGCCGCGAAGAGCCGGTCGTCGCCGGGCAGCCGCTTGCCGCGGTAGTCCTTGTTGAACACCACGACGCGGGAGATCGCGCCGGCCAGGATGTCGGCCGCCTCGCGGAGAGCCTCGGGCCGGAGGCCGGTTGTCTTCTCGAACGAGGCGGGCTTGAGCTCCTTGAGCCGCGCCGCCAGCTCCGGCCAGTCCTCGAGCTCCACCTTGCCGCGCGCCGCCAGCTCGGCCACCAGCGCCAGCACGACCACGCTCTGGGTGCCGGGGGTGCAGGCCAGGTGCACGTCGGCGAACTGTGAGGTGCGGTTGGACTCGGGGCCGACGAAGACGAGCTTGCCGCCGTTGCGCAGGGCGCGCTTGGCGAGCAGGTCGACGACGAAGTGCTCCTCGTCGAGGTTGGAGTTGACGACCAGCACCGCCTGGGCGTCGGCGAGGTCCGCGTAGCTGGCGGTCGACACGATCTCCGGGCAGAGGTACTCCTCGTTCACGAGGCTCGCGAACGAGGTCACGTTCTGGGTGCCCAGGCCGATGCGCGCCAGCTTCTGGGCGAGGTAGATCTCCTCGTTGGTGAGGCGGGGCGAGACGAACACCGCCACCTCCTCGGGTGCGAAGCGCCGGGAGAGCTCCTTCAGGCGCATGGCGGTGTAGCCGATCGCGTCGTCGAGGGTGGTCTCCTGCAGCTCGCGGCCGGGGCGGATCCACGCCCGCGTCATGCGGTCCTCGGCCTGCACGAACTCGTACCCGAACACGCCCTTCTTGCAGTGGGCGCCGAGGGTGTGGGGGCTGTCCTCGATGCGCCCGACCTTGATCAGGGTGTTGCCGTAGGACTGGTAGGCGAGCTGGCACCCCACCGAGCAGTAGTGGCAGGTGGTGACCGTGGACTCGGTGGCCCACGGCCCGGGCTTGGCGAGGGGCAGCTTGGCGGAGATGGCACCGGTCGGGCAGGTGCCGATGCACAGCCCGCAGGTCACGCACTCGGTGTCGAGCAGCGAGCCGCCCATCGCCGGCCGCACCACGGTCGAGAAGCCGCGGTCCACGAAGCCGTAGGCGTTGGCGCCGACGACCTCCGAGCAGATGCGCACGCAGCGCCCGCAGAGGATGCACTTGTTCGGGTCCAGCTCGATCAGGGGGTGGGTGCGGTCCACCTTGTACTGCCTGGCCTCGCCCAGGAACTGCTTGACCTCGATGCCGTACTCGCTCGCGAACCGCCGCAGGTCGCAGTCGAACAGCGCGACGCACCCGCACTCCAGGCAACGGGTCGACTCCGCCTTGACGTCCTCCAGGGCGTACCCCAGCTCCACCTCGCCGAACCCCTTGACCCGCTCGTCCAGGGGGATGAGCGGCATCGGACGGTGCGTCGTGGGCTCCTGGGAGCGCAGGTCCTCGGCCGTCACCTTGGCGAAGGTGTCCTTGCGCGACACGAACTGCTTCGGCTCGGGGGTGGCCTTGCCGGTGCGGATGTAGCCGTCGATGGCATGAGCGGCCTTGCGGCCGGCGGCGATCGCCTCGATGGCGGTGGCCGCGCCGGTCACCACGTCGCCGCCCGAGAACACGCCCTCCACCGAGGTCTCCTGGGTCCCCTCGCCGACCTGCACGGTCTGCCAGCGGGTGAGGTTGAGGGTCTCGCCGAACGGCAGCATCCCCGGCACCTTGCCCGAGGTGAGCTCGCTGATCTTCGTGTTCTGGCCGATCGCGGCGATCACGAAGTCGCAGTCGATGACGAACTCGGAGCCGCGCACCGGCTTGGGGCTGCGGCGCCCCGAGGCGTCGGGCTCACCGAGCTCCATGCGCTGGCACTCGAGCCCCGTGACCCGGTTGCCGGCCTTGACGATGCGGGTCGGCGCGACCAGGAGGTCCAGCCCCACGCCCTCGTGCAGCGCCTCCTCGATCTCCACCTTGTTGGCCGGCATCTCGTTCTGGGTGCGGCGGTAGACGAGCCGGACCTCCTTCGCGCCCAGCCGCAGCGCGGTGCGCGCGCAGTCGATGGCGGTGTTGCCGCCGCCCACCACGAGGACCCGTCCGTGGATGTCGATCTTCTTTCGGAGGCCGAAGTTCTTGAGGAACTCGATCCCCGACAGGACGCCCTCGGCGTCCTCGTCCTTGACCCGCATGGTCTGGCTCTCCCAGGCGCCGAGGCCCAGGAACACCGCCTTGTAGCCGGCCTGCTTGAGGCTCGAGACCGTGAAGTCCTTGCCCAGCGCCTGGTTGGTGTGCAGCCGCACCCCGAGGTCGAGGATCTGCGCCACCTCAAGGTCCAGCACCTCCTTGGGCAGCCGGTACTCGGGGATGCCGTAGCGCAGCATGCCTCCCGCCTCGGGCATGGCCTCAAAGATGTCGATGCTGTAGCCGCGGATCGCCAGGTAGTAGCCGCAGGCGAGGCCCGCCGGGCCGGCGCCGATCACCGCCACCTTGTGCCCGTTGGGCGGCGCGACCTTCGGCCGGAACGGCTCGGCGCGCCCGAGGTCGAGGTCGGCGATGTAGCGCTTGATGTAGTCGATGCCCACCGCCTGGTCGAGCATGTTGCGGCGGCACCCCTTGACCTCGCAGGGCCGGGTGCAGACGCGGCCGCAGATCGCCGGCAGCGGGTTCGCCTCCTTGATGAGCCCCACCGCCTCGGTGAACTTCCCGAGCGCGGCCAGCGCCACGTACCCCTGGATGTCCACCTCGGCCGGGCAGGCGAGCTGGCACGGGCCGATGCAGTCGGCGTAGTGGTTGGAGAGCAGCAGCTCCAGCGCCGCCTTGCGGGAGCGCCGGACCTCCGGCGTGTCGGTCTCCACGACCATGCCGGCCGACACCTTGGTCGAGCAGGCCGGCACCAGGGTGCGGGCGCCCTTGACCTTGACCACGCACAGGAAGCACGAGGCGAAGGGCTCGAGCTGCTCGTCGTGGCAGAGGGTGGGGATGTCGGTGATGCCGGCGCCCCGCGCCACCTGCAGGATGGTCTGGGCGTTGTCGGCGATCACGCGCTTGCCGTTGATTTCCAGTTTTACGAGCGCCATTCGGAACTCCTTGGAGGTCGAGAGTCAAGAGTCGAGAGTCGAGAGCAACGACCAGGACGGACCTCAGCGTGCCAGAGCCGGCTCACCGCAGGTCCGCCGACACCCGGCGTGCAACCTCCAACCCTCAGTTCTCCCGTCTTCACTCTCAACTCTCGACTCTCAACTTCTCTGTCTTCACTCTCGACTCTCGACTCTCAACTCTCGACTTCTTCCATCGACTCTCGACATCTTCGTCTTCACTCTCGACTCTCAACTCTCAACTCTCGACTTCTTCCATCCACTCTCGACTTCT
>JALOLB010000324.1 GCA_025456225.1 Thermoanaerobaculaceae bacterium
CCGGTGTGGTGCGCCGCGCGTCGACCTTGAGATCGACGCTGGAGGACGGCGCATAGGGCACGTACCCCAGCGTGAAGCGGCGGGCTGCATCCTCCACCTCGTCCGCACCAATCACCGAAGCCACCCCGAGCATGAGCACCGCGAGCTTTCCACGTCGCATGAAAGCCCTCCCTCTTCAACGGCGAACTATAACAAAGCCACTCCGAGTGGTATTCGGGGTTGGCCTGGGCCGGGCGAATCAGGTACGCTGCGGGGGTGCTCGACGCTCGCGTGGACGCCCTGTGGGAGCGGAGGCGACCGGCCGTGATGGCCATCCTCAACGTCACCCCCGACTCCTTCTCGGACGGCGGGCGCTTCCTGGATCCGGAAGCCGCCATCGCCCAGGCCGAGGCCCTGCTCGGCCAGGGGGCCGACATCATCGATGTGGGCGGGGAGTCCACCCGACCCGGCGCGACACCGGTGGACGCGGGGGAGGAGGAGCGGCGGGTGGTACCGGTCATCCGGGCGCTGAGCGCCCGTCACGCCGATCTGCTGCTCTCGGTGGACACCTGCAAGCCGACCGTGGCCACCGCGGCCCTGGCGGCCGGCGCCTGCATCGTCAACGATGTCACGGCCTCCCCGGAGATGCTGCCGCTGGCCGCCCGCCACGGCGCCGTGCTGGTCCTCATGCACATGCGCGGCACGCCCCGCACGATGCAGCACGACACCCGCTACGCGGACGTGGCCGCCGAGGTGGCCGAGCTCCTGGCTGCCCGCGCCGCCCAGGCCCGGGCTTTCGGCATCCCGGCTGGGCACATCTGGCTCGACCCGGGGATCGGCTTCGGCAAGGACACCGACGGCAACCTCCGGCTTCTCGCCCACCTCCCGGACCTCGCCGCCCTTGGGCACCCGGTGGTCGTGGGCGCATCCCGGAAGTCCTTCATCGGTTCGCTGAGCGGTGCCGGCGTCGATGACCGCCTGGGGGGCTCCCTGGCCGCGCTGATGCCCCTCGCCCGGCTGCCACGCGCCGTCGCCCGGGTCCATGATGTCGCCGCCACGGTACAGTTTCTCCGGGTCCAGGCCGCGATCGCGGAGGCAGCGTGAGCGCCGTGCTGCAGCTTCTCCGGGACGTCGTGCAGCTCGAGATCGGCGTGCGCGACCTCGTCGACGTGCTGCTCGTCACGGTGGTCTTCTATCTTCTTCTCGCTGCCATCCGCGGCACGCGCGCCGTGCCCATGCTGTGGGGGATCCTGATCCTCACGGGCGCCTACTTCGCCGCCAGGGCGCTCGACCTCATCACCCTCTCGGTCATCCTCTCGAAGGCGCTCTTCTACCTGCCGTTCGTGGTCATCGTGTTGTTCCAGCATGAGATCCGCCGCATCCTCGCGGCCATGGGACGCAACCGGGTGCTGCGCTGGGCCGCCGCCCTGTCCCCGCAGCAGGTGCTGGTCAACGACATCGTGCTGGCGTGCGACACCCTTGCCGCCCGCCGCTATGGTGCGCTGGTGGTGATCGAGCGGGATGAGGGGCTGCGGACGTTCGTCGAGACCGGCGTGCCCCTCGACGCCCAGCTCTCCTACGACCTGCTGGTCAACCTCTTCACTCCGGGCACGCCGCTCCACGACGGGGCCGCCATCGTCCAGGGCACCCGCATCGCCGCAGCGGGCTGCTTCCTGCCGCTCTCGACACGCGCCGACCTCTCCACCGTCTACGGCTCCCGCCACCGCGCCGCCCTCGGCATCAGCGAGGAGACGAACGCCGTGGCCGTGGTGGTCTCCGAGGAGCGGGGTGCGCTCTCGGTGGCAGCGGCCGGCCACCTGCACCCGGACCTCGAGCAGCGCGAGCTGCGGGATCTGCTGCTGGACCTCCTCGTCTTCCGCCGCACCGGAGCCCCGTCATGACCCGACTGCCCCGCAACGTCGGCAGCCTCGTGGTGGCGTTCGCGCTGGCGTGCCTGGTCTGGTACGCGAACGCTCTGGAGCGGCGCGAGCGCATCTCCGAGCGTGAAATCGAGGCGTCCCTCACCCTCGTCAACGTCCCGAAGGAAATGGTCATCACCTCGGACGTGCCACGCTCCCTCACCCTGCGGGTGCGGGGGCCGCTCAAGCTCCTGCGCACCCTGAGCACCGGCGAGGCCGGCGTCGCCCTCGACCTGCGAGGCGCTCGAGAGGGGGAGAACGACTTCTCCGTCGATGTCCCCAACGTGCAGGTGCCGGCGTTCGTCGAGGTGCTGGCCGTCTACCCGGCTCAGGTGCCGCTGTGGCTCGAACGGCTGGTGCAGCGCAAGGTGCCGGTGCACCCGCGGCTGAACGGTACCCCGGCCCCCGGACTGGGCGTGAGGAGCGTCACCGTCGAGCCGCCCGTCGTCATGGTCTCGGGACCACGGGCACAGCTCGATCGGCTGCCGGCTCTGACCACCGACCCCCTTGACGTGGACAGTGCCGGCGGCCCGGTGGAGGCGCTGGTGGCGGTGCGCTCTCCTCATCCCCTGGTG
This sequence comes from Thermoanaerobaculaceae bacterium, assembly GCA_025456225.1. Taxonomy (GTDB): domain Bacteria; phylum Acidobacteriota; class Thermoanaerobaculia; order Thermoanaerobaculales; family Thermoanaerobaculaceae; genus JAAYVZ01. The sequence goes on from JALOLB010000324.1 coordinate 2,474, forward strand.
CGGGTCATCGACCCCCTGGCGGTGCGCGTCGTGGTCGATGTGGGAAGCGCCATTCAAGCACCCCCCACTGGAGGACGTTGAGCGTGACAGCCCGACTGTTCGGCACCGACGGCGTGCGGGGCGTTGCCCTGCACTACCCCCTCGATCGCCCCACCGTGGCGAGCCTCGGCCGTGCCCTGGCGGCACACCTCGAGGCGAGCGGAAGACCCCTCCGGGTCCTCCTGGCGGGCGACACCCGGGTCTCGACGACAGAGCTGGCCGGCTGGGTTGGAGGGGCGTTCCAGGCGGCTGGCGGGGAGGTGACCTGGGCCGGGGTGCTGCCCACGCCGGCTGTCTCCCATCTCGTGCGCCAGCTCGGCGGATTCGGCTCCGGAATCATCGTCTCCGCCTCCCACAACCCGGCCGCCGACAACGGCATCAAGCTGGTGACGGGCGAGGGGATGAAGTGGGCGACCGCCGAGGAGCAGGCACTCGAGGCCCGCATGCATGGCAGCGCTGCCGAGGCCGACGTGGCCCCCCTGGCGCAGCTCGATCCCACGCTCCACCGGCGCTACGTCGAGATCCTGCTCGGAACCCTTCCCGGGGAGTCGCTGGCCGGCCTGCGCGTGGTCGTGGACGCGGCCAACGGCGCCGCAGCAGAGGTCGCCGAGACCTTCTTCGCCCGCCTGGGCGCGGCCGTCACCGTGCTCCACGCCACCCCGGACGGCACCAACATCAACCTCGGATGTGGCGCCCTCCACCCCCAGGACCTCGCCCGCGAGGTCGTGGCCCGCGGTGCCGACGCCGGCGTGGCCCTGGATGGCGATGCTGACCGCGCCATCCTCGTCACCCACACCGGGCGGGTGCTGGACGGCGACGACGTGCTGGATCTCTGGGCGCGGCACCTCCAGTCGCGGGGAACACTCACGAACCGGACCGTGGTCGCCACCGTCATGTCGAACCTCGGCCTGGCAGTGGCCTGCCGGCAGCACGGCCTACGGCTGGTCCGCTGTGCTGTGGGGGACCGGGAGGTCTGGGAGACCATGGGACGGGAAGGGGCGGTCCTGGGGGGCGAGCAGTCGGGCCACATCATCTGCGCCCACCACGCGGTCACCGGGGATGGCCTGCTCACCGCGGCCCACGTCCTCGCCACCGTCCACGACGCCGGACGGAGGCTCGAGGAGCTCGCCAGCCTCGAGCACTTCCCACAGGTGTTGCTCAACGTCCGGGTCGGCACCCGGCGGCCCCTGGCCGAGGTGGCCCCACTCGCGGCGTCCATCCGCGCCCACGAGCAGCGTCTCGGCGACGACGGCCGTGTGTTCGTGCGTTACTCGGGGACCGAGCCGCTGCTCCGCATCATGGTCGAAGCACCCACCGACGCCGAGGCCCAGGCCACCGCCCAGGCCCTCGCCGCCGACGCCCTCCGCCA
>JALOLB010000105.1 GCA_025456225.1 Thermoanaerobaculaceae bacterium
CGTGGACGTGGACGTGGTCGACGTCCCTTGCACCAGTACGTGCTGCGGGCGAGCACTGGTCCTACGAGGCGCTTCGATGATGTCCTTCGGGTGAGTGCTAGGCACAGAGCACTTCCGTCCACGACCACGTCCACGTCCACGACCACGTCCACGACGAGTCCGTTGACGACCGGGTCCACGTCCACGACCACGACCACGACCAGGACCACGTCCACGTGGCGGGGTGTCCGCCCGCTTCCTTCGCCGGTTCTCTGCCGCCACAACCATACAGAACCTGCACGCGGCCTGGCATCCGGGCGCCCGGCGGCTTATCCTGGCGACCCGGAGGTGCCCCGTGCGCGTGCTCTTGCTCTTCCTGGCGGTCCCGTTGCTGGCCCAGACCCCCAACCCGGCCCAGGAGCGGGCCGACCGCTTCCTGCGGCTCGTCAACCCCAGCTATCAGGCCCTGACCTACGTGCAGCAGCAGGCGGCGTGGCTCGCGTTCACGGACGTGAAGCCCGAGCACGACGCGGCCTCGGAGTGGGCCGCGAAGTCCCTGGCCGCCTTCAACGGCAGCCCGGCCCTCATCCAGGAGGCCCGGGAGCTGCTCAAGGAGCGCGACAGGCTCGACCCGATGACGGTCCGCCAGCTCGAGAAGGTGCTGTTCAACGCGGCCGAGGGTCCCATGACCAACCCGAAGCTCACCGCCGAGCGCATTGCCGCGGAAACCCGCCAGCAGTCGACCCTCAACGGGTTCGAGTACACCCTCGACGGCAAGCCGATCACGCCCAACGCCATCGACAAGCTCCTCGACACCAGCACCGATCTCGCGGAGCGCCAGAAGGTCTGGCTCGCGTCGAAGGAGGTCGGACCGGCGCTCAAGGACGGCCTCGTGAAGCTGCGCGACCTGCGCAACGGGTGCGCCCGGGAGCTGGGGTACTCCGACTACTTCGCCCTCCAGGCGGCCCGGCACGGTATGACCTCCGACGAGCTGCTCAAGCTCAACCGGGACTTCCTGGAGGTGCTCAGGCCCCTCTACCTGGAGCTGCACACGTGGGCGAAGTACGAGCTGGCGAAGAAGTACGGCCAGCCGGTGCCGACGGCGATCCCGGCGCACTGGATCAACAACCGCTGGAGCCAGGAGTGGAGCGGCCTGGTGGAGGGCGCCAACTTCGATCCATACCTGGAGTCGTGGACCCCGGAGCAGATCGTCAAGGCCGGCGAGGCGTTCTTCGTGGGCCTCGGCCTGCCGCCGTTCCCGCCGAGCTTCTGGGAGAAGTCGGACCTGTACCCTGTCAAGCCCGGCGAGACCCGCAAGAAGAACGCCCACGCCTGGTGCTGGCACCTCGACCTCGACCAGGACGTGCGCTCCCTGATGAGCGTGGAGGCCGACTTCCGCTGGTTCGGCACGGCGCACCACGAGCTCGGCCACGGCACCTACGACCTGGCATACTCCAACCCCGCGGTGCCGTACCTGCTGCGCGACAGCGCCTCGCCGGCGTTCCACGAGGGCGTCGCCGAGCTCATCTCCCTGGCCACGCGCCAGGTGCCGTACCTCAAGCAGGTCAAGGTGCTGCCGGCCGACTTCAAGATCGACGAGATGAAGCTCCTGCTCGCCGAAACCCTGGACAGCGGCGTCCCGTTCATGTTCTGGGCGAGCGGCACGATGACCGAGTGGGAGGCGGAGCTCTACGGCAAGGGCATGCCCGCCGGGAAGTTGAACCAGCGCTGGTGGGAGCTGGTGCGCGACCGGCAGGGCGTCGTCCCGCCGGTCCCGCGCGGCGAGGCGTACTGCGACGCGGCCACCAAGAGCCACATCAGCGACGCGCCGGCCTACTACTACAACTACGCCATCGCCCAGGTCCTCAAGCACCAGTTCCACGACTACATCTGCCGGAAGATCCTCAAGCAGGACCCGCACAGCGCCAACTACGCGGGCCACAAGGAGGTGGGCGCCTGGCTGCACTCCTGGATGTCGAAGGGTGCGACCGGGGACTGGCGGAAGCTCCTCCGGGACGCGACCGGCGAGGACCTCTCCACGAGGGCGATGGCCGAGTACTACGCGCCGCTGCTCGAGTGGCTGCGCGCGCAGAACGCCGGCCGCCAGAAGGGCTGGTAGCGGGAGGCGAGACGGCCTGTCCCGGTGCGGTTCGGCCGGTGAGCCATTGTCCCGGGGAGCCTTCCGGGTGAGAATGCCCCGACTTCACGAGAGGGGAACGTCACCTCCATGGCCATGACCGTCATGTTCCTGTTCGTCGCGGTCTTCGTGCTCATCGTGCCGCTCGTCGCCCTGGTCGTGGCGCTCGATGCGCGCGGGCAGGTCCGTCGATCCGAGGAGCGCCTGCGGGGCGTCGAGGCGTGGCTGGGGCGGCTGCAGGCCGAGGTGCGAAGGCCGGCCGCCGCGCCCGCCGTCGGGGTGCCCGCTGTGGAGGCGCAGGCGCCGGCGGTCGTGCAGCCCGTCGAGACTCCTGCCCCGCCACCTCCGCCCGCCGCCGTGCCGGCCCCGGCCGCCCCGGCCGTTGCCGTCCCGCCGGTCGCACCGCCGGTCGTCCCGGCGCCCGTGCCGGTCGCGGCGCCGGTCCCGGCCGTGAGGCCGTCCCTGGAGGAGCGTATCGGCATCACCTGGTTCACCCGCATCGGCGCGGCGGTGCTGGTGCTGGGCGCGGCGTACTTCTTCAAGTACGCGGTCGACAACCAGTGGATCGGCCCCTGGGGCCGCGTCGCCCTGGGTGCACTGGCCGGCGTCGTGGTGCTGGCGGCGGCCGAGTGGATGCGCCCCAAGGCGCGGGCCGCCTACGTGCAGGGGCTGGTGGGCGTGGGCCTGGCGTTGCTCTACGTCTCGGGGTACGCGGCCTACGGCTTCTACGACCTCCTGCCGATGCCGGCGGCGTTCGCCGCCCTGGTGGTGGTGGCGGCCCTGGCCGCCGCGCTCTCGATCCACCACCGCTCCGAGGTCATCCTCGTGCTGGCGCTGGGCGCCGCGCTCGCCAACCCGCTGCTTCTCTCCACCGGCCACGACCGGGTGCTGGCGCTGGGCGCCTACCTGCTGGCGGTCACCACCGGCGTCCTGGTCGTGGCGGTGCGGCAGCGCTTCGCCACGGCCGCCTGGCTCGCGGTGGCGGGCACCGCCCTCCTCGCCATGAGCTGGAGCGCGAAGTTCTTCCGCATCCACCCGCCGGCCGTCGATGCCCTGGACGGCCGGGCGATCCCCGGCACGGCGGGCGCCTACTTCCCGATCGGCCCGCGGCTGGTGCCGCTGGGGCTCGCGGTGGCGTTCGCCGCCCAGTGGGTGGCCACCGCCCTCGCCGCGCGCCGCCGGGAGTGGAAGGCCGTCGGGCCGTCCGGCCTGCTGCTCGCCGGCCTGCTGCTCGCCCACCTGGGTACCGGCTGGCTCCTGACGGACCGCCCCGAGCTGCTCGCCACGGCGATGGCGGCGTGCGGCCTGGCGTCCGTGCTGCTGCTGCGGGGCGATGCGCAGACGCCGCTGCTCGCGCTGCCGCTCGTGGTGTCGTTCCTCGTCCTCGCCGGCCGCGGCGAGCTCGCCCGCTCCCACCCCGTGCTCATGCTGGTCCCGGTGGCGCTGTGGGTCGGCATCTACGCCGTCGACATGGTCCGGCGCGCCCGGTCCGCCGCGGGGGGGCGGCCCTCGCCGCAGGTGGCGGCCGTGCTCACGGGAAGCCTGGTGGCCGCCGTGGTCCTCTGCGCCCAGGTGCTGCTCCCGGCCCATCCGCAGTCGCTCGCCGCGCTGCTCCTCCCGCTCGCGGTGGGCGCGGCGGTGCTCGGCCAGTGGACCGGCCGGCCCGCGGTCCTCGTCACCGGGGCGGCGGCGACGATGGTGGCGCTCCTGGCGGCCAACCCGCAGGGCGCCTCGATGCCGGCGGGCTTCCTCCTCCTCGCCGCCGGGTGGGGCGCCGTGTACCTGCTTGGCGGTGCCCATGCCCTGCTGGTGCGCGGAGCTGCGCTCTCGCCGCCCCTGGTGCTGGTGACCGCGGCAGGACCCGTGGGCTTCGTGGCCGTGCTGCTCGCCGGCACGGCCCGGGCCGACAGCGGGCTGCGGGCGCTGGCCGCGGCGGGTGCCGGCCTCGCGCTCTTCGCCCTGGGCGTCGCGGTGCTGCGCCGGCGCGAGGACGCCCGGCCGGCCGCGAGCGCCCTCATGGGATGCGGGGTCGGCCTTGTGACCCTGGCCGTCGGGCTCGCCTTCTCGGGGGTCACGATCACGCTGGTGTGGGCGCTCATGGGGCTGGTGGTGGTCCTCCTCGCCGTCCGGGAGGGGGACGACCGCTGGCTGGCAGGCGGCGTGACCCTGCTGGCCGTGGCGTTCCTCCGCATGCTGGCGGTGGACGTGCTGGAGCCCGCCCGCATGGCCGCGCTGTTCACCTCCACCCTCGGCGCGCAGGGGGCGCTCGAGCCGACGCCGCTGCTCAACCCCCGGGCCCTGGCGCTCGCCGGCGTGGCGCTGGCGCTCCTGATGGCGGCCCGCCTCGTCAGCCGCGGTCACCCCCGGGAGGCATGGGCGCCGATGGCCGTCCTCGGCTACCTGCTGCTCCTGGCGCTGGTGATCAGCGAGGTGCGGTTGCTCGTGACGTCCCTGCCGGCGTTCCCGGGGCCGGGCCTCTCCCGGGACGAGTTCCTCGCCTTCATGGGGCGCGTCGAGGTGGCCCGGGCGGCCCAGGCGGCCCGGCGAGGGGTCTCGGTGACCCTGGCCCTGGGGGGCTTCGGCGGCCTGCTCCTGGGGGCGGGGTTCGCGGCCCGCCACGCCCTCCACCGCTGGCTCGGCCTCGTGGTGCTGGCGTTCACGGTCGCCAAGCTGGGCCTGTGGGACATCTGGGACCTGCCCCGCGTCTACCAGATCCTGGTCCTGGTGGCGGTGGGCGCCCTCCTGCTGGGCGCCGGGTTCCTCTACGCCCGCTTCGGGAGCCGGCTGCTGGGGCTGCTGCGGACCGGGGCGGCCGGGATGCTCCTGCTGGCGGCGGTCGGCGGCGTCGCCGAAGGCGTCGAGCCATCCCGGTACCGCATGACCGCACCGCTCACGGCTCCGTCCGCCGGCCCGCTTTCGTTGGTCGTCCCACCGGAGCTGTACCGGGCCGCGGCGACGGGCCCCCGGCTCGACGACGTGCGGATCGTGGCGCCCGACGGGCGGGAGGTGCCCTGGTTCCTGCGCGACGTGCCGGCCCGCGAGCCGGCCACCGAGCTGCCGACCGAGCTGCTGGACCCGGTGACTCTCGCTGACGGCTCTTCGCGCGCTGTGCTCGACCTCGGCCCCGGCGGCGGGCGGCACTCGGAGGTGGAGCTGGAGCTGCAGGGCGAGAGCTTCCTCCGATTGGTGGTGGTGGAGGTCAGCGACGATCGCGCCGGGTGGGCCGTGATCGGCCAGGGCCACGTCTTCGCGGTCACGACCCCCGCCGGGCAGGCGTCCTCCTCCTGCGTGCGCTACCCCACGTCGGCGGCACGCTTCCTGCGGGTCAGCGTGGCGGGCGCGGCCGGGGAGCCGCCGGTTCCGGTGCAGGGCGGCCGCGTGCGGCACCGTCCGCCCGCGGCCGTGGAGCCCACCGGCGAGATCGAGGTGGCCCTCGCCTCGCGGGAGGTGGACACCCAGCGCCGCCACACGCTGCTGGTCGCCGACGCCGGGTCCGGGGGCGTGCCGCTGCGGGCGCTCGTGCTCGCCGTCGCCGAGCCCCGCTTCGAGCGGCGCGTCGACCTGGAGACCGGCAGCCGCGAGGGCGTGTGGGCGCCGGCCGGCTGCGGGCTCGTGTTCCGGGCCGGCGACGAGAGCGGGCTCCGCATCCCCCTGTCCACGGACAGGCGATTCGTGCGACTGGCCGTGCGGGACGGGGACGACCCCCCGCTCACCGTCCGCTCGATCCGCGGCGAGTACCGGCTGCAGGAGATCGTCCTGGAGGCGCCCGCGGCCGGGACCCTCACGCTGGTGGTCGGGCGGGACGACGGCCGTGCGCCGGAGTACGACCTCGCCGCCCTGCCCGGCCGAGTCCGCGGCCTGGCCCCGGGCACCGCCGTCCTCGGAAGGCTCGCGCCGAACCCGCGGTACCGCCCGGCGGGGGACACGGAATCCGCACCGTGGACCGAGCGCCACCGCCTCCTGATCGGCATCGCCCTGGGCCTCCTGGCGCTGGCGCTGGCGTGGTGGACCTACCGGCTGCTGCGGTGAAGGCACACCACCCATGCTGCGCTTTCGTGGACTCGCTGCAGGAAAGGACCCCATCATGAAAAAAAGGATCCTTGCCGCCGTCGTCCTGCTCGTTCCGCTCGCGGTCCGAGCCGCCGCCCCGGCTGGCCCCCGACAGGTGAGCGCGGACGAGAAACGCCAGGCGGTAGCCGAGCTCGCGACGACGCTGCGGGCCAGGTACGCCATCGGGGACACCGCCGAGACCGTCGCGAAGGCGATCGAGGACAGGCTCGCCCGGGGCGGGTACGACGCGCTGACCGACGCCCAGGCCTTCGCCGACGCGATCGAGGCCGACCTGCGGGCGGTGACCAGGGACAGGCACATGCGCTTCGGGGTCGCGCCGCCGCCGGAGCCGACGCCGGCGCCTGGCGCTCCGACTGCGCCCGGGACTACGTCGGCGGCGGACGCCGAGCGGACGGCCTGGCTCGCGCGGATGCGCAGCGGCAACTACGGCCTGCCGAGGGCCGAGGTCCTGCCCGGCAACGTCGGCTACCTCGAGGTGCGCCGCTTCCAGCCGCCCGACCTGGCAGGCGACACCATCGCGGCCGCCATCGCCTACCTGGCCAACTGCGACGCCGTCATCGTCGACCTGCGCAACTGCCGGGGCGGGAGCGCCCACGTCATGCCGATGTTCACGGGGTACTTCCTCGCCAGGCCGACCTCGCTGTATGACATGGTGTTCCGCGGCGACAGCTTCACCGAGCGGTTCTGGTCGGCGGCCTGGCTCCCGGGCAAGCGCCTGGCCGAGGTGCCGATGTACATCCTGACCAGCTCCTACACCTTCTCCGGTGCCGAGGCGCTGGCCTACCGGTTCAAGGTCCTCAAGCGCGCCACGATCGTCGGGGAGACCACCGGCGGCGGCGCCAACGCCGGGGGCATCCTCGACGTGGCGCCGGGCTTCCGCGTCTGGATGCCCATGGGCCGCCCGGTGGACCGGACGACCGGCACCAACTGGGAGGGGACCGGGGTCGAGCCCGACATCAGGACCTCCGCGCGCGAGGCCCTCGCCGCCGGACATGCCGAGGCGATCAAGGTCCTGAAGGGCAGGGCCGCGACCGAGGAGGAGAAGGCGCGGCTGGACTTCGCCCTGGAGCGGGCCGGGGGCCGGCACCACCCGCCGAGCCTGGGCGCGCAGGATCTGGAGCGGCTCGCCGGAGCCTACGGCCCGTATCGCGTGTGGGTGGAGGGCGACCAGCTCCGGGTCCAGCGGGCCGACGAGGAGCCGTACCTGCTCGTGCCGCTCGGCCGGACCGTCTTCGCCTCGGAGACCGACGACCCGGTCCGGGTGGAGATCGCGTGCACCCCCGACGGCCGCCCGCAGAGGCTCCTCTTCACCGACCGCGACGGCAGCCGCGAGGAGTCGCCGCGCTCGCCCTGACACTGACCGCCCAGTCGGCTTGAGATCGCATCCAGGTGCCTGGCTGCGGCTCGCCTCAGAGACTGGCCCAGTCGAACGGATCGAAGCGCTCCCGCAGACGCTGCGCGACGGCAGCACGGTCACGGTCGGGAACGGCTGCCAGCTCCTCCTCCACGAAGGCATCGCGGCAGGCTCGAGCACGGGCGAGGGCTTCGGCCGAGAAGGCTCCGGTCGAGAGGGCCTGCACACGGGCCTCCGCCTCGACCTGACGCGCCTCGGTCGAGACCTCGTCATCGGGGGTGAGGTGACTGTCGGGCAGGCCCAGGGCGGCCCGCCGGACGTGCACCAGGAGCTCATGGCTGAGCGCCGCGATCATGGCGCCGTCCGGTGCGTCCAGGATCAGCACCTCGAAGCATGGACGGGAGGGACGAAGCTCCGCCCGTTCTGAATCATGGCAGGTCCGTGTCAGCCCGGTCGTGGTCGGAAACGTGAGCACGACGGGGTGGCCCGGGTGGTCACCCAGAATGACCACCTGCCCTTGCGCCACCACGCGGACCCGCACCTCGACGGGTCGCGCGGCAAGCTGAAGGAGACGCTGGGTGTTGGTCGAGACAGCGTGTGGCGGACCCTCCTCGGGCTGGCCGCCCGTTGCGGCCTCACGCGCGACGCCTGCCAGCGCAGGGTGGGCGGTGGGCGGCAGGGCCAGGTTCAGCGCTCGCACAATTCGGGCGTGGGGCTGAGCCTCTTCGGGCAGTCGAAGCGTCCACCGGACGGTCGGCTGCGGCCTGCAGGCGGTGACTGCACCGCAAGCTGCGGCCAGTGAGCACGTCACGAGAAGGCCCAACCCGACGTTTCGTGCGTTCGCGCGATCCACAACCGAGGATTAGCGAGACGGGGCGTGGCTGTCAAGGCAGACGCCCACGCGACTCGCCAGGACCAGTGTGCTCTTTCGGATGCACTCCCGGGATCAGGCACCCTGGGACCACTGCTCGTGGGGCCAGTCCCGCTCGCCGCGGGAGAAGGCCCTGATGGCTGCACGGTTCGGAGGAGGCAGCGCCGTGGAGGCGAGGTGTCACGACGGCAAGGCCTGCTGCCCTGTGTGTTTGAGCCGCGCGCCAACCGGCCTTCCACGACCGAGAAACTGTGAGGGCGCTGGCGCGAACCGCCGGCGCGGCTAGGAGCCTGTCGGAGAAATCGGGTGTGTCGCGTTGTGGGCGCCGTGGGGCCAGATGCAAGGCGTCGCGCCGAAGGCGATGCGGGTTCATCGGTGAGGCGCGGCAACGCCGCAGATGGCCCCACGCCGCCCGCAACCCGAAGGGCGCAGGGGGGTTGCCGGGTGCATGCGGCGTTGCTCGTCGGCCTCGATGCCCCACATCGCGTGCCTCCTCGCGCCTTGCCTGCACCCGGCAAGCCCCCTGCGCGCGGCGCACCCTATTTCTCCGACAGGCTCCTAGACGATCACCTCGGACGCGGCGTCGAAGCCCGGCGTGTGAAACAGGCACAGCGTCGCAGGTGCCCCGCTCACGTTCCGATACGAGAAGTGCTCTCCCTGCGCGACCAGGCAGAAGTCACCGGCCGACAGCACCTGCGCCTCGCCCGAGACGACGAGCTCGATCGTTCCGGCCACGACGTAGTAGTACTTGTCGGAACGCCGCGACCACGCTTCCGCGTGCACGGCCCCCGCGGGAACCGTGATGACCGCGAAGGATGATGTCGTCTCGTGCCCCGCGGTGTAGTCCCGGATGGCAAGTCCGCTGAAGTCGAACGGCGTGACCGAACCCTGTCTGACGATCATCCGAGCCCTCCTATGGCCGAGCGTCCAACGCTCGGTTTCAGCGACGTCGCAGGTAGCGCAACCGACGAGCGGCGCGACCGCGAGCGGGCGGGCGAGACGCGCGGCGCGAGCGCCATGGCAGAAGCATAAGCCATTGTGCCCGCAAGAGCTACCAGCGACGATCGCTGCAAGTCGCCGTCAGACGCGCCCCGGCTACGTCCCGCCACCCAACAGGCCAAGCCACGACGCCACAACGCCATCGACCGACAGCATCTGGGCTTCCGCCAGCACGCCGAGGCGCCGGATGAGCTTGACTCTCGGGACAGTGACCAGGCTTTGTGCACTGAAGGCCCCCTCCCGCAAGAAGGGAACGGGCACGATCACTTCGAAGCGGCTCGTCCTCGTGCTGGTGGTGTGGGGAACCAGGGTGACCAGATCGCGATCCGTTGGGCCGGGATCGACACTTACCACCAGGCACGGACGCACCTTGGCTACGTAGCCCAGATCGACAAGCCAGATTTCGCCACGCTTTGCGTCAGACATCCGACCCCTCGTCTCGATCGAGAGCGAGGAAGATCGCTTCAGCCCCAGCAACAAGCTCGTCGTCGTTCACGGGCGGGTGGTCCGCGGATGCCTCCCAGCGGAGGATCGCGGAAGCAAGCTGATGCTTCTCAGCTTCCGGGAGCCCCTGGAATGCCCGCAACAGCTCCTGCAGAACGGCGCTCATCGCAACCACCCCCATTTCATTATCGGTCCTGAGCTTCTCATCCGCAAAGACGACGCTTGGTTCATCTGCCGCTCGCAGCAAGGCACGGCGCCGATTGACGTGGCGTGGGTTGCACAGCTCGACGATCAGGACCGCAAGGCCCACCACCCAGCACCAAGAGAGGCGCCGGCAGCTTCACTGCGCCGTTAGGCATCGCTCGTTCGCAGGACGACGTGGCTGCCATCAGGAACGCCCTCGAGCTGCTTGTAGAAGTCCGCAAGGAAGGACAAGCGCTCGCAGAGCGACATCACTGCTACGTTGCCAACCTCGTACGCCCCGCCCAATACGGGCGGGACCTTGAAGCAGTAGCACTGACCTGGCCCGACCGTGAGGCCGGAAGCAACGAGCTCGTCAACAAGGGGGATCATGAGCCAGTCGTTTGCGTTGTTGTTCTCGTCAACGACCTGACAGAAGTGCTCGCGGGAGTCGGCCAGGCGGGTCAGCACCCCGGTGTCGGTGTGGAGCATGTAGACGGACCCATCTTCCAGCACGACGGCGAGTTCAGCGAATCGGTTGACCATCCACAGTGTGAATCGGGGGGGCAGTCGCCATGACCAATCTGCCAGGATCGCGGACCAATCGATCCCCTCTAGAGCGATCAGGTACTCGTCGACCCTCATAGTTCAGATAGGGCTGCTGTTGCGATGCTTAACGCTCGCGCTGACTTGCCGGGCGAGTGACTGCGGGATGCGACGAGCCCCTCTGCACACGGCAGAAGTGTAGTCGAGACGATTCTGAGGGACGGCGAGCCCGGACAAGTCCAGCGCGCCGTTGGGCGGGGTCTCGCCGAGCCGAATCATGAACGATCGCCAGGTTCCTTGCCGCCAATCTGGCGAGGCGCCACCACCTCTGCGGAAGACAAGGGGAAGCCGTCTTCGAATGGCTCCAGGCGTGACTTGGCCTTCTCCAGGAGTTCCTCTAGCGCGCCCAAGGGTACGTCGAAGGAGAAGGTACTAACGACGACCGTATGGTCACCGTCACAGCGGAAGACCTCCGCGACGACCTGGCCATCTTCACTCAGCAACTCCACACCAAGGCCGTTGCGGACTACGTCCGAAACGACCTGCATCGTGTATCGATGCGCCATGGTCACATCCGCCCAACGCCATATAGACTGCGGACGTAAAGATGCGAAACGACATGAGGCGGTTGCGTAAGATCCGAAGCAGAGCGCGGTCGCGGAGGTGTCAACGTACTGACTCCTGTTGTGTTGGGGGATGGGTCGGGTGAGGAGGGGGGGCGATAGCCCGCGAGCGCCGGCTGCATAGCGTCCGAAGAACCTCCACGGGGAGATGGGCTCACAGGCGGTCGGCGGGGCTGAGAACGCATCGGCCTCCACGGTTCAGGACGTGAGTGTAGATCATGGTGGTGCTGACGTCACTGTGGCCGAGGAGCTCCTGGACGGTGCGGATGTCGTAGCCGTCCTCGAGCAGGTGGGTGGCGAAGCAGTGGCGCAGGGTGTGGCAGCCGACGGGCTTGCTGATCCGGGCGCGGCGGGATGCCTCCTTCACGGCGCGCTGGAGGACGGTCTCGTGGAGGTGCCAGCGGGCGACCTCGCCGGTCTCGCGGAAGACGGTGAGGCTCCGCGCGGGGAAGAGCCACTGCCACGGCCACTCCACGGCGGCGTTGGGGTACTTGCGGGCGAGGCCGTCGGGGAGCCAGACGCCGGGGAGCTCGGCGGCGCGCTCCTCGGTGAAGCGGGCGCGCAGCCGCTCGAGGTGGTCGCGGAGAGGGTTGAGGAGACGGCCGGGGAGGACGGTCATGCGGTCCTTGCCGCCCTTGCCGTGGCGGACGGTGATCTCCCGGCGGTCGAGGTCGACGTCCTTGACCCGCAGGCCAAGGCACTCGCCCAGGCGCAGGCCGGCGCCGTAGAGGAGCCAGGCGGCGAGCCAGCGGTCGCCTTCGAGCTGCCCGAGCAGCGTGCGGACCTCGGCACGGGTGAGGACGACAGGTAGCCGCTTGGGCCTGGACGCGTGGACGAGGCCCGCGAGCCACGGCAGGTCCAGGCCGAGCACTTCCCGGTATAGGAAGAGCAGGGCGGCGGGCGCCTGGTTCTGGGTCGAGGCGGCGACCCGGCGCTGCACCGCGAGGTGGTTGAGGTACGCCGTGACCTCGGGCGAGGCCATCTCTTTCGGGTGGCGCTTGCCGTGGAAGAGGATGAACTGCCTGATCCAGCCGACGTAGGCCTCCTCGGTGCGGGGGCTGTAGTGGCGGACGCGCAGCGCCGCGCGCACCTGGTCCAGCAGGCGCGGCTTTGGCGGGGGAATGGGGATCACGACGCGCGGATCGTTCCTGGGCTCGGCAGGCATGGTGGTCTCCTTCGTGCCGAGGCGTGGGCGGGCACCATCATACTGGTCCCCGGGCGGGGCGCTATCAAGGCCATCCGCACCTTCCGAGGCGCAGGCTACGGTGAGAGGTTCTGTGGAGGTCGTCGTGGACATGGACGTGGACGGGGTGGTGGACGAGTCGTACCCGTGGCCGTGGTTGTGGTCCTGGACCGGGAGGGGCAAGCCCCTCCCCTACATGCGTTTGCCGTCGCCCTGGACGACTCGTTTAGGGCCACGACCGCGACCACGTCCACGACCACGTCCACGCCAACGACACGGGCCACGGGCCACGGGCCACGGTCTCTCTTGACATTCATGAGCGCCAAGGTAACATTACCTCGGAGGTCATCTTCTGGCATGATCGGGATCGCACGGCACACGGATTACGCGGCGCGGGTGGTGCTGCACCTCGCGTGCCTCGAGCCGGGGGCGCGGGTGACGATTGCCGAGATCGCCGAGAAGCGCCTCCTCCCGACGCCGTTCGTGCGGCGGGTGGTGGGGAAGCTGGTGTCGGCGGGTCTTCTGATCACGACCAGAGGGATGGGTGGCGGGGTGTGCCTGGCGCGGCCGGCGGGGGAGATCTCGCTGCTCGACGTGGTGCGGGCGCTCGAGGGGGGCGTCACGCTCAACCACTGCGTGGACAACCCGAAGGCGTGCCCGCTCGCTTCGGCGTGCCCGGTGCAGCAGGCGTGGACCGGGGCGACGCGGCAGCTCGAGGCCTCC
>JALOLB010000106.1 GCA_025456225.1 Thermoanaerobaculaceae bacterium
CCTCAGCTCCCCCACCCACCCAGGCCTCAGACCTCAGGCCTCAGACCACAGCTCCCCCACCCACCCAGGCCTCAGACCGCAGGCCTCAGACCTCAGCTCCCCCACCCAACCCGGCCTCAGACCTCAGACCTCAGGCCTCAGCTCCCCCACCCTCGTACCACGGACCCTAGAGCCCATGAGTCCCCCGACACTTCGGTCGTTCCTGTCGTTCCTGTTGTTCCTGTTGTTCCTGCGGTCTGAGGCCTGAGGCCTGAGGCCTGAGGCCTGAGGCCTGAGGCCTGTCTTCCCTGAGGTCTGAGGCCTGAGGCCTGTCTCTCTCGAGGTCTGAGGCCTGATGCCTGAGGCCTGCAGGGCCCGGGTCGTCAGCGGGCGGTCAGGGCCTCCAGGGTGGCGAGCTCGCGGTCGAGGTCGTCGAGGAGCGCCGGGGGGACGCGGCCGGTGGAACGCAGGACGGCCGCGACCGACCGGAGGTACCAGAGCTGCTCGTCCCGGCCCTGGGCAAAGCGCCCCCACACGAGCTCGCCGTGGGCGCGGTACGCGGTCACGATGCTGCGCGCGTTGTAGAGCTTGTCCGCCGCGGAGACCAGCAGAGTGCCGTCGGACTCCCCGGGCAGCCGCTCCAGATACTCGACCTTGCGCTTCTTCCAGGCCGGCTTCGGGGAGGTCCAGGCGTCGGTGCAGGCCGCGACCATCGCCGCGACCTCGTTCCCAAACTGCTCGCGGATGCTCTCGAACGTCGGCTCGCCGCCCTGGTCCTCCACCGCGTCGTGCAGCAGCGCCGCGATGGCCTCGTCCTCTCCTCCCCCGTGCTCGAGGACGAGGCTGCACACCCCCAGCAGGTGCGCCACGTACGGGACCGTGGTGCCCTTGCGGTTCTGCCGCCGGTGGAGCCGCGCCGCCAGCACCAGGGCCCGCTCGAAGCGATCGCCGAGCTCCGGCATCAGGCGGTGCCCCAGGACCAGGTGGACGAGCTCGCGGAAGAAGCCCACCGCATCACCGCCAGAGCTCCGGCGGGTAGTCGCGGTACATCCTCCGGAACGCCCGCGAGTAGAGTGCCTCGGCGCCGATCGCGCGCACCGTGTCCCAGGGCCGCACCCGGTGGGGCTCGCAGCGCAGGGGGTTCTTCCTGCCGGCGTCGCCGACCTGCCGCGCGAAGAGACGGCAGAACTCCCGGAGCGGCAGCGCCGTCGGCGTGAGGGGGTGCATGCAGTCGTGGAGGTCGAAGGGACGGTCGGTGCAGATCGAGGCGCGGATCTGCACGTAGTCGGCCGTGCCGGGCGAGGGGGTGCACACCGTGAACGAGCACTGCACCGGGGGCAAACCCTCGATGTACGCGTGGAGGCGCGCGAAGTGCGCCTCGGTGTGCTCTGGCCGCACCATGAAGGCGGCGTGCACGGCCACTCCGATCCCCCGCAGCCGGTCGAGGGCCTGCTCGTTGGCCGCCACCGTGGCGCCCTTTCCGGCCTCGCGGAGCTCCTCGTCCGAGGGGAACTCGAACCCCAGGAACGCCCCGTCCAGGCCGATCTCGCGCCACCTCCGGAACAGCTCCGGCGAGCGCAGCACGGTGGTGGACCGCGTCCAGGCGAAGTAGCGCTTGTGCACCCCGGCCCGCGCCAGGCCGTCAGCGAGCTCGAGGGCGAACGCCTCGTCGATGAAGTTCTCGTCATCCGAGAAGTAGACGTGCTGCGTGGGCAGGGCGGCGATCTCCGCCACCACCGACTCGACCGGCCGCGGCCGGTGGTGGCCGCCGTACAGGTGCGGCACCACGCAGAACGAGCACTTCATCTTGCAGCCGAACGACGTCCGCACCATCGAGACCGGCGGGAACAGCCGCGCCCAGTCCGGCATCTGCTCGGTCACCCAGACGCCGAAGTAGTCGCGGTGGTCCCAGAGGTCCCGCCGGGGGATCGGGAGCGTCGCCGGGTCGGGGAACGCCGGCCACCCCTGCGCGGCTTCCGGGTCGAAGCCGGCCCCGGGAACGAGCACCTGGTCGATCCCGGTCAGCTCCTCGCCGCGCTCGATGCGGGCCAGGATCGCCGCGAACGGCCCGCACCCCTCGCCCCGCACAATGGCGTCGATGCAGGGCAGGTCGTAATCGTCGGGCATGACCGTGGCGTGGTGGCCTCCCACCACGATCCGCGCGGCGGGCCGGTGCAGCCGCACCAGCGCGGCCAGCTCCTTGACCTCGCTCGACTCGTGGCTGTAGCCCGTGAACGCCACGAGATCCGGCGTGTATCGGGCAAGGTCCGTCAGAAAGGCACGCCGGGCCGACCGCACGAGCCGCAGGTCCAGCACGCGCACCTCGTGCCGGGGGGGCACCACGGCCGCCAGGTACCCGAGCTCCAGCGGCTCCAGTCGGTAGAACCGCTGCAGCCCCTTGACCGTCGCCAGGCGCGGCCGCGGCTTCACCAGCAGCACCCTCATGTGAGCATCATCCCGGCGGCCCGGCGGCCGATCTCCACGGCGAAGTTGGTGCCGCGGTCCCAGGGGTAGACCTGGCTCATGCTGGCGAAGAAGAGCCCGGGCAGCGGCGTCGCCACCGCCGGGATGTTGCGGGAGTGGTCGACCAGCGGCACCGGCTGGGCGTAGGTCGTGCGGTGCAGCCAGCTCCCCTTCACCCACCCGGGCTCGAACGCCGGGTTGACGCGCTTGAGCGCCGGCAGGAAGCGCGCCAGCAGCTCATCCTGCCCGAGCCGGAAGTACTCGTGGTCGGTCTCGAGGTAGTCGCCGCAGTAGACGATGACGTCGCCGCCGTACCGCTCGCGCGGCATGAAGTTGGTGTGCTCCACGAGGGCCAGGAACGGGAACCCCGCCGACTTGGGCAGGTTGTACCAGTAGTACCCCTCGGGCGAGAGCGGCTGGCGGAGTGCCAGCACCATCACCACCGCGCCGAGGCTGTGCATGCCCAGCAGGCCCTGCAGGTAGTCCTGCGGCAGCTCCGGTGCCAGCCTCGCCATGAGCGCCGGGGACACCGTCACCAGGACCCGATCGAACCCTCCGGCCGGCGCCTCGGCCCCGCTTGCCTGCACGTCGAGGCCACCACCGGCCCGCTGCCGGATCCCCTCCACTCTCGCCCCCAACACGATGCGCACGCCTCGGCCGCGCAGGATCTCCGCCGTCTCGTCGACGAACGCCTGGAATCCCCCCGTGTACGTGCCGAGGCTCGCGGTTCGGACATGCAGGCGCGCCCACATCCACGCCATGTTGACCCGGGGTGCGAAGCGCTCGCCGAACTTGCCGATCACCATCGGCTCCCACATGCGCTCCCACACCCGGTCGCCGGTCCAGCGGCGCATCCACTGCTCCACCGTCACCCGCTCGAGCGGCTGCCAGGTACGGGTGCGGCGCAGGTACAGCCCCACCAGCCCGAACCGCAGCTTGTCGGGACCCCAGCCCAGGCCCGGAAACCGCAGCGCCGCGAGCGGCGAGTCGAACGGGTAGAAGCGGCCGTCGTGGTACATCACCGTCGTGGGCCGGCGGAAGATGACCTTGTCACCGAGACCCAGCTCGCCGGCAAGCCCCAGGAGGTGCCGGTCCGAGGCGAACCAGTGGTGGTAGTACCGCTCCACCGACCAGTCCCAGTGCGGCTCCCTGAACCCCGAGGCAAGCCCGCCCACCCGGGAGGCGGCCTCGTACACCACCACCTCGTGGCCGGCCCGCACCAGGTCGTGCGCCGCCGCCAGCCCCCCGATCCCCGCCCCGATGATCGCAATCCGCATGGGTGCTCCCGCAGGGATGATAGCCGGTAGACTCCGAGGCCCCAAACAGAGCGGCGCGACACCGTGCTCTGAACCCAGACGCGGACCCGAGCGTGGACGTGGTCGTGGTCGTGGACGTGGTCCCCCTTTGCAGGAGGTCACCAACCAGCAACCACCTCAGCCTTCGAGAGCCGCCCTCTGGCAGGCGCCCGATGAGCAACAGAGGGGTGGATGCTGCTACGCACCTGAACCGAAACCTCGTGCCGGCCGAACCGGGTCCACGTCCACGTCCAGGTTACCGTTGGCGGCCCCCGAGTCCCCTCTCACGCCCTGGCGTGGAGGAGGTCGCGGACCATCTCCGTCACCTGCCGGAAGTCGATCTTGCCGCTCCCCATCTTGGGCAGCTCCTCGATCACCACGAAGTGCTTCGGGAGGGCGATGTTGGGGAGATGCTCCGCCATCTTCTTGAGTACGTCGCGCTCGTCGAGCCTGCGGGTGACGGCCGCGACGATCCTGGCTCCTCGCATGTGGTCCGGGATCTCGACGACGCAGCACGAGGTCTCGGGAGGCAGGAACTTCTCGAGCACGTCCTCGACCTTCGGCAGCGAGATCATCTCGCCGCCGACCTTCATGAACCGCTTCAGGCGGCCCACGTGCCAGAGGTACCCGTCGGCGTCCATCCACCCCATGTCGCCGGTGTCGTAGTAGCCGTGGCGGATCGCCAGGGAGGTCTGCTCGAAGTCGTCGAAGTACCCCTTCATGACGTTGGGGCCCTTGACCAGGATCTTGCCGATCTCCCCGACCTTGCACGCCTCGCCGGTCTCGTAGTTCTCGACCCGGACCTCGACGCCGGGGATCACCCGCCCGACGCTCCCGGGCCGGTTGTTCTCCGGCGTGTTGACCGAGATGGCGGGGCTCGTCTCGGTGGCACCGTACGCCTCGAGCAGCACCTTCCCGTGCTGCTCGAGAAAGCCCTTGCGGAGGGCATCCGGGCACTTGTCGGCCCCGGCCAGCAGGATGCGTGCGCTCGCGAAGTCGCCCGGCTGGGACTTCTGAAGGTACCCGAAGAAGAAGCTGGGTGTCCCGGCCACGAGGGTGCACCTCTCCTCGCGCACGATCTCGCACACGGTCTTGAAGTCCAGCGGGTTCGCGTACGTCACCACGGTCATGCCGTGGTAGATCGGCACCCACGCGTTGGCGGTCTGCCCGAACACGTGGAAGTACGGGAGGTTGCCGAGGAAGATGTCGTCGCTGCGGAGGCCGTAGGCCTGGGTCAGGCTCTCGACGTTGGTCCGGATGTTCTTGTGGGTGAGCTGCACCGCCTTCGGGTCCCGCTCGCTGCCGCTGGTGAGGAGGATGACCAGGGTGTCGTCCTCGCTCCCCTGCGCGATCATCTTCTTCAGCAAGGAGATCGGGAGCTTGGCCTTGAGCAGGGCGCGGATCTTGTCGACGGCGGTGAGCGACTGCATGAGGTCCTCGATGAAGACCATGCCGGGCATGACCCGGCAGTTGATCTTCTCGAGCAGCGCCCTGGAGGTGATGACGGTGGTGAAGTCGCACTTCTTCTGGGCGAAGTCGACGTTGGCGGCCGCACCGGTCGAGTAGTTGATCATGACCGGCGTCCGCCCGCTCATGAGGACCCCGAGCATGGTCAGCAGGCACCCCGCGGAGGTGGGGATCATCACGCCGATCAGCCCCGGGTCGTACTGCTTCATCTTCTCGGCCAGCATCAGCGAGGCGATGAGCGCCCGCGAGTACGGGACCCGCCGGTTGGTGGTCCGGTCCACGATCCCGACCTTGGTGGGGAACCTCTTTGCCGTCTCGAGGAATCGGTGGTGCAGAAGCATGAAGTCGTCCTCCAGTCGAGTGCTCGGTCCGGGCCTGCCGCAACGAGTGGGCGCACCCTACTTGGTTGGCATGCCCGGCTGCAAGAGGCCGAAGAGGATCCCCTCGGGGTCGGAGCAGTAGGCGTGGCTGCCGATCCCCGGAATGTCGTGCGGCCCCTCGACGAGCCGGCCGCCGGCAGCCAGGACCCTGGCGAGCGTCTCCTCGAGGTTCTCCACCCCGATCGTGTTGATCACCGGCTGGGGAAGGTGGCGGTGCATGAGCCCGCCGTCGATCCCCATGGAGCCGGGCTCGCCCGTTTTCGCGAGCCAGTACGTCTGCGGCCCGTCCCAGGTCGCGATCTCCCAGCCCAGCACCCGCGTGTAGAACTCCGCCACCCGTGCTGGATCCTCGGCGAGGATCTCGAAGTGCACCGGTCGAGACATACGCACCTCCGACACCCACCCGCAACGTCCCGGCGGCACGTTCCATTCTGTGGTGATCCGCCTCGCAGGATGGCGGTCACGCCTGCCGGCAGACGTTGAGGCGGCGCGGGTCCACGATGTCGTCGAGGCCGGCGCGCACCACCAGCTCCAGCAGCGCCTCGGCCCCGTGCCCGAGCTTGTGCTCCATCTCCTCCTTGTACAGCGGGAACAGCGAGAAGAACGTCACCTCGCGCCCGTCCTCGAGCCAGAGCGTGTCGAACTCGTCGGGGAGGCTCACCGGGGAGATCAGCATGCTGCAGCACAGCTCCGTGGACACTGCGAACGGCTCCGGCGGGTCCCCGTGGGGGACCGTGTGCCCCCACCACAGCCAGCTCCGGAACTTGTGCGGCAGCCGCGCCAGGATCTTGAGCTGGCGCACCGGCCAGTACCACGCCTCGTCCTTGAACGCTTCCTCGGAGACCTGCCACGCCGCCGGCAGCAGCACCGCCAGCTCGGTGAAGCGATAGGCATCCGCCCCCGGCGGCGGCGACATCGGCCGGTCGCTCATGCCGCTCGTCACCAGCGTGTGGAACGGGCGACCGTCCCCCGGTGCGACATGGTGCACGTCGACGTGCACGAGATCGGAGATCAGCTCGTGGAAGACCCGATCCACAGGCCCCACGTGGCGCTCGACGTGCGCCCCGATCTGCTCGATCGACGCCTCGTCCCCGGCTGCTGTCTCGAACCGCGTCTCGTCCTCCGGCCCGTGCCGGAGAATCCGATCCCCGGCCCCGCTGCGCTCCTCGTCTCCAGCCATCGCTCCCCCACCCTCCCGGCGGATGCCTCGTGAGCCCCGCCGACGCCCCATTGTCGCCCACCCGATGCGATCTCTCACCCGTCCCGCGGCGACCTGGCCGCCCGCGTCAGTCCGGGGTCGCCGCGAGCGCGTGGTATGGCAGCCGGAGCCGGCTACTTCGCCCGGTCTTGCAACCGGGCCTGGAGCGTTTCCATCCGGCCCACCAGCCTGTCGTACGCCGCCAGCGCCTGCAGGTAGGGCTGTGGCGTGCTCAGGTCGATGCCCATCTCCTGCAGGACCTCGAGGATCGGCCGACTGCTGCCCGACTTGAGGAAGCTCATGTATCGCGCGGCAGCCTCTCCGCCGCCGCGGACCTCGTCCACGAGCGCCAGGGAAACCACGGCCCCGACCACGTAGAAGTAGCCCTGGAACGGCGAGAAGTAGTTGCTGGGATGGTTCCACTCGCTCTGGACGTACTCGTCCACCACCATGATCCCGCGGTCGTGACCCAGGTAGTGGCGCGCCAGCTCGAGCTGCTTCGCGTTGAGCCACTCCGGGGTGAGCGTGCCTCCTGCCTCCACGTGCTCGTGCATGGCGAGCTGCAACTCGGCATACCTGGCGTCGAAGAAGAGCAGGACGTTGATCCTCTCCAGGAGCTGCGAGAGCATGGCGAGCTTGCTGCGGTCGTCCCCCGCCTGCTCCACGAGGGACGTCATGAGCAGGATCTCGTTGAAGGTGCTGGGGATCTCCGAGGCGAACCAGACGATCTCGTTGGCCGCGAAGGGCTGCGACTGCTCGGCCAGGTGGAAGCTCAGGGCGTGGCCCAGCTCGTGGGTCACGGTGATCACGTCGAAGTAGCTGCCGCGATAGTCGAGACCGATGAAGGGATGCACGCCCATGACCGACTGCGCGGAGCCAAAGCTCATCCTGTCCCTGTGCCCGTACACGTCGAACCAGCGGGCCTCGAACGCCTGGCGTACGAGGCTGGCGTACTCCGATCCGAGAGGCCGGAGCGAGGCCTCGGTCAGCCGACGCGCCTCGTCGAAGCCCACGCGCAGCTCCTGGTCGGGCACGGTCGGCAGGTCGTCATCGTAGGGGTGGAGCTCCTGGAGCCCCAGGATGCTCCTGCGCAGCCGCAGGAATCGGTGGTACGGGTCGAGGTGCCCGCGCACGGTCTGCACCATGGTGCGGTACAAGGCCGGCGGCACACCGTAGCGGTCCAGCTCGGCCGAGAGGCAGTCCGGAAACCGGCGGATCGACGCCTGGAAGAGGTCCCGCTTCACACTGGTGTCGAGCAGGGCCGCGAACGTGTTCTCGAAGCGCTTCCGGTTCAGGGGTCCCGCTTCGGCGACCGCCCGGCGCTCGGCCCCGACGGGCGAACCGGAGAGCTTCCGCCAGCTCTCCCAGGTCAGGGGCAGCTTCCCGCCCTCAGGAAGGATGACCTCGGCCCGGGGCATGTCCAGGTCCCGCAGGCACTCGGCGGCGACCCTGGAACCATCCGAGAACAGCCCGACCCGGGATGCGACCTGTGCGGCGTCGGCGGAAAGGCTGTGGGCCCGGCCGGCCAGGACCCGCTGCAGACGGCTGCGGTAGGGGTCCAGCCTGCCCCGGACGGCGGGATCCTCCACCAACGTCGTCTCGTCCGCCTGCAGGATGCAACCGTCCAGGGCGGCCGCCTGGGCGTCCAGCGCGACCTGGAGCTGGTTGGCCTCCCCCTGCATGTCCCGAGACCGGGCGTCGCTCCACTGCACCTGGCTCCGGAGGGACGCGCACCCCACGAGCCTCGCCAGGCGTCGTGCGAGGCTCTCGTGGAGCTCGAGGCCGTCGGCCAGGCGCCGGGAGCCTCCGGCGCACCCCTGCAGCAGCAACTCGAGACGGCCCAGGTCGCGCCGGACCTCCGTCATCTCCGACTGCCACGCTGCCACCGTCGGGTAGATGTCCTCGAGACGCCAGCGGTACGCCTCGGGCACGGCAGACCGCTCGCTCTGCGAGTAGTCGGGGACGTCGACCTGTGGCCCCGGCTCGGCACCCCAGGCGCCAGCCGTCACAGCCACGACGAGCACGACAACCGGAAGCGTTTGTCTTGTCACGGTCTCTCCTCTGCGGGATCAGGACCGAGCGGACGCGTCATGCCCGGTGGTGATGGAACCCAGGAAGTCGTTGAACAGAGGTCTCACCGGTTCCATGTCGCGGGGCCAGTCGGGAGCGACGTGGTACAGGCGGTACAGCCCACCGATCAGACACGAGAGGTGCAGGGCTACATCGGCGCCCCGTTCCGCTCACCGTCGTTCCTTCCTGGCCTTCTCCTCCAGCTCGCCGATCTTGACCAGCGTCCTCTCCCGGTATCCGGCGTACCCCTTGTTCTGGTCGGGGAAGCGGTCGAGGAGCTCGACGGCCTTCCTGTAGCCCTGGATCGCGGCGGCGAAGTTACCGCTCGTCTCGTGGGCCTCGGCGAGGCTGTCCTGGCAGTTGGCCGACCGGGGGCGCAACTCGGCGTTGAGAGCGAAGACCCGCAGCGCCGCGTCGGCCTGACCATCGCCGGCCAGCTCGTAGCCGATCCGGTTCAGGCTCCCTTCGCTCACGTCCAGGTCATTGGGGTTGGCCCGCACCATGCCCCGGATCTCGTCGATGAACGCCTCGGCGGATGCGAACCGCCTGGGCTCCATCCCCTCCCAGCCGTACTCCCTGGCGACGCTCTGGACGATCTCCCGGGCCAGCCGGTGGCCGCCGTCCGCGTTGGTCACGATGGCGACGCCGTATCCGGCGGTCGGATGGAAGATGAGGAACGACGAGAATCCCGGGTTGCCGCCGCCGTGACTGAGATAGGCGACCTTCCCATGACGTTCGAGCCTCCAGCCCAGGCCCTGGCTCTCCGAGTTGGTGGGCACCACCATCGCCTTCGCCATGGCGGGGGTGAGCATGGCCGAGCTCTCGCCGCGCAGCGCGCGCCCGGTCTCGACCGCGAACGACGCCAGGTCGCCCGCCGTCGTCCACAGGCCGCAGCACGCGGAGCCGCCGAGGAGGAAGGAGTGTCCGGGGAAGGGCGTCCCGTCCTGTCGGTGCGCCGACGACCGCAGCCCGGCCAGCCCCGCGGGAAGCGGATCGGCCATGGAGCTGTGGGTCATCCCAGCCGGCTTGAGAACCACCTCCTCGGTGAGGTCCGCCAGGGATCGGCCGGTGACGTCCTCGATCAGCACCTGCAGCACCGTGTACCCGCCGCCCGAGTAGCGGAAGCCGCTCCCCGGCTTCTGATCGACGCGAATGGGCGCAGAGTTGGCGGGCGGCGTGCCGTCGAGCACCTGGAGCATGCTCGGCACCGCCTCGCCCGCGGCGTAGCCCCGGAAGCCGCTGACGGTGAGCCCCGCGCTGTGGGAGAGGAGGCGGCGCAGGGTGACCTTCTGCTCCCGCGTGAGCTCGTTCTCCGGCACCTTCCACGACTTGAGGTACCCGTTCACGTCGCGGTCGAGGTCGAGAATCCCCTTCTCCACGAGCTTCAGCGCCACCGTCGCGGTGACCGGCTTGGTGATCGAGGCGACCTGAAATAGCGTGTCCGCGCCGACCGGCTCTCCCGTCTTCGCGTCGCGCACACCGTACTGCCTGCTCCACTCGACCTTTCCGCCGTTGATGACGGCAATCGAAAGCCCCGGGACCTTGTGGTGTGCCAGCCGGTCCCCAAGCGTCCAGGCAGAGCTCGCGCCGATCTGCAGCCCGGGTGCGAGCCCACTCTCAACCCGGCCGATACGATCTCCCGGGCTGGACTGCCCCGAGACCACCGTCGCCACCACCCCCATCGCCAACCCCATCGCAGCGTTCATGGCTCTCGTCATGCTCACTCCCTTTCACAGCTCCCTTGCATTGGACGCTCCGCCCGCGGTTTTCGTTGCGCAGGGCTTCCTCGCAGGGATACGAGTGACTTCCGGCGGCGGTTTCGCCCATGCCCGGGCAGTACCCCCGACAGACCGCACGGCGGGCGCGGCCGGGCGGGCCGCGATGCGCCGCGCGGAGCGCGACGCCCACCTCCCGCTCGCGCTGGGAACGTCGGAAGACAGGGCATGCGGAGGACTGAAGGTGGACCCGTTGGTCTGGGATATCCTGTCAGGCAGGTCGGCTCATGAGCCCGACGCGGGGAGGCGGGATGCTGGCGGTCAAGCTCCACAACCGGCCGCGGGTGTCGCTCGGGAGAAACGCCTGCCTGGTCCCGATCGTGGACTGGCGGTCCGGGCGCGTCCTGGTCCGCCAGTGGCTGCGGTCGACCCGCACCGCCCGCTACCTGACGCTCGTGCGGATCCCCCCGACCCACCCGGTGTGCCTGCGCTTCTTCTACGGCCCCGACGACTTCTTCAGGCAGGTCGTGTGGCCGTCCGAGTTCAGGCCCCTGCGCGAGTGGCCACCCGAGCTCCTTCACGCCCTCGGCGAGTGGTGGGACGCGTGGCGGCAGCCGCACGTGGCCGACTCGGAGCCCGGCGGGCTGATGGCCGAGGACCCCGAGCTCGTGCTCGGCGCGCCGCTCCCGGACACCTGCATCCGCTGGACGAAGGACGTGCGGCTGCTCTACGGCCCGAGGCGTCGGGACTGATGGGGGCGGAGCCTCCGGTGGTGGCGCCCGGTGAGGCCCGGTTCACCCCCGCCCAGGCGGTGGGTTGGCTGCACGAGCAGATCCGCGCCGCCGGCTGGCCCATCGAGGTCCGCATCGACGTGCACTGGATCTTTCTGCGCGAGAGGGGCTTCAAGATCGCCGCCTTCGGTGACGTCTCGAGGCGCGAGCGGAGCCTCGGCAAGTGGATCGTCGACCTCGAGCCCGGCCACATCCTCGAGGCGGCGGCGAAGGTCCTGCCGAGCATCGGCCACGGAACGATCCAACTCGCCAAGCTCAGCAACGTCTTCAACATCCCCCGGCCGAGGCCGGTCCTCGTCGCCTACTGCCTCGACCGGGACGGCGCGGTCCGGGAGGCGCTGGAGGCGCTCGGCTGGCATCCCCGCTTCAAGCTCAACCGCGAGACCTCCACAGGGCGCTCGGGCGCAGGAAGCGGCGCCGAGCGGTGATAGAGTCGGACAGCGGAGGCGTGGCGGGCCCGGCGCCCGCGCCGACCGCGAGGTGAGCCCAGTGGCAGGCGACGTCTTCATCAGCTACGCGACCCCGCAGCGCTCCTTCGCCGAGGAGCTCCGGGCCGCCTGCGAGCGGGCCGGGATCTCGACCTGGCTGGCGCCCGACGACGTCCCGGCGAGCGCCGACTACGCCGAGGCGATCATCACGGGGATCAACGAGTCACGCCTCGTGCTCCTGCTCCTGAGCACCGCCGCGAACCTCTCCCCCCACGTCCTGCGGGAGGTCGAGCGGGCGGTCTCCAAGAGGATCCCGATCCTGGCGATCCGGGTCGAGGCCCTCGTCCTCAGCCCGAGCCTGGAGTACTTCCTCAGCGCCTCCCAGTGGTTCGACGCCACGAGCGGTCCACTCCCCGCCCTGGGCGACAGGATCGCGACCCTCGCCGCGGCGATCCTGGCCGGCAGCCCGAACGCCACCGCCGGCGCGACCCAGGCCCCTGCGCGCCTCGAGCTGCACGTGGGGCAGCAGTCGGTGTTTGACCTTCCCGTGCACGCTCTGTGCGTCTCGCGCGGCGGGCTCGAGAGCTTCGGGCGCGCCCATGCCGCGACGTGGGTCGAGCGCTCGGTCCGCCTCGGCGAGACCCGACTCACCCTTGCCGAGGTCCAGGCCCCCCGGCCGGTTCCCCTGGTCGTGCTGTACCCGGACTGGCTCCGCGGCCGCCTCGACGAGGAGGTGTTCCGTTCCGCCATCCTGGACGCCCTGACGGCTGCGCAGCGCGAGGGGGCGACGACCTTTGCCGTTGCGCCCACCGGCCGCACGCACGGCTTCTCGCGGCTCCTCGCCCTGCGCGCCACGCTCAACGGGTGGGCCGACTACCTCAGTACCTCCAGGGGCGGGGTCGCCCCGACCATCGCCACGCTCCACTTCGCCGTGATGGAGAGCGCCGACGCCAGGTACGAGCTTGGCCTCCTGCATGCCGAGCTGGAGCGGCATCTCGGCCGCGGGGCGTTTGCCGAACGCTACCGCCTGGTCGACCTGCGCCTGGACCGGGCGCGCCTGACGATCGACGCCGCGCTCACGCGCGCCTGACTTGCGGGCCCGGCTCCGCGGCGAATGCCTGGCCGTCGAAACACAGGTGCGTGATCGAGACGCTCGCCCCGACCTCGATCAGGTGGACGCCGTGGGCGCCGGCGCCGTGCTGCGCGGCCGTGCCCGGGCGAGACACTTGAACCGACTCGGCCCGCAGGAGGCCGTCGCGCCGCAACGCCCGCTTCTGACGCGCGTCCAGCCTGCCGCGACCGAAGAGCTCGAAGTCAGGTCGTGGTGCAGCAGGAGGACGTTGGTCGCCGCGAGGAGCCGCTCGGGGGTCACGTCCTCGCCGTCGAGCTGCCCGCCGTGACGCGCCACGTCCATCCAGCTCTCCACCACCGGCACGTCGGCCTTCCTCAATCTGCCCGGCGCGAGGGCCAGGGACTCGGCGACGTTGATCCCGGCCGAGGAGTCGAGGCAGAAGAAGAAGCAGTCCCTTCCCCGCAGCCGGCGGAACACCACGGTCGCCCGGGAGCTCCCGACCCGCTCCTCGTACATCGTCGCGCCCGGGCGGTAGGCGACCCACCCGTCGTTGACGACGTAGTGGTCGTGGTTCCCGGGCACCACGACGACCGGGACCCCGGTCCGGTGCCGGCGCACGACCCCGATGCTCCCGACCTCCGGCTCGAGCTGCTCGTTGGCCAGCTCGTAGGCCTTTCTCGACTGCGCGGTCGCGACGTCCCCCGTCCAGAGCACCGCGTCGGGCGCCTCCCACCCGACGAGCTGCCAGATCGCCGACCAGGGAGCCGGGGCGTGGCCCTCGATCGGAATCACGAAACGTGGTGGACGCACGTCGTGGGGCCAGAGGTGGGTATCCGTGATGTGGAGGAGTCTGACTGTCGCGCCTGTGTCAGCCATGGTTGTCGCCAGTCTGGGAGCTTCATTTGTCTCCTGTCAAGGGGTGATCCCGGCGGCTGTCGCGGCGCTCTGGGACGTCCCCTGACGTCACGATCAGGGGGCTCCGCCCCCCGAACCCCCGAGAGCAGGGGCCTGAAAATGAAAGACCCCGCCGAGCGGGGTCGTGATTCGAGTGGTGCCCAGGGACGGAATTGAACCGCCGACACGGGGATTTTCAGACCGATTCCATATCGCCTGTAGGTGTTTGCCTTGGCTTGTGGTCCCCGTGTCCCGTTCCTAATTCCTTGACTTTCACACTGGTTACACCTAGCTTATGTCTGGCGGTTCAAGGGCTTCTATGTTTCAGTTTGTGACCCCTCCTTGAACCGGCCTTGAACCGTCCCACTCGGAGGCGGTTCAAGGGACGGCGCGGAGGTCATGATGAGCGAGAACCCTTTCACGGTCGCCAAGTTCAACAAGGCTGAGCCCATTCCAGGGCGCAGATACGACATTCGAGACCCCTTGACCCCGGGCCTTGTTCTCACCGTCATGCCCTCAGGTGCGAAGGTGTTCTACTGGGTCAAGTGGGTGAACTCGAGGACCGTCCGGGAACGCATCGGCCCCTACCCCGATGAGGTCAAGATCGAAGGCGCCCGCAAGCGGGCGAAGGCTCTCAACGCCCAGCAGACGCAAGGCGTCGACCCGGCGCTGCAGCGGCGGCAGCTTCGCGCGGAAATGACGCTCGGGGAGCTGTGGACGCTCTTCCTCGAGGAGTACGCCAAACCCCGCAAGCGCTCGTGGCCAACCGATGAGAAGCGGTGGCGGTGCTACTTGAAGGAGTGGGAGAACCGGCGGCTGTCAACCATCACGCAGCAGGAAGTGGCGCAGCGGCTCGCGTCCATCACGAACCGGAGCGGCCCCATCGCAGCGAACCGCACCCGCGCCCTCCTTCGAAAGATGTGGACGTGGGCGGTGCGGGTGCGCGGCTTGACCCTCCAGAACCCCGCGGCCGAGACAGAGCCCAACAGCGAAAAGGGGCACGCCCGCAAGCGATTCCTGCAACCTGCGGAGTTGCAGCGGTTGTGGAAGGTGCTCGCGGCCGAGCCCGACCGGGACCTGTCCGACCTGGTCAAGCTGTTGCTTCTAACTGGCGTCCGCTCTCACAACGGATTCACGGCGCGATGGGCGGACTTGGACCTGGAAGAGAAGCTCTGGACGATCCCGGCTGAGTTCACCAAGGCGAAGCGGGAGCTTCTGGTACCGCTTGCGCCGCCCGTTGTCGACCTCCTGGTAAAGCGCCAGGAGAAGGCGAAGGAGGATGCCGTGTGGGTGTTCCCTTCAAAGACCGCCGCCGACGGGCACGTTGTCACGCTCTGGAAGCGGTATCAGGCGCTCCTGCAGGCGGCCGAAGTGACCGGGTTGACCGTTCACGACCTGCGCCGGAGCTTCGCCAGCTACGCCCTCCATGCCGGCGTCCCCATTGAGGTGATCGCGCCGAGCCTCGGGCACAGCCGGCCCGGTGGTGTGACGGCGCTCTACTCCCGGGAAAGCACTGAGCTTGTACGCCTCGGCGTCGACCTCACCGTCAAGAAGATCATCGCTGTCGCCACCGCACAGGCGGCGGAGGCCACCATCCTGGGCTGTCGCCCGGCATGGGCAGGGGTGGCGTCATGACGAAGACAAAATCCTCGACCTACTCTCCTACTCTCTGCCCTGACGAGGTGCCGCGCCTCGCGATGTTTGGTCAGATCGGCAACCCTGAGGACGACCTGGCACGGCTGCTCGAGTGGTACGAAGCTCGGTTTCTGGAGGTGACGACTGGCGCCCGCGAGCTGACGGGTCCAGACCCGAGGGATCCCGTTGCTTTCTTCAAGAGGGCATTTGCCCACCTCTCTGCCGCCAGGGAGCTGCCCGAGTATCTCAGAGAGAGGATCGCCGAGAGCCGGGAAGGAGGCTTCTTCCTGAAGCGGCTCAGCCAGAAGGATGCGGACGAGCTCGCCGAAGTGATGGTTGGGGAGATGGCCGGGGCCTACGTGTCCGGCATCGTCCTGGGCGTGCTGGGTGCCCGCATCGGTGCCGATCCCCTCGCCAGGGTGCGGAAGGGCGCGAGCAAGGGCGGAAAAGCACGCCACGGCGGCACAGAGGGCGAGGCGTCGAGGAGAGACCGCGACCTCTACATCCACGAGCGCGATTCGCTCTACCGGAAGGAGTTCAAGGGGGAACCGAGGAAGCAGCGGGTAGTGAGGATTATGCGTGACTGCGAGTTGAACGGCTGGCATGTGACGGAGAGCAGCGTCCTATCGATTCTTGGTTCCAAGAAGAGGCAAAGGCCAGAAGTCCAGAACCCCGGTTAACAGCCGGGCTGTTAACTATAAAGCACCTGTTTTCAGTAGTTTGCACTTGACATGCAGTGCCTGTTGGCCTGAGATTGTCCCTGCCGGAAGCGAGACTCCCGGCGGGAGGCAAGGATGGCTGAGCGGCACTTCTTGACCACAGAGGCCAGTGAGTTCCTGGCGCGTGAGTACGGCGTCAGGATCGCTCCCACGACCATCGAAACGAAGCGATGCCGGGGCACCCTCGAGTTCCCCGCGGTGAAGATCGCCGGCAAGGTGTACTACAGGGAGAGCGCCC
The DNA here is from genome assembly GCA_025456225.1 of Thermoanaerobaculaceae bacterium. Lineage (GTDB taxonomy): Bacteria > Acidobacteriota > Thermoanaerobaculia > Thermoanaerobaculales > Thermoanaerobaculaceae > JAAYVZ01. Next base: position 16,345 of record JALOLB010000106.1, read on the forward strand.
TCCGCGCGTTCGTCGAGGGCGCGGATGGGCAGCCGTGCCGCCCGGCCGCATGAGGACAGGCCGATGCGCGCCCGCTCCTTGAAGCCCGGGATGTACAAGAACGAGCAGCTAGCGGATTGCTCCTACGCTGCCAGGCACTTGTTCCCTGGGCTGTGGTGCATGGCGGACCGCGAAGGACGCCTCGAGGACCGCCCGAAGCGCATTCAGGCCGAGTTGTTTCCCTACGATCACGAGGCCGACATCGAAGCGCTACTCCAAGAGCTTGAAAGCAAGCGCGAGCCCGATGGCACCCCGGCTTTCATCTTGCGCTACCAGGTGGGTTCGGGCCGCTACATTCAGGTCGTCCACTTCACTCGTCACCAGTGCCCACACATGCGCGAGCCCCAGAGCAGGATACCTGCACCGGGTCAGCACTGTGCCGGCCCGGTGCCAGTATCGGGCGAGCACAGGGCCGGCCCATCTGACTCCGGACTCCTGACTCCTGACTCCGGACTCCTGACTCCCCATTCCAACGGCCGGAAGGCGTCAACCCGTGGGAGCAAGGCTCGCCAGCCACTACCAGACGACGCCGCGCATTCCTTTGCCGCCTTCTGGGCCGTCTATCCCAAGCGGGTGGCGAAGGCGGAGGCAGAGCGAGCGTGGGCAACGATGACCTCAGCGGACCGCACTGCAGCGCTCGCGGCGGCCCCTGGGTGGGTGGCGCGGTGGTGGGAGAGCCAACCCACCAGGAAGACCTCGCGCCTTGAGTACATGCCACACGCGGCAACCTGGCTTCGGAACCGACGTTGGACCGACGAGCACCCCACTGAGTTGTCCGGGCCCGGTGCTCATGAGACCGAAGACGACGACGTTATCCTCGTCCGGGTCGCGGCGGGCGGTGTGTGATGGCTGACCAGACCACCGTCCGAGTCGTCAACGCGGGGTTCCCGCAGTGTGGCCCCGTCCCGGCGTGTGGGGAGTGTGGTCTCGCCTTGCAGGATCGGGCGACGACCGTCGACGCCTGGCGCCTGCACGGTTTCGTGCCCCCTGACCGCGAGCACGGCTGGTTCTGCGTGGCCTGTGCCGAGCGGATCAAGTCGACCTGGCGGACCGAGAACACCGTCGAGCTGCTGACCAGCGCGAAGGTCCCGCGGCGCCATCATGCCGCCACCCTCGCAAGCCTTCCCGCCGACATGCGCCGCGAGCTCGAGCGGTGGGCGAAGCTCAGAGAGTCTCTCGTGATCCTCGGCCCTGTTGGCTCGGGAAAGAGCTGGTCCGTCGCGGCAATCTGCCGCGAGCTGCTGCTCGCTGGGCGAACCCTCGAGTGGTGGGCGGCCGCGGATGTCGTGACGGCAGCCAGAGCCTTCGACACCTGGGACGAGACCTCCAAGCGGCTGCGCTCCGTCGAAGTGCTCGTGGTCGACGACCTGGCGGCCGAGCGCGATACCGACTTCGCGCTGGCGGTCCTGGCCGAGCTGGTGGCGGCCCGCTGGGATGGGTGCCTGGCCACGGCGGCGACGACGAACCTCAGCACGAGCGCCCTTCGGGCCTGGCACCCTCGGATGGCCAGCCGCGTCCTGTCAGGGATCCGTGTCGAGCTCACCGGCCGCGACCGACGCCTCGCGCCGTCCGGGGGGGTGGCCGATGGCTGAGCGGTTCGGCTCGCCCCTGTGGCGCCTCGCCTGCCGTCGCGGCTGGCGGCGGGCGATCCGAGCGGCGATGCACAAGGCAACGACCCCATTTCGCTTGGGAGATGAACGCTCGAGGGCATACCCGCCCCCGCGTGAACGTGACCGGGCGCATAGGTGCGGCCCGGCCATAGGGCAGCTCGCGGCCGACGCGGGCAAGGGACCATGTGATGAGTGGTGGATGCACTTGTGAGACAACCGGACGCCCCTGCCGGAGCGGTGAGGCTGGCGTCCACAACTGCTCGACGGCCCAGCGGGTGCAGACCTGGCTGGCGTCGGGCACCAACCAGGTCGGCGCCCTCTCCGTCGGCACCATGGACCTCCCCGGGACGTCGCTGCGCGTGACCCATGCGACAGGGCTCGAGTGGCACGACCCGCGGGTGCGCGTCGTCGAGGCTGCCACGGCGAAGGCGTGGAACGCCCTGCCAGCCGACGCGCAAGGCCAGATTGAGCAGCACTTCCGGGCGCAGGGTGGGTTGAAGCTCTACCTCGTCGATGGGATCGCGGGCCCGGCCGGACCCTCCATCAACGGGCAGAGCCGACCCGGCGGCGACTACGTGATGGTGGACGTGAATGCCGCCTGCCGCCAAACGCCGCGCTACCTGGGATTCCTCTTCCTCCATGAGGTGACGCACTGCCTGGGCGAGGCCACGGAGGCCGGCGCCGACGCGCTGGCGGCGTCCTGGGGCTGGCCCCGGGAGGTGGACGGATGACGACCGCACCAAACATCAGTGATGTCCAGACGAGGCTTGACGCGGCGCTTCGGGAGGCCGGCGCCCTCATCGATCGCCAGGCCGCCCTCGAGAGCGAGAAGCTCGAGGCCGAGGCGGCGCTGGCGGCCGGGCTGGTCGACGGCGACACCGCGAAGGCGGAGACGGCGTTGACGCGCATCTCGACCTCGGCGACCAGCATCAGGGTCCGACTCCGGACCTTGCGGGCGATCGTGCTCAGCCTCGACGAGCAGCTCGCCGAGGCGCGCCGGGCCGAGGCCCTGGCCTCCCTGCCCAAGCTGCGCGATGCGCGCGCGAAGGTCGAGGTGCAGGTGTCGGAGATTCGGCAGGATGCCCAGCGGCTGAGCGGGGAACTTTCGCGGGTGGGCGCGGCCGTCGCCGAGGCCGAGCGCCGGGCCAACCTCCCCGGGCGGCTCCCCGTCCTCAGGTTCGTCGGCACCCTGACTCCGGATGGGGCGGTGGGCTTCGAGCGCGAGGACTCGGCGCCCATCGCCGATGCCTGGGAGGCGGCAGCCGCCCATCGTGTGCGCTTCGCCGATCACCGGCGGCAGGCCCTCGCCGAGGCGGGGGGTGACCATGCTTGAGAAACCGGCGGTGGTGGCCGAGCTTGAGCGCCGGCGCGCCGAGCACGAAGCGGCAGAAGGTCAGGAGATCGCTGCCGAGGTGGACCGCGAGCGGGTGCCGTACCCGCTGGCCGTCGCCGGGCCGGAAGCACTGGTGGAGTCCGGCGCGGCGTTGGACCTGAGCGCGGTGGCGCGGTGTCTGCGCCGTGATCGGAACGGGGTGGAGTGGGGCTTCGGCGCGCCGATCCTCGTCACCACGGCGGCGGCGTCGCGACTGCCGAAGGACCCTGACGATCTTGTCGGGTTCCTGTCGGGCTGCCTGAGGGAGTGCGAAGGCAGGGGGTTCTATGGCGGCGGCTTCGGGCGCAACGGCGCACTCCAGCCGCACGACCGGTACCAAAGCCTCCGTGCAGGGCATCCGACCATGAGCGAGAACCTCGTCATGCAGGCAACTCCAACCCGCACGGGTGGCCTGTTCTGGCTGCTGCACACGACGAACGAAAACCCGGTCTGGCTTCCGCCGTGGCAGCCTCGTCCGGCCAACATCTGCGCGCAATTCAAGTAGGAGAAGACCACGATGATCGACTTGACCCGCATCAACGATGAACTCAACCATGCCAACGCGAAGATCGTCAACGCCACGAACGAGCTCGAAGCGGCGGAGCGCAAGCTCCTCCTCTCCGACCTGTCGCCGAGCGGTCGCGAGCTCGCCCAACAGACCACCGACCCCAAGCAGAAGGCCATTCTCGAGTCCTACGGGGACCTCCCTCCGGGTGACCGTCGTGAAGACCTCCAGGCCGATGCCGACGCCAAGGCGCTGCGACTGGCCCGGCTCCAGCGTCGGGTCCGCGCCTTGATTTCCCTTGCGCAGGAGCGAGACGCATGACCGAGGTGGACGGCCGAGGTGCGCGCATCGCGCGGGGGGCACGGACCCCCAGCACCGGGCCGTGCCCTGGTGCACCGGCCGGCAGCGCGGGGGCGGGACGGGCGTCAGGCAGCCGCCCCGCCCCCGCATTCTCCACCCCGTCGCAGATGACGAGCAGTCGACCAAGAAGGCAGGCCACATCAAGCTCCCCGGGGCCACGTCATGAAACGCTGATTCACGGGACTAAGGGGCAGTCAGGACCCGAGAAAGTCAGTCCAGCACAGGCATATCTGGCAAGGCTACAGGGTGCGGGTCGGCAAACGCAGCGCTGCGCATTGACTCTCCTGGCATCTATTGCGCTCGGGCGGCCCGTGAAACGCTGTGAAAACGTGGCCTTTCATCGATTCGGCTACCAGCATGCAGTGAGGATTCGTCAAGTCCTGACTGCAAAGTACGCCCCTGCGACCGTCAACCGTGTGCTCTCGGCGTGGCGTCAGGTGATGCGCGAGGCGTGGCGCCTGGGGCTCATGGGGAGGGAGGCCATGGAACGAGCGGCCGACGTGCCACGGGTGCGCGGCCGGGCGGTCGCTCGGGGAGTCTGGTTGCGCAGTGGGGAGATCCGCGCCCTCTTCGATGCGTGCCGCGCCGGGGGTGGCGCCGACGGGGCCCGGGATGCAGCGATCTTGGTGCTTGGTCTGGCATGCGGACTCCGACGAGAGGAGATGGTCAACCTCGACGTGGGAGACGTTGACCTGGTGGCCGACACGGTACATGTGCACGGGAAGGGCGGGGTCGAGAGGGTGCTCCCCCTCGGTGCCGCGGCGCCTGTGCTGCAGCGCTGGCTTGACGTGCGCGGGATCGCCCCAGGACCGCTCCTCACCGGCCTCTCGTCCAGGTCCTGGGGCAAGCGACTGGCACCCCGCACCATCTTCCGGGTGGTGGGGATCCGCGCGAAGCAAGCCGGCTTGCCGGCAGGGCTGAGCCCTCACTCCCTGCGGAAGACGTGCGCGACCTCGCTCCTGGCGAAGGGGGTTGACCTCCTCGTCGTGCAACGCATGCTCGGACACGCCAGCGTCGAGACGACGAAGTTGTATGACCTGCGCGGCGAGATCGCACAACGTGAGGCGCAAGCCCGCCTGACCTTTGATGGACTGGAGGACTGATGCCAACCTCCTCGCCTCGCCCGTGTCGTCGCTGCCGCACCGGCTTGACGAGCGAGCGGCACGGGTACTGCCCTGCCTGCCTACCCGTCGTGCACCGGGAGAGGGATGCAAGGCGCGGCAGCTCCAGCGAGCGCGGCTACACGCGGCGCTGGGCCAAGGCGTCGAGGCACTACCTGGCCCAGCACCCGCTCTGCGTGTCGTGCCAGGCGCGTAGTGAGACGGAGGCCGCAACGGTCGTCGACCACATCGTGCCGCACCGTGGGGATCAGGGGTTGTTCTGGGATCGCGGCAACTGGCAGCCTCTGTGCAAGCGGTGTCACGACAAGAAGACCGCGAGCGGCGAGGCGTTTTGTCGTGGCCCAGCGCGGGCGAATGGGCCAGCGGGAGGGAGCGATGATCTCGGCTTCGTCTGATCGCCCCCGCCACCCCATAGCCCCTTCCAAACTCCAGGCGGGAGGCGTTGTAGACCGGCGCTCTGCCCTCGTCCACACCCACGACAGCGGGGGAAATGGCCCGAAAAGAGGCAGTGGAACAGTCGGGAGGGGCGGGATGAGGGGACGAAGGTGCAACCGGGGCTTGCATCCTCGAATGGGGGTGGTTGTGGAACAGAGTGGGCGTGTTTCGAATGCGTTTCGATTGTGTCCCGAATCCCCGGAGCGTCAAGTAGCTTGCTCCGAATGGCTTAGGCGAATTCGGAACAATTCGGAACATGTCCCGATTTCCCCCGATCCGTGCCCCACCACCAGCGCCGCGGCCCTCGCGGCAGGGAGCTGACATGGCCCTCGTCCCCAACCTCACCCGCTGGCTTGACCTCGGCGAGTACCCCCCGCTCGACAACCTCACCACGGGGACGAGCAGGATTGTCATGCGCCAGGAGATCTACCAGGACATCAACCAGCGCCGCGAGCTGATTGTCGAGCAGGAAGTAACCATGTGCGAGTCAGTGGCGGGCGCCAGCTTGCGCGGGATCAAAGGCCGCGAGCTGTCGGTCTGGGAGTATGACGAGGCGACGAAGCTCCCGCTCTTCGAGCGAAGGGAAACGTGGGCCTACGTCTGGCTGCCGAAAGTCTCCGAGCTCGGGGGCCTCGTCAAGGTCGAAGAGCGGTGGACCAGGTACAAGTGCCACCCGCCGTACCTGGCGCAGTCCTGGCGGATGGAGCGATCGGGCTATGTGATCTACGACACCACGCCGACCGTCGGGGACGTGACGGCGGCCCGCGACCGAGGCTACCGGGTCGACACCACGACAAACCGAATTCTCGACTCCGCCCGNNNCCGTGACTGGCGCACGGCGATCAAGGGTGTGTCGGTGGTCCACGCCACCGCCCAGCCACAGCAGGCGGTGTGGATCAGCCCGTTGGAGGTGGTCACCCACGAAGCACAAGAGGACTGGCAGCGCATCCTCGAGTGGGAGGTGAGGGAGGATCGCCTCCGGGACGGCCCCCCCGAGTTCACCGGTCCCACCGTCACCCTCAAGACGCCCCTCGAGGTGAACCTCGCAGTGACCCTCGACCCCCCCGAGCTCAGGGCCTCTGACGCTGGCGCCTCGGGCGTGAAGCTGGAGATCCGCGGCGGCGGCGGCAGCGTGACCCGGGCGTGGCCGGTCGAGATGACCGAGCCCATCCCGCCGGAGCGCTACGTGGTGGAGCGGCGCATCCTCACCGCCCCCGGGGCGCCCACCGACCCCTACCGCATGAGCGCGACCGGCGGCACCGTGCCGCGCGGGACGCCCACGACCCTGGTCGTCGGCGCGGCGGTGGACCTCGACGGCGATCCGACCGACCCGGTGCCGGCTGCCACACCCCTGGCCAAGCCGGACCAGGTGGCCGACCCCGTGGCCGAGGAGTGGCAGCAGATCGCCGAGGGCACCAACGCCGAGACCGACGCGGCCCGCCCGGGGCGCCTCGTCCTCTACGATGCCGACGTGGCGGCGGGCGGGGCCTACGCCTACCGCGCCATCGCCATCTGGCAGCAGACCGAAAGCCAGCCCTCCACCGTCGCCGAGGTGACGGTCTCGGCGAGCAGCCCCCGCACCATGGGCCTGGCCATTTGGACGAACGCCCGGACGCGCACCATCGAAGCGCTGTCGCCGGGCGACCCGGGCTACGGGGAGACGCGCGTCCTCGAGGTGCCGGCGGCCCTCAGCGCCTGGCCCGACGGGCCGGGGCAGCAGACGAGCCTGGGCGCCCCGGAAGGCGATGCCGCCTACGGCGCCGAGACCTCCCAGGTGGAGGTGGGCGCGGAAGCCTGGGACCTTGCGGACGCGTACGAGCAGGGCCTCACTGACGCCGTGACGTTCGGCTCCGAGGTGGCGGCCCGCCAGTTCGCGCGCTACGCCGACGCGCCGCCCCAGGTCCTGAAGCTCCGGCCGATCGTCGCCCTGCCGATGTTGGAGCGCGGCCAGAACCTGGCCCTGGGGGCGGTCGCAGCGACCATCACGCAGGCCGGCAGCATCTACAGCGTCACCCTCCCCGCGGCGACCTGGCGCGTTGAGGGGTTTGAGTTCTCCGTCAACGTCTCGGGTGGCCAGGCTACCGTCGACTTCGGCACCATCGAATGCGAAGCGAGGCCGACCACATGAGCAGCACCAGCACAGGCGCCGCGACAGCGGCAGGGAGGTAGCATCATGGCCGGTGGAGTTGCGTTGGGGTCCATCTTCGCGAGGTTGGGAATCGACAGCTCACAGTTCCAGGGTGGGCTCGGCCAGGCCGAGCAGCGCCTCGGGGGGTTCGGGCAGCGAGCCACAGCAACCGGCGTCACGCTGAACACGAGCTTGACCCCGAAGTTCGGCGTGGCGGCCCTCGCGGCGCAGCAGCTCGCGGCGCAGGTGGCCGGGATCTCCAAGGAGTTTGCGACCACTGCCGGGATCAGCCCGGCCCTCGTCAACTCCGTCAGCGCCCTGGGCCTGTCGGCCGTCACCGCGGCCGGGGCCTATGGCAAGCTCAACTTGTCCGTCAGGGACTTCAGCAAGCTCGGCCCCGACGCGGCGGTCAGCATGGGCGCGATGGCCGCGAGCGCGTTCTCCTTCGGTAACGCCGTGGGCAAGCTCGCCCTCGAGATGTTCCCCGAGCTCGGCCGCATCGTCTCGACGGTGGCCGAGGGACCCACGAAGGCGTTTGGTGTGCAGCTTGCGACCAACGAAGAGCTGTTCCGCCAGACATCCAACAGCCTCATCAAGCTGCGCGGGCAGCTCGGCTTGACCGGCGACGAGTGGCGCGTGAGCGCCACCAGGACGAAGGAGAGCGCGGCCCGGCTCGCGGATTTGTACGACAAGGCGCTCCTCGTGAAGCGGGGCCTGACCGGGCTCTCCGAGGTGGCGACGAAGGCCCGCGCCACCATCCACGGTCTCGGCACGGCCTCGGCCGACGCCCTGAGCAAGGCCGCCGGCAGCGCCGCATCCCTGCGTGAGCAGTTCGGCGTGCTCACCGCTGGCGGCGTGAAGGTCGGCATGGTGGAGCTCACCACGCAGTTCCGCGAGCTGGCCCAACAGGGGGTGAGCGCCCGGCAGCTCTTCGACGCCTTCGGCGACAAGGTGGCGAGCCTCGAGACGGCCTCCCGTGACTACAAGGGCCTCAACATCCCGAAGGAGTTCAAGGACCTGGCAGCGGCCGTGGGGGAGAACGGATCGGTGGGCGCCGTGGCCAAGCTCGCCGAGGCGATGGCCACAAAGCTCCCGGTCGCGGCCGCGACCGGGGCCCAGGCCAGCAAGTCCTACCTGGCGGAGCTGGGCACGACCCTGGAAGGCCAGATCAGCGGCGGATTCGGCCGGGGAATGGTGAGCGGGATCAGCGCCGGCAGGCAGGCCCTCGACGCCCTGAAGAAGGACACTGCCGCGATGACCTTCCCCATCGTCCTCAAGATCGACCCCGCCGACCTGCAGCGCCAAATCAAGGCCGCCCTCGCCGGCACCAGAACGGACGGGTACACCGGATGAGCGACGAGCAGCCCCTATCGCCGGAGCATGTCTTCCTCAACCGTGTCGCGCTGGCCTTCCGTTCCGGCGACTTCGACGGGGCGGTTGACCTGTCGGTGCGCTACTGGGGCGGGGTGCAGGGCAGCCCCGAGGACCGGGCGGCGTACGCCTTCTGGCTCCCCGCCATGCTGCAGGGGGTCGCGGGGCTGCCACCAGCGGATGCGTTTGAGGTGGGCTTCGTCGTGGCGCAGCGCCTCAACGCCCTGCGCGCCTTCGCCCGCACCCTGGCCGAGTTCGGGAAGGAGATGAAGCCGTACCTCGACGCGGGTGCGACGGTCGACGAGGCTACCGCGGCGGTCTTGCAGCCTCAGCCGGTGACGCGACACTGAACCCTTGCGGACGCCCGGCGGATACTGGGGCGGTTCGGCTCCCCTTTCTTGCTTCCTTGACAATCCATGGTATGAGCATTATAACTATTATCACCAGACCAGAGATACGAAAGCTGGGAAAGGTGAAAGGGGAACCGACATGGCGCCAACCAAGAACGTCTACGTCAAGGAGGAAGACCTCGAGATGTGGCAGCGAGCCGAGAAGCTCGCACCGGACAGCGTCTCGGCGCTGGTGTCACGGCTGCTTCGTGAGTGGGTCGAGGACCGAGAGAAGACGGTCGACCCACAGGGCATGGAGCGAATCGTCGTCTCGCACCATCTGGACAACGACGGCACCGTGGTCAGGAAGGCGTTCAAGGGCCGGGTGCTTCTGAGCGACTTCGCTTCCGACTACCCAGGTGATGCCTGGCAGTTCGCTGATGCGGGGTTCTGCAACCACAACACATGGTTTGGCGCCGTGACGGCAAGCGGGAGCTATGTGGTGTGGACGGTCGACGACCAGGGCAACCAAGAGCACTTCGCCATCTACGATTCCATCGATGACATGGAAGACGAAGGCCGCGCGGTACCCTCCGATGTCATCGCAGCGATCGCTGCAGCGGCTGGGGAAGACTACGTTCAGGAACTCGACATCTAGGGGATCGCTGATGACCGATGAAGAGTTCACGGCATGGTCTCAGGCGTGGAACGCCTACCTCCGCTCAGAGGACGCGCACACTGCTCTACATGAAGCGGCGCATGCCCTTGTCTCGCAGCTCGAGGGACTTGTCCCGCTCGTGGCGGAGTACGTTGCCGACGATGCGGAGGTCGCGGGACGGATGATCGACTGGGAGCCGACGCGATGGCGCAAATTCAAGAAGCGGCGCTCCTACCGATCGGCACGGGTCCTTCTTGCGGGGGAGGTCGCGGAGGCCTTCATCGCCACTCACTTGGGCCCCGAAGGCGCCGACGCCAGGCAGCGCGTGGTCCGTGAGGGGCGGTGGCACTCGTCCACCGATCGAGACCAGGCCATGGAAATCTTCCGGAAGGGTCTTGGGGTGACGGCGGAGTCGGAGAGCACATTCAAGGACGAAGCACGGCTGGTGAGAGCCTACCGGCGGCAGACCATGAAGGTGGCCCTGATGCTCGGGACGAACTTGCCCAAGCTGTTCCAACTCGCACACCTTCTGGTCAGACAGCGTCGAATCGACGCAAGGACTATCCGGGAGGTCATGCAGAGCGACTGCGTGTACCAGCCGCCGGGAGCTGACCAGGCAGCCACAGCGTAGAAGCGCCCACCCCGCCACTGGCCGGCGTCGGGGTGGGCATGAACGAGGCGCAGTAGGAGGCTGACCCCGCTCGCTGGCATCTTGACCGGCCCGGGGCAGGAAGGCAAGGCAAGGCATGGGAGAGAGACACCAGACACAGGCAGCGAGGCGGGAGTTCCCGGGTGTGGGTTGGATCTTGCGGGAGGCCCCGCGGGAGTCCGTGGCCCTCGTCAAGGCGCGGGCCGAGCTCGCCGAGGCAACGGCCGAGCTGCGGCGCGTGCTCGGGCGGATCGCGCGGATCGGCCAGCGACTGTGCCGGCACCGCGGCGAGGCGGTGGGGGAAAGTGAAGGCCATACGTACACCGTTGAGGGATGGTTTGCCGACTGTCTCGAGGGCTTCCTGGCGGACCAGACGGAGCACGTCCGCTTCCTGGGGCGGGTGCCACGCATATCCACGTTTTCGGCACTGAAGGAATGCCTCGTGCGGGACCTGCGGCATCAACAGCAGTGGGCTCGAAAGGCGGCGCGAGCGCAGGAGCTGGTGGCCACGATCGCCAGTCACGAGATGACCGACCCCTGCACCGCCGAGCGTGACGAGCTGCAGGCGCTGGTGGATGTCGCCTCGCTGGAAGGCCGATCGGTCGACCACTGGCGCCGGCACGCGGACGCCCTTGGGGTGCCCCTGAAGGACCTCCTCAAGGCGCTCCGGATGGCCCTGCTCGAGGACGGGCACTTCGTCGACCCCGACGAGCAGCACTGACCGACCCCTCGCAACGCACGACCCGCGGCCGGGGCAACCCGGCCGCTTTCCTTTGGGCCGGCGTGCCGCGGGACGGGCACAGGCCGCCCCGATCCCGCCACCGCCCGGGGCTCCACTCCTCCTCGCCTTTCAGAACGGCTCTCAGGGGCTTCTAGCGTGTCCTCGGGTCTCAAGATGCAGCGTCGACCCCTACGCGCGCGCGAGCCGAGCCCCGGCCGGATCACCGCCTACCCGATCTACGACTGGCGTCGACCCCTACGCGCGCGCGAGCCGAGCCGCGAGGCGGTGACGTGGATGACGACCTGCTCGCGCGTCGACCCCTACGCGCGCGCGAGCCGAGCCTCCTTGAGCTGCCCCTCTACGGCCTGATTCATGGGCGTCGACCCCTACGCGCGCGCGGGCCGAGCCACACCCACGACCGCCGGGGGAACGGGTCGGAAAGCTGCAGCGCTCCGGCGACGACTTGAACCGGCCTTGAACTTCGATCCGAGAGCCTCCCCGAAAAGCAAGAGCGGCGGGGTGTAACCCCCGCCGCTTCTGTTGTTTCCGTGGTGCCCAGGGACGGAATTGAACCGCCGACACGGGGATTTTCAGTCCCCTGCTCTACCAACTGAGCTACCTGGGCACGCCAGGCCGGCGGATTATCTTCGCTTCACCGACCTGTGTCAACTCGGAAAGCCAGCGCATCAGCGTTTCAGCGCATCAGCAGGTCAGTCGGTCAGCGAGACAACAGTGGCGGGCGGGGGCGCTGACAACCAGATTCGCTGAGGAGCTGATCTGCCGTGCGGGCGGCGGACCTGAGGTCTGAGGCCCGAGGCCTGAGGCCTGGGTGGGCGGGCGTGTGGCTCCCGCCGTGTCACAATGCGGCGTGCGCACGCGCTCATCGCCGGCCGCCTGGGTGATTCTCACCACCGTGCTGGTGGGCGTGCTCTACCCGGCGCTCGTCCTGCATCGGGTGGTGGCTCCGGAGGCCAGCCTGCGCGGGCAGGCGCCCTGGCGGGCCCAGTGGGGACCGTTCCCCTCCCCTCCTCCGGAGCAGGTGCGCGCTGCGACCGAGCTGGGCACGCGGCTGAGCCTGCTCGAGCGAGACCTCGTGGGCCTCGCGGTGTGGAACCCGTGGGTCGGCGGCGGCCGCCCCGGGTGGCTCGCGTCGGCGCGCGAGGGTGGCGCGCCGCTGCCACTGCTCGCCGTCCTGCTGGCTCGGCCAGGGCACGCCTGGACAGGACTGATCGCCTTGCAGGTGACCGCCTCGTTCCTCTCGTGCCTGTGGATGCTGCGGCGCTTCCACCTCGAGCCCTGGCCCGCCGCAATCGGCGCCATGTGCTATGCCCTCTCGGGGCCCGTGGCCAGCCACTGGCTTGACTGGCAGGGCTCGGCGCTGGCGCTCGGGCCTCTCGCCGTCGCGGTGGCCGCGGGCGCCGCCCGGCGCGGGCTCGCCCACTCCCTGGCACGCTGGGCGCTCGTGCTGGCGGTCCTCGGCCTGTGCGGGCCGTCGGTTGCCCCGTTCGTGGCCCTGGCGGCCGCCGTTGCGGTGCTCCGAGGCGATGGACGGGCGCCCGCCTCCCGGGCGCTGGTGGCACTGCTGCTGGGCGGCACCGTGGCTGGGGCCGTGCTGGCTCCGAGAGCGTGGTTGCTGGCGGTCGGGCGGGAGCCCGGAGCGCCGGTCCTCTCCGGGTCGACCGAGCCGCGCCTCGCCGGGCTGGCGAGGGTGGTGCTGCCACCTCCTCAGCTCGACCCGGCGGCCCCGCCGGCTGCCCAGCGCGCCGCGGACGGGCGCGGGTTCGTTGGCCTCGGTGCGCTGGCCCTCGCCGCCATCGGCCTGCTGGCGGGGCCCGTCAGGCCACGTGCGATCTGGGGGGGAGCCCTGCTGGTGGCGCTCGGGGCGTCGTTGGCACCTGACGCCTGGCTGCGAGGCGTCGGCCTGGCGCAGCGACCGCTCGGCATCGTGGCCCTGGCTGCCGCCACCCTGACGGCCTTCGGCGTGGGGCGACTGCTGCGAGGGCTCGACGAGCCGAGCCGCTCCCCGGTGGCGCTCGCCCTTGCCGGCCTGCTGCTCTGGAGCCTGCTGCCCGTCGCGGCACGGCACATTCCCTACGCGACTCCTTCCGAGGCGGCACTGCCGGCTCCGCTGCCGCCAGCCAGCTCGCCCGCGGACGGGCGGATCGTGGGCCTGCTCGGCTGCCTGCCCCCGGACGTGGGGGCCGCCGCCGGGCTGCCGGACGTGCGCGCCAGCTTCTTCGACGGCGAGCCTCGGTACGCCGCCCTCCTCGGGGCCGGGTCTGGCGGCACGATCTCGGTGACGCGGGCGCTCGCGCCCTCGGCGGCCCTGCTCGGGATCCGCACCCTCGTGGAGCCGCTTCCCGTCCGCGTGGTCTCCGGCGAGGCCTTCTCGCGCGTGGAGATCGCCGACGTCATCGGTTCGGGCGACGCGGCCGGGCTGCGCCGGTACACCTTGCGTCTCGACGCCGGCGCGTGCCGGCTCGGCCTGCCCACCTGGTGCGAGCTGACAGGGGGCCCCTGGCTGCAGATCGGTCGCCAGTTGGTGGCGCTGGCAGCCGACCCCGCCCTGGCCGCCGAGAGCGACCAGTGGCGGTGGTTCGGCGTGCCGGTCGTCACCGGCCCGACCGCGGCCGAGCTCGTGCTCGCGGCCGGTGCGCCGTCGGTGCTCCCCGTGGCCCTGGACCACTCGGGCCTCCGGCTGATCAGCGAGGCGGGCGGCGCCCGGGTCTGGGCCTGGGAGCAGGCCTCCGCGTTCGCCTCGCTCACCTGGCCGCCGGGAGACACGCAGCCGCGAGCGGACCGCTGCCCCGGAGCGGTGGCGATCCGGGAGGCCGCGACCGACCGCCTGGCCTTCGACGTGACCGCCTCGGGCCCGTGCACGGTGCTCGTCCAGGTCAAGTACCGGCCGGCGCTGTGGCAGGCCCGGGTCAACGGCCAGGCGGCCCAGGTCCTGCCGTGTGCCGAGGTCTGGAGCTGCGTGCCGGTCTCCCGGGGCGCATCGACGCTCGAGCTGTCGGCGCGGCTGCCGTGGGTGGTGAAGGCGCTGGCATTGAGCGGGCTCCTGGCCATTGCGGGCCTCGCGTGGGTGGGGAGGAAGACATGAAGCTGGTCGTGCAGGTTCCGGCCTGGAACGAGGAGGAGCACCTGCCCGCGGCCATCGCGGAGCTGCCGCGGCACGTGGCGGGTTTCGACGAGGTCCAGGTGCTCGTGGTGGACGACGGTTCAACCGACCGCACGGGCGTGGTCGCGCGTGCCGCCGGTGCCGAGGTGGTGCGCCTGCCGATCCACCGGGGGCTCGCGCGCACCTTCACGACCGGGCTGGAGGCCGCCCTCAAGCTGGGCGCCGACGTCATCGTCAACACCGACGCCGACGGCCAGTACGACCCGTCGTGCATCCCGGACCTGGTGGCGCCGATCCTGGCGGGCGACGCCGACATCGTCCTGGGCGACCGCGGGGTCGGGAGCCTCGGGCACTTCTCGCCCGCCAAGCGCCTGCTGCAACGGCTCGGCGCCTGGGTCGTGCAGCTCCTGTCGGGGGTGCCGGTGCCCGACGCCACCACCGGCTTCCGCGCCTTCTCCCGCCGCGCCGCGTCGCGCCTGAACTGCTACACTACGTTCACCTACACCCTCGAAACGCTGATCCAGGCCGGGCAGTCCGGGCTGGCGGTGCGCTCGGTGCCGATCCGCACCCGCGAGACGTCGCGGCCCTCGCGCCTCTTCCGGACCAACATCGGGTACGTCCTCATCTCCCTGGCCACCCTGCTGCGGCTGGTCTTCATCTACCGGCCGCTGCGCAGCCTGCTGGTCCTGGCGTGCCTCTTCTGGGTCCCGGCAGCGGTCCTGGCCGGCAGGTTCGGCTACTACTACCTGACCGAGATCTCGCCCGCAGGGCACGTGCAGTCCCTCATCGCCGCCGCCGTCCTGGCGATCACAGGGGTTCAACTGGCCGTGCTCGGAGCGCTCGCTGACCTCACGGCGGTGAACCGCCGCATGCTGGACGAGATGCGCGGCCGCCAGCGGGAAGCGCGGTGAGCAGGCGACGCCTGCTCTCCGTCCTCGCGGCGGTCGCCGGGGCGGCGCTGCTGGCGGTCCTGCTGTGGGCGGCCCACCCGGGTCGGGTGCTGGCCCTCGCCCGCCGCACCGAGCTGCCGGCACTCGGCCTCGCCTTCGCCTGGGCGACGCTCGTCCTGGCATGCCGGGGGGTGCGCCTCGGGCTGTTGAGCGGTGGCCGCCTGCCGATTCTCCGCGCCACGGCGGTGATCGCCGCGGCGCAGCTCCCGACCACGGTCCTGCCGATGCGCATGGGCGAGCTGGCGTTCTTTCCGGCGCTGCGCGCGGCCGGGGTGGCCGGGGCGGTACGCGGCCTGTCGTTCCTGGTCCTCACCCGCGTCCTCGACGTTGGCGGGCTGCTGGCGTGGGCCGTGGGGGTGGGGATCTGGATGCGGGTGCCGGGTCTGCTCACCGCAGCGACGGTGGCCGCGCTGGCCGCCCTCGCCGGCTACCTGACCCTGCGCGCGACACGCTCGGCCCGCCGGCTCGCCCTGCACCTGCGCCGGGGCGGCTCCTGGAGGCGCCGCGTGCTGCGGCAGCTCCTGGAGGTACGCCACGAGCTGCTGAAGGTGAGCCACTCCCCGTGGCGAGCCGTCTCCGTGGTGGCCTGCTCCCTGGCCACCTGGGGCGGGATCTGGCAGCTCACGGTGGTGCTGCTCAGGGGGATGGGCCTGGAGTGGCCGCCAGACTCGATCCTCCTCGGCATGATCGGGGCGGCGCTGGGCGCCAGCCTCCCGCTCAACGCGGTCGGCACGTTCGGGACCCAGGAGGCCGGCTGGGCCGCGGCCCTCGCCACCGTTGGCGTGCCGGCGAAGGCGGCACTGGCGGCCGGGTTCGCCTCCCACTCGTGGAGCGTCGCCTTTGCGGCCATCCACTGTCTTGTGGCGCTCCCGTTCCTGCTGGCGTGGCACCGCCGCGAGAGACTACTCGGCTGAGGGATCGTAGGGCGGGAGGGTCTCGCGGGGCGGCCAGAGCTCCCGGCCCGCCAGCTCGCGATCGAGGCGCATCGTGATCTCGTCCATGGCCGCGCCGATGCGCTCGCCGGCCTCGGCCGGCGTGCCGAGGGCGTGCGGGTCCATGGGGTCGCCGTACTCCACGACGACCCGCGCGAAGGGCTTCGGGATCATGCCCATGTCCCACGAGCGGAGGAGCTTGAAGCGGTTGCACGAGAGGGTGACCGGCACGACCGGGATCCTCATGCGCCGCGCGAGCAGCAGCACCCCTGGCTTGACGCGGCGCCACGGGCCCTTCGGGCCGTCCACGGTGAGGGCGGCGAACGGCGCGCCGGCCCTGAGCGCCCGCTCCATCAGCCCGAACGCCTCGCGTCCGCCCTTCGACGCGGAGCCGCGCGTGGCGTGCATACCCAGGCCGTCGACGAACCCGGCGGCCAGGGCGCCGTCCCTCGACTTGCTGGCCATGGTCACGCAGCGGCAGTCGCGGTGAAAGGGAATCAGGCCGATGAGGCGGCCGTGCCAGAGCGCCAGCACATAGGAGGGCGGCAGCTTCTCGCGGCAGCGCGCCTCCTCCCGCCAGGTCCAGGCCAGCAGGCGAAACGCCAGCGCCAGCAGCCGCCCCGCCAGGTAGTAGGACCGTTCCCCCACCCGGCCAGGCTACAGGCTCAAGGCTCAAGGCTCAAGCTCCCCCCCACCCGCCCCCGCCAGGCCTCAGGTCTTCCGCCCACCCGACCACCCGGCCTCAGGCCTCAGGAGAGACAGGCCTCAGGATCACCGCCCTCCCAACCGCCCGACCTCAGGCCTCAGGAGAAGCAGGCCTCAGGGACCCACCCTCCCGGCACCCGGCCTCAGGATTTCCGCCCTCCCAACCACCCGGCCTCAGGCCTCAGCTCCCCCACCCTTCCAGGCCTGTCCTGCAGTACCTGAGGCCT
>JALOLB010000107.1 GCA_025456225.1 Thermoanaerobaculaceae bacterium
CCTTCGTTTCCGCCGAAATCTACGGTAGCTTCGGCCGCTACGCGGTGGCTCAGTTGCGCCGCCTCGAGCAGCATGCGCGGCTGGCGGAGCACCGCGGCCTGGTGCTCGAGTGGCTGCGCCTGGACCCGTCAATGACCCTGGACGGGGTGGCGGAGCGGCTGGTGGGGGCTTCCGGAGCGCTGGCAGGCACGCCGGCCGAGCAGGTGCATCAGGCCCGGCAGTGGATCAAGCAACTGTACCGTTCGCTGGCCGACCAGGGCCTTCTGGACGGGAACGAGTTCGCGGCGTTGGCGCGCTTCGCCGCCACCCGGGCCCACGAGTTCGACCTGCCGCGTGAGCTGCGACCGAAGAACGCCTACAACCTCCTGCGCCTGATCTGGACCGCCACCACCTGGCTGCAGAGCGGCGAGCCACAGTTCGCCGTTGGTGGCGAGCTCCGCGACCGGCTGCTTGCCATCAAGCGCGGCCAGGTCGCTCTGGCCGAAGTCCTTCAGGAGGCCGAGAGCATGATGCCGGCCCTCGAGGAAGCCCGCCGGATCACCCGGCTACCAGATCGGCCGGACGCAGCCGCGGCCGACGCGCTGCTGCGCAGAGTTGGTGTCGAGGTGGCGAGGCGCTTCCTGTCGCGGGTGCCAGGCGCGTTCGGGGAGCAGTGTCCAGTGCCTCCAGCGGTGGGTTGGGGGGAGGATCAGTGACGGGCTGGGGCTTGATGACCGCGCAGCAGGCGGCGGCGGCGCGCCAAGTTCTCGATGCCGAGGGAGCACGTCGGGAGCACGTCGTGGTCTACCTCAGCGGAGCGCACGCCTATGGCTTTCCATCCCCCGACAGCGACCTGGACCTGAAAGCCATCCACGTGGTCCCCACTGAGGATCTGCTGGGCTTCAATCCCCCTGCGCCCGTGGCTGACCGCCAAGACGTGGTGGATGGCGTGGAGATCGACTACACCAGCAACGAGATTGGTCGTGCGCTCGAGGGGATGCTGGCAGGCAACGGGAACTTCATCGAGAGGGTCATGGGAACCGCGACTCTGGTCGACAGCGCGCTGTTGGAGGAGGCCCGGCCGCTGGTGCGAGCCAGCCTGTCGCGACGGTCGTTCCGTCACTACGACGGGTTCGCCCGCGGGCAGCTTCGAGAGCTCGAGCGGTCGCCAACTGCAAAACGGCTGCTGTACGTGCTGCGCACTGCGTTGACGGGCACCCATCTGTTGCGCACAGGCGAGCTGATCACGGACCTGGCGATGCTGGCCCATGTCTACGGACATCGTGAGGTGCCTGGGTTGATCGAACGCAAGTGCGCCGGCGAGCGCACATTGCTGGCAGCGGCGGAGCTGGAGCAGGCCCGCGGGTGGGCCGGACGGGCTCTGGATGAGCTCAAGGCAGCCGCCTCCAGCTCTCCACTTCCAGAGCTGCCACCCAACCGGGAGGATCTCGAGGCTTTCCTGCGCAGGCTGCGCCGGAACCGGCTGGCATAGCCTGCCCGCCCGGCGAGCGGTGGCACCCGACGACAGTGTCACTCAGGATGGGCGTTGTGGTCCCAGAAGCCGCGTGGGGACAGGATCCGCGCCTGCCGGAACTCCTCGATGACGAGAAGGTCGTGGTCACCTTTGACGATGGCCTCGGCGCGTCCGGGGGCGACCAGGCCGAGCACCAGATAGGTACACGGTATCCCATTCCATCTATTGTGCGCCGCCGTGCGCTTCCTGTCGTGGACCGGCCGCTGTCCCGGGGCAACAGGACGCTTCTGCTCCACCAGCAGAGTCACCTCTCTGGGGCTCGCACAAGAGACGTCACAATGGATGGAATGGGATACCGTGTACCCGATATTACCCGATTTGTACCCAATTCAATTTGCTTCCGGGTCTATCATTCCCTTGGTGCGATCAGACTGGTGTTGCGTGGCTGGTTCCTCGTGCACAAGCACTGGACGCCGCGAGACGCCAGGAGTTGACAGGCCAGGTCCGTGAGAGGGCAGGTCGTCGCGGCGGCCTCGTCGTGACCGCGGCGTCGTGGCCAGGAGGGATGGGAATGATGGTGAGTAAGGCAAATCCAGAGAACCGGGTCGAGGGGAACAAGGCGACGGTCAGGCGGATGCTCGCACGTCTGAGCGAGGGGAATGTCGGAGGCTTCACCGACGCCCTGGCGCCGAGCTACGTCCGACACTGTCAGGCGATGCCACCGCCACTCCAGGAGATCCGCGGGCGAGAGGCAATGCACGCGTGGCTCCTTTCCAACCTGGCGACGTTCCCGGACTACCGGGAGGAGCTCGAGTCCCTGATTGGCGAGGGTGACTTCGTGGCGTGGCGGTCGAGAGGCGTCGGCACGCAGCGCGGAGCGCTCGGCCCCTTCCCCGCCACGGGCAAGGTCATGGACATCGTGATCATCGGCATGCACCGCTTCGAGGGAGGCCAGGTGGCCGAGACGTGGACATCGTGGGACAACCTCGCCGCCCTGACCCAGCTTGGGCTGCTGCCAGGCGCGTAGCACGCTTGCTGGCAACAGGGCCGCCGCGCTGGCGGTGGCTGTTGGGGCAGATCAAGTGCCAGGCCCGCCACTCTTGACACTTTTGAAAATCAGGCGCCTCAGTCCACCCGCCATCTATCCGCCTTCAGGCTTGATGCAGCTCCGCAGCGAGATCCGGCAGCGTCACGGCCTCGATGCCCTCGCCGAGCGGGTACCGCTCGCGACCGGGATACACGATGAACCGTTTCGCTGGGGCGAGGTCGGCACAGGCGGCGTGGAAGCCGCGGGTCGCGTGCGGCTTGAGGCTGCGCTTGACCTCGACGGCCCAGCAGGAGCCGTTCGGGAAGACGAGGACCAGGTCGACCTCGGCGCCTCCGCTCGTGCGGTAGAAATGGCCGGTCACGCCCTCGGGCGCGCTGGTGAGGAGGTTCTCGACCGCGAAGCCCTCCCAGCTCTGGCCCAGGACGGGATGTGCCAGGAGCGTCTCCAGGTCGGGAATGCCGAGCAGGGCGTGCAGGAGCCCGCTGTCCCGGAGGTACACCTTGGGCGACTTCACGAGCCGCTTGCCGACGTTGGCGTGCCACGGGGGCAGCCGGCGCACCAGGAAGAGGTCGACGAGGAGGTCGAGGTAGCGAGTTGCGGTCTTCACGTCGACCCCGAGGCCTCGCGCCAGCCCGGCTGCGTTCAGAAGCCCGCCCTGGGCGTGGGCGAGCATGGTCCAGAAGCGGCGGAGCGTCTCGGCGGCGATGCGTGGGCCGAGCTGGGGGATGTCCCGTTCCAGGTAGGTGCGGATGAGGTCCTGGCGCCAGCGCTGGCTCGCGGCGTCGGTCGGAGCCAGCAGGCTGTCGGGGAAGCCGCCGCGCAGCCAGAGCGCGTCCGATGCGTGCCCGGTCGGCTCGAGCACCGAGAACGGCGACAGCTCGACGTAACGGACCCGCCCCGCGAGCGACTCGCCGGACTGCCGAAGCAGGTCGAGCGAGGCCGAGCCCAGGAGCAGATAGCGGCCCTGGCCCGCGCCGGCGCGCCGGGCGCGGTCGATGAGGCCTCGCAGCACCGGGAAGAGGCCCGGGCTCCGGTGCACCTCGTCGAGGATGACGAGGCGGTCGAGATGCCGCTCGAGATAAAGCTCCGGCTCGGCGAGCCTGGCCCGGTCCTGCTCCGACTCGAGGTCGAGATACAGGGCGTCCATCCCGGCCGCGACATCCAGTGCCAGCGTGGTCTTCCCGACCTGACGCGGGCCAAGGAGGCACACGGCGGGCCGCTCGGCCAGCGCCTCGGTGAGGGTCCGGGTGAGTGAGCGCACAATCATCCTTGCAAATATGGATCATCATTCCATGTTTTGCAAGGATATGTCGTTGACGCGCTTCTCGGCCTTGTCTGCCACTCTTGATGCTCTTCGGTGCTTCCAGCGTGGGAGTCAGGGCGAACAAGGGCCGTGGCGAACCACCCCAGCAGCGTGAAGGAGAGCGGAACCTCTCGCCACGATGCCATCGCCAGGCTCGAGGCGTGTCAGGAACGGCGGACCCAGGCAGACCGCCGGTGCCGTCGCACGAGCGGCCCGGGCCTTCGTGCGGCCATCACTCCTGCCGGCGAAGCTCCATCGTGCCGAGGTCGTCCTCGATGCCACGCAAGTGCATGCGCATCGTGGCGCCGTCGAGGACGCTCGTCGCCTCCAGCACCGCCCCGGTCGCCTTGCTTCGGAAGGTAAAGCTCAGACGGTCGTCGATCATGCGCAGATGCTCGACGCGGGTCCTGTCTGCAGAGCCTCCGGAGCTGGTGACCTCCGCCACGACAGCGTCTCCCTCGGTCCGGATGTCGACCTCCCAGCTCACGTCCCGGGTGGACGCGGTCGCCCCGGTTCTCCAGATCCCCTTGAAGAGCTGGGCTTCGGGCAGGGCGGCGGCGTCACAGTGATGGGTCAGACGGTCGACGAGCTCCGCCTTGGTGAGCCCTCCTGAGCCGTAGAACTGCGGAGGAAGCGGCAGGTGGTCGATGAGATCGCGGACCACAGCGTGGGAGAAGGGACGGAACGCTCCGGTGACGTCGCCCCCGGCCTGGATCTCCATGTCGAGGACCATGACCGGGGTGCGGTTCGAGAAGTCGAGACTCTTCATGGAGAAGCTCTTGACCCCGGGGTTGCGGCTCGTCTTGAAGTGCACACCTCCCCTGCGAGCGTCGAAGATCACGGACCAGTCGGGTGTCTCGCGCACCGTGAGCTGATCGAGGATTCGAAAGCCATAGGCCACGGCGTCCTCGGTCGGAGGGTAGTCCCGGAGCATCACCGCCGTCTTGACGAACCGGGGCACCTCGCGGTCATCGAGGTTCGGCTCGTAGAGCCCGCCGAACCCCTTGAAGTACCGTGCAACCTCGACCTCACGGTCGTAGAGGGCGTTGAAGAGGCCCGGGACAGGCATCGTCGCGCCCCGATGGATGACGACCTTGCCGGCGACGAAGTCGATACTGGCGCAGTCGCCGGTGGCGTCCCCGACGAAGAAGTGCCATCCCCAGCCGTCGAGCTCGACCTCGGACACGCTCTTCAGCGCCTCGTCGAGCGTCGCGTGGTTGTCGAGCACGTACTGCATCCAGTTCATCTGATTGATCTTCGGCAGGGACTCGGACCTGGGGTAGACGACCTCCTCGTTGCCCAGGCCCATCTCCCAGATGTACAGGCCGGCCTCGTTCATGCCGCCGTCCGGGAGGTCCTTGCCGAAGGTATTGAAGGTGACCGAGCCATGGCGTGCGATCCACCTGAGCGACGACGGGTTGGCCTGGTTCTTGTCGATCAGCTCCCGCCAACTGCGGCCCCTCTTGAAGACGGCGCGCTTGTTGACGAAGACCAGACCGGGGACATCCACCCCGTTGGCATTCAGGTTGTGGCCGTAGACGAGCGCATCGCCATGCTGCAGCTTGACGGTGGAGCACGCTGACACCGCAGCGGGCTGCAGCAGGAACGGCGTGAGCAACAGACTGCCCACAGTTGCCAGCACCCTGCACCGCTGGGTTGCGCCCTGGATGTTGCTGCTCGTCTGCTCCGACAGTTGGTCTGGCATGCGGGTCTCCTGGTCGAGGGCGCGGGCCTGCGAGCCCGGTCACGTCCGGCACCGGGTCGGCCAGCCAGCCCCTGTCAGGTTCGCAAACGGATGCCAAGGGGAGAAGGTTCGCTGAGGCGCTCGGGTGGCAGGTCACCGGATGCAGGTTCGCCGCTCCTGGCACCGCTTGAACTCCTCCATGAGGAACCCTGCTGGATGCACGGGGAGACGGACCGATCATTCCAGGCCGAAGTGGACGGCTTCACCCGTTTGAACTGTGTCGAGATCGTCCATCCCTGCGACGACTGACCCGACCTTGACGCAGGGACTGGATGCCGTTGGCGTGCGCCAGTTGCTGAACCGGGTGTTGCCGTAGAAGAGAGCGATCGAGTATTTCCGTTCCCCGGTGGGCGAGCGCCAGTAAACGAGGTCTCCCTTCTGGAACTCCTCGGTCTGGGTACCGTCGTACTCGATATCCGCTTCCGGGACTCGGAAGTAGATCTCGCCCCCAATATTGTTGGCAGTGCTCTGGATCGGGAGAAGAGCCAGCAGCCTCCTGGCCACCGGGCTCGACAGGTCCATCTGCACCAGGAGTGTCCTTCCGGAAACGCGAATATGGCTGAGGGTGCTCATGGTTGTTGCTCCGGGTCCATCAAGGCGAGGGGGTCACATCCCGTCAAGCAAAGTGAAGCTCAGGGCGCCGGGCGGAGTCGCCTGCGTTCCTAATCTGATCGGTGCATCCCCCGTCACGGAGTGTCGACTGCCAGCAGCAGCGGCGGCACCTGGGCGCGGTGGATCTCCACCTTCTTCCACACCTCGCCGACGACGTAGGGCTCGTGGACCAGCCACTGGGATTCCAGG
Source organism: Thermoanaerobaculaceae bacterium (assembly GCA_025456225.1). Lineage (GTDB taxonomy): Bacteria > Acidobacteriota > Thermoanaerobaculia > Thermoanaerobaculales > Thermoanaerobaculaceae > JAAYVZ01. The sequence goes on from JALOLB010000107.1 coordinate 6,350, forward strand.
TCGGCGCGCGAGGGGAAGTCACCGACGATCATCGAGCCGACCATCTGGCCGTCGTCGTTCAGGATGGCCGAGCCGTACAGGAAAACGCCCTTCTCGACCATCTCCTTGAATAGCGCGAGGTGAGCGGCGCGGACCGCCAGCCGGCGCTGCGGGGCGTTGGGGTCGGTGCCGTCATGTCCCAGGATGAGGAAGTGCATGTCGGGTCCTCCAGGAAGGAAGTGGTGCAGCCGCGGTGAGCTCCGAAGCCGGACCAGGCGCGCCGCGCGAGGCTGCTTCGGGCCAGGGGGCTCTCTTGAACGGAGCTTGATTCGCGATGACGGACGCGGGTCTGACGTCTGACCTCGGCCGACCGCAGCGGTCGCGAGGGGATCGCCCGGATCGGGGTGCGGCATGGTGCCGGCCGGAGTCGCGTCGGAGGTGTCATCGTTCCGCCTCCTGCTTCTACGCCGAGCCCGGCGGGCGGTTGCGGCACCCGTCCCCGGTCGCGATGAGTGTCGCCACTTCCGTGATCCCGGCCGGCAGCGTGCCCGCACCCGCGCGTTGCCACTTTCGAGCAGGTCGCCGCCGAGGTAGGCGGTGATTGGCTTGTCGGTGACGGTACGCCAGAAGCCGTGCTGTTGCTCGAGCCGTTCCTCCCGGGCCTCCCGGACGTCGGTGCCGTGCGCCTGAACGAGCCGGCACAAGGGCGTCGCTTCGGGCCGCCCCGGACGGTCGATGGCGCTCTCGTTGCATGGCGCCTACCCGCTCGATCGGCTCGAAGGCGTCGGGTTGGTGTCAATGGCACCGATCCCGATCCGCCCCTGCACTCTGAAGGCGTCCGCGGGAGGGGTACACTCGGGTTCATGGAAAGCGACATCGCTTCCCGGCGCGGGCCGCGCGTCCCACCTCTGCCGCTCCTCCTCGCCGCGTCAGCAGTCGCCTGGGCCTTGGACCGCTTCGCGCCGGTGTGCTCACTGGTCCCTCAATCGTGGCGCCCGCTGGGTTGGATGCCGCTGGGCGCCGGGATGGTCCTCGCACTGCTGGCGATCGCGCAGTTCGCCCAGAGGCGCACGACGCTGCAGACCGACCGCGTGGCCAGCTCGCTGGTCAGCGGCGGCGTGTTTGCGCTCAGTCGCAACCCGATGTACCTCGCGATCATGCTCGCGCTGAGCGGCGAGGCGTTCTGCCTCGGCACGTTGAGCCCATGGCTCGCGCCGGCGGTCATGGCGCCACTCCTGCACTGCTACTACATTCCGGCCGAGGAGGCGATGTTGCTGGAGGCCTTTGGCGACGAGTACCGGCGCTACCAGGCCAAGGTCCGCAGGTGGATCTAGCCCGGTCCGGGACGGGGACTGCGTCCGCCGGTTCGGGTTGCCTCTCGAGTCCAGAGCTGCACACGTACCTCATTTCGTGCAGCGTGGGTGGGCGACGCAGCGACTACCTGCCGCCTCTCCCTGTCAACCGTGCCAGGGCCTCCAAACCGGCTGCCTTAGGCGCCGCAGCCGCTCGACCTGATCAACCGCCAGCTCGTCCTTCACGGGCTTCTCGTGGATTTCCCTGGCCCCGCCCGACAGGCTTCTCGTGCCGAGGATCCCTGTCACGCTTTCCCAGCGCCACTCGTGAAGGCGCACCAGGACCTCGTCGATGCGCCGGAAGCCAGCCTCCAGAGACTCGCGGTCCGGCGACGCAGGAGACTCGTGCGGTCACATCTGCGTGTGGCAGTCGTCGCTCACCATTCCCACGTACTGTGCAGCAGCCCAGCGCCCACCGCGCGGACCTCGGGCCCTCCAGGCATTTTCCGGGGCGGCGGAGCCGGCCTTGCGGAGACCGGACCCTCTCCGTTACTTGACAGAGTCCAATATTAGAATTATACTTGTTTGATGAACGACGACATCGCCACCCTGCTCCGCCGACACGGTGTGCAGGTCACGGCGCAGCGCCTGGCCGTTCTCGCGGCGGTGTCGGGTCATCCCCACGGCACGGCGGACGACGTGGGCCAGGCCGTGCGGGCCGAGATCGGCGCGATCTCGCGTCAGGCGGTGTACGACACCCTCGCCCTCCTGACCGACAGGGGCCTGATCCGGCGCATCCAGCCCGCCTGGTCGCCGGCGCGCTACGAGGACCGGGCTGGCGACAACCATCACCACCTGATCTGCCGTGCCTGCGGGCGGATGGTGGACGTCGACTGCGCCGTCGGGGCGGCGCCGTGCCTGACCCCGGCCGACAACTCGGGCTTCGAGATCGACGAGGCCGAGGTGATCTACTGGGGCCGCTGTCCGCAGTGCCTTGCACACAGCACCGTCCGGCCGGAGGTCGCTCGGGCGACCGGTTCCGGCCCGGGCGTTTCGCCAATGAGCGACGGCAAACCCGCTGACCGAGCATCAGCTCAAGGACGGACCGATCGACTGGAAGGAGACGCACCATGTCTGAAAGCACCAGCACGTGCCCGGTGACGGGCAGACGACCTCGCAAACCAATGACGAACCGGGACTGGTGGCCGGACCAGATCAACCTGGGGATCCTCCACCAGCAGTCCCCCCTGTCCAACCCGATGGGCGAGGAGTTCGACTACGCGAAGGAGTTCGCGAGCCTCGACCTGGAGGCCGTGAAGCGCGATCTCTACGCGCTGATGACCGACTCGCAGGACTGGTGGCCGGCGGACTACGGCCACTACGGCGGGCTGTTCATCCGCATGGCGTGGCACAGCGCGGGCACGTACCGCATCAGCGACGGCCGCGGCGGCGCCGCCTCCGGGACGCATCGCCTCGCGCCACTCGGTAGCTGGCCCGACAACGCCAACCTCGACAAGGCGCGCCGGCTGCTGTGGGCGATCAAGCAGAAGTACGGCCGCAAGATCTCGTGGGCCGACCTCATGATCCTGGCCGGGAACTGCGCCATGGAGTCGATGGGGTTCAAGACGTTCGGCTTCGCCGGCGGGCGCGAGGACGTCTGGGAGCCCGAGGAGGACATCGACTGGGGGAGCGAGAGCCAGTGGCTCGGAGACGAGCGCTACACCGGCGACCGCGAGCTCACGGGGCCCTTCGGCGCTGTCCAGATGGGCCTGATCTACGTGAACCCCGAGGGTCCCAACGGCCAGCCGAGCGTGCTGGCGTCCGGCCGCGACATCCGCGAGACGTTCGCGCGGATGGCCATGAACGACGAGGAGACCGTCGCGCTCGTCGCGGGCGGGCACACCTTCGGCAAGTGCCACGGCGCCGCTCCCGCGGCCACGCACGTCGGCCGCGAGCCCGAGGCCGCGGGTCTCGAGGCCCAGGGCCTTGGCTGGATCAGCAGCTATCGCAGCGGCAAGGGCGACGACGCCATCACCAGCGGCATCGAAGGCGCATGGACGCCGAACCCGACGACGTGGGACATGGGCTACTTCGACATGCTGTTCGGTTACGACTGGGATCTGGTGAAGAGCCCCGCCGGCGCCTGGCAGTGGGTCCCGGTCAACCCGGCCGACAAGGACCTCGCGCCGGCCGCCCACGATCCCTCGAAGCGGGTCACGACCATCATGACGACGGCGGACATGGCGATGCGGATGGACCCCATCTACGGACCCATCGCGCGCCGCTTCCACAAGAACCCTCAGGAGTTCGCCGACGCCTTCGCCCGCGCCTGGTTCAAGCTGACCCACCGCGACATGGGTCCCCGCGCGCGCTACCTCGGGCCCGAGGTGCCGGCGGAGGAGCTGATCTGGCAGGACCCCGTCCCCGCGGTCGACCACGAGCTGATCGGGAAGGACGACATCGCCGCGCTCAAGAAGCAGATCCTCGCCTCCGGGCTGTCGATCCCGGAGCTGGTGTCCACCGCCTGGGCGTCGGCGTCGACGTTCCGCGGCTCCGACAAGCGCGGCGGGGCGAACGGGGCGCGCATCCGCCTCGCGCCGCAGAAGGACTGGGAGGCCAACCAGCCGGCCCAGCTCGCCAAGGTGCTCCAGGTCCTGGAGGGTATCCAGAGGAGCTTCAACCACTCACAGTCCGGCGGCACGAAGGTCTCCCTTGCCGACCTGATCGTCCTGGGCGGCTGCGCCGCCGTCGAGCAGGCCGCGAAGGACGCCGGGTACGACATCGAGGTTCCCTTCTCCCCGGGGCGGACCGACGCGTCGCAGGAGCAGACCGACGCCGCCTCCTTCGCGGTGCTCGAGCCGAAGGCCGACGGCTTCCGCAACTACCTCCGGACCGGGCTCGACCGGCCGGCGGAGCACCTGCTGGTGGACCGGGCGCAGCTCCTGACCCTCACCGCCCCCGAGATGACGGTCCTCGTCGGCGGCCTGCGCGTCCTCGGCGCCAACGTCGGCCAGAGCCCGCACGGCGTCTTCACCACGCGGCCCGGGGTTCTGACCAACGACTTCTTCGCCAAGTTGCTCGACATGGGCACCGAGTGGAAGCCGTCCTCGACCGACGGGCTGTACGAGGGGCGCGATCGCGCGACCGGTGCACTCAGGTGGACCGGCACCCGCGTCGACCTCGTGTTCGGCTCGAGCTCCCAGCTCCGCGCCCTCGCCGAGGTCTACGCCTGCGACGACGCGAAGGAGAAGCTCGTGCACGACTTCGTGGCCGCCTGGGACAAGGTGATGAACCTCGACCGCTTCGACCTCGCCTGACCTCGACACCACTTGATGCGGGAAGGCCCCGGCGGATCACCGCCGGGGCCTCTCGCTTTGCGTCGGGCCGTGGCCGGAGGACGGGTGATGGTGCGGTGTCAGGTGCTGTGCAGGCCACGGGGGGAGTCCAGCTCGGGCCCGGGCTCTTTGCGCTCGAAGCTCCCCGAATGGCAGACTATGCGCAACGAATCGGAGGCCAGGAGTATCAAGAGTGACGGACCTGGCACCGGGGAGGTCCCATGGGCAGCTTCTACGGGCTCTGGACGCGGGATGGCGATGGGGCTTTTCACGTGCGGAAGATCTCGGATGACTACTTCGAGATCGGACCCGTGGTCAAGGCGTCGCGGGACGGAGCGGCGCTGGCTCTCGCCTGCCAGACGACGGCCGACTACTTCGCCTTTGCCCGCTGTGAGGGGGGACAGGTCCGGCGCGAGCTCGGCTATGACGGCAGCGACGGGTGGTCGACGGTGGAGGGTGAGCCCGAGGCGTGGGAGGCGGAGATCCTCTTCTCTGCCAGCGAGCGCGCCCGGATGCGCGAGCTGCTCGAGGATGAGCCCGACAGGCTCCTCGAGGTCGACGAGCTCTTCGCTGCCGGGAGGCTGGTCGCCGGCAGGGCGATCCCCATCATCGACGCCTACGGCCTCGTGCGGGCGGTGATGCGCTGGTACGGCCTGCCGGAGCAGTAGGCGGCCTCGGGATCGCTGTCGTGCCGTCCGTGGCCGGCTCGCAACCCTCGGCCGGTTCCCGGCATCCGCGCAACCGTGGGACGCGGCACGTGCGCGAGCAGGGCCGGGAGCGGGCTCCTTGGGCTCCCGGCGGGCGCCCGAGATCGGCGGCGGCGACGGCGGCACCGTACCCGGAAGCGGCGCGGATGCCCCCGGCATTCCGCTCCGACCTGGGTGTGGTGGCTGCTCCGCTGCGCTACGCTGCGTGGCGACCGCCGAGAGGCGGCGCTGAGGTGATCCATGCGACCTGGGCGATTCCTTCTGGCTTCGGTGGTCCTGTTCCTCGTGGCGCTTGCGTGGAACGCGTTCGTGCACCTCGTGGTGCTGCGGGCGGCGAACGCCTCGGTGGCGCACCTGCGGCGGCCGGACCTCGCGGACACGATGTGGCTGTCGCTGCTGCTGACAGCCGGGATCGTGATGCTGTTCGTCTGGGGGTACGGGCGGTTCGCGCGCGACGGGTCGCTGCGCGAGGGGCTTGTCTGGGGGCTCTTCTTCGCCCTGCTCGCGGGGCTGCTGGTGGACCTCAACCAGTACGTGCTGTTCCCGATCCCCGGCGTGGTGGCGCTGCAGTGGTTCGCCGGCGGGCTGCTCGAGTTCCTGCTGTACGGCGCGCTGGTCACGAGGCTCGCGCCGCCGCCGCCCACGCCAGGCCGGAGGTGAGGACGCCGGAGCGAATGGCCCGCGCGAACCAATCGGTGGCTGGATGCGTAGGACAGGGCAGACGCAGTCCGAACCCGCCGGAGGTGCGGGTTCGTTCGGTTGCGATGACAACTCGATGGCCGCGGGGTGCGCCCCGGGGAAAGGGAGGCAGGGCATGCAGGAACTGGATCGACGGGAGCTGCTCAAGCTCGCCGGCGGCGGAGCGGGGGTGGTGATCGCCTCCTCGTTCTTCGCCGATCGGCTGCTGGCGGGCAGCGTACCGGCCAGCGGCATGGAGATGCTGCAAAGCCGCTTCGGCGTGGGGCCGGAGGTGATGAAGAAGGTGCTGGCGACCGCGCTCTCCAAGGGCGGCGACTTCGCCGACCTCTACTTCGAGCACAAGATGGCCAACTCGGTGTCGATGGAGGATGACATCATCAAGGAGTCGTCCGAGGACGTGACGCTGGGGGTGGGCATCCGGGTGCTCAAGGGCCAGCAGACGGGGTTCGCCTACTCGTCCGACCTCTCGCCCGAGCGCATGCAGCAGGCGGCGCTCACGGCGGCGGCGATCGCCAGCACGCCGGCGACGGTGACGCTGCCGGCGTTCAAGGAGGTCGCGCTCCCGCACCAGCTCTACACCATGGACCGGCCGTGCGCCGAGGCGCCGCTTGCGGACAAGATCGCCATGGTGCGCGAGGGCTACCAGGCTGCGAAGGCCCACGACTCCCGCATCACGAAGGTCCAGGTGACCCTCACGGACGAGCTGCAGTACGTGGTGATCGCCACGAGCG
>JALOLB010000325.1 GCA_025456225.1 Thermoanaerobaculaceae bacterium
ATCTGGATCCGGTCGAGGTTGGCCCCGTCCGGATCGCGCAGGGCGCGGACCAGGAAGCTGGGGGCCTGCCGGCCCGGCCCACCGCGGAGGTCGCCGCCCATCGGCACGCCCTTGCGATAGCCCAGGGCGGCGAAATCGGGCGTCGCCTCGTCGCCCGGCCGGAACTCCCACCCGCCGAATACCCTGACCCTGATCCGGGTGCCGGTGGTGCCGTAGACCTCCTTGCGCTCCATGGCGTCGAAGATCTCCCGCCGGGTGTTCTCCCTCGCCCACACCGCCATCAGGCTCCCCGCCTGCTCCCGCACGGTCGTGATGACGAGCGCGGGATCCTGGGCGGGGACCACGACCTTGGCGAAGCGCTCGGGGGAGGGCTCCGCCCCGGCCATCTTGCCGAAGTAGTTCTCCTCGCGGGTCGTGGCCAGCGCGGTGTGCGTGTCCGAGGCCCCGAACATGCCGAACTTGAACGGGTTGACCCCGATCTTGGCCTCGAGCTCGAGCCCGACCAGCAGCGCCGAACGCGCGTACTCGTACTCGAGCATCCAGTCCTCCTTCGGCTTGGAGCCGTCGAGGTTGGAGACGTCCCAGTTCTCGAAGTCGGCGAACTCGTCGTCGGGAGAGAGGAGCGGATGCGTCTCCTCGTCGCCCTTCATCTGGGTCATCTCGTACAGCGGCTCCCAGCGCATCCGCCGCTTCGCGTACTCCGCGGAGATGTCCTCGCCGCGGTAGTTCTTGGGGTTGAACATCAGGCCGTTCGAGAGGTTGCCGTTGTGGGGCGAGGCGATGGCGCGGCCGCCGAAGCGCTCCTCGTAGCTTGCCAGAAAGGCCCACAGGTCCTGCGGATCCGAGCTGTCCAACACGGAAAACGGCACGATCTTGCCCGTCGTCTCCGAACCATCGGCGAGCAGCACGATACGGTGGAGGTTGTCGCCACCCGGGGAGGAGGTCCACTCCCAGCCGGTCATCGCGGTGAAGCGCCCGGGCTCGTTGTAGGTCTCGACCTTCTCGACGAGGTCGATCCAGACGCCCTTGGCCGCGTCGTTGCTCGCCATGGGGTTGACGCCGGTGGTCGCCGCCTGGACCATGCTGGCGAAGCCCGCGAGCTGGCCCTCCCGGCCGCTGTTGAACTGCTCGAATATCCACCTGCCCCACTGGTCGGCCAGCAGCCGCGGATCGGCAGATTGGATCATCTGCGGCAGGCCCATCAGCTCGGCGTGGTCGGTGATCGCCAGGAAGTCGAGGGGCCGGACGAGCTGCACGGGGAGACCCGTGTTGGAGATCACCTTCTCCCCGCGCGCGAACCTGAACGCCTCGTCGACCCCGAGAGTGGTGCCCATCATGCCCGCGTCGGGGGAGAGGTTGGTGTGGAAGTGGGTGTCCCCGAAGAGGACCTGGTCGGGATAAGCGCGGCCGACGTACGGCGAGTAGACCGGCTTCCCCGCGAGCTCGGCCTCGGAGGCGTGGTAGAACTCGGGCTCCTGGGCCCACGCCGTCGGCACGGCGAGGGCAGCGATCAGAAGGACCGCGGTGACGGCGGTAACCGCGGCCGCCGGAACGTGTGCAGACACCCTGTGCGATTCCATTCCAACCTCCAGACACCCGGTTCGTCGAGATGCGAAGCCCGCTCAGGATGGCGTCTCGCCGCTGCAGAGTCAAGAACGTGGCATGAAAGTACCTTGAAAGACGCGGCCGCCCGTCGGTTCACTCCCGCTCGACGCGGCAGGCGTGCAGCCCGGCCCCGCTGCAGCCTGATTCGCCCGCCCAGGTCTCCACCACCATCGCCGCCGTGACCTCTACTCGCTGAACCGGGTGGCCCACAACGCCCGCTCGCCGTCGGCGCGATGGACGTCGAGCATCCCCCGCACGAGGTCCCAGGTCGCGGCGCTCGCGAGCGCGGCGAGGAACTGCTGCTCCTGGACCATCGACTCGTCGTCGCAGGCCATCCGGGTGGTCATCAGCGGCCCGATCGCGAGGGCGTTCCCCTCCACCGTGAACGAGCCGTGGAAACGGTTGCAGCCGCTGTCGCCCGACACCTGCCCGTCCTGGAACTCCAGGGTCAGGCGGGTGCCGGCCTTCGGGCCGACCACGGCCTGGCGCCCGTTGTTGTAGCCGGTGACCTCCCAGCGGACGCCCTCGATCCGCGGGGGCGCCTCGCGCTCGAAGCGCAGCGCGTCGCCCCCCGATGCCGGCACCAGGGTCAGGTGGCTGCCTTCGACCACGACCTGCATCCTTCCGGAGAATGCTCTCAGGAACTGATCCTCGGTCGACCGCGCCGGCTCCGGGCACGCCATCATGGTGCCTGCCAGCTGGCCGAGGACGAGCGTCCCGCCGTCGAGGCTGTACGACCCCACGAGCTGGTTGCAGCCCGAGAAGCCGGTGAGGCTTCCGTCCGCAAGACGGATCGTCACGGCCTCCCGCTCGCCCGCCCCGGGGAGCTCCCGGCCAGGCAGCTCCGTCAGCCGCCAGGTCACGTCCTCCACGGCCGCGGAAGCCGTGGCCGGCGCTGCCGGCACCCGGCAGCAGCCGCCGAGATGACGCCCGTCCGGCAGCGAGACGTTGACCGAGTAGGGGTGCACGGTCTCGGACATCCCGTCGCTGCACGGGCCCTCGCGGAGAAAGGCGACCAGCTCGCCGCCGTCGGCGGCGGTCGCCCGGCCGCGCCACACTGTCTCCGCTCGCGGCGCCAGCGTGCTCGCGGCGCCGAGATAGTCCACGGGGGGAGAGTCCGGCGTCGAGAAGCGCGCCGTCCCCGGTTCGGTGAGCTCGAGGCTCCAGAACGGTTCGTTGCCGAAGCAGATCAGGGGCTGCTCCCCGGCCCACGACACGGCCGACGGGACGAGCAGGACGACGGACGCCAGCGACCAGAGGGATCGGGTCATGTCGAGTACTCCTTCATGAGGGATCGCACCGAGCTGCCGGCCCGCGCTGCGGCGGAGCCGTGCCGCCGGTGCGGCGCGGGTCGCGCGGCGCGAGCCTCCAGGCGGGGTGCCGATCGGCCCTGAGCCCGGCTGCCATTCCCGGCCCTCATCGCGGAAACAGCAGCGTCGTGGTGAGACGAACGCCCCAACCGCCCGGCGCCAGCTCGGGGCCCTCCGCCCAGTAGCGCGCGCCGATGCCCACCTGCAGCAGCTGGCCGCCGACTCTCAGGAGCTGCGAAACGGAGCAGTTGAGCGGCACCGTCCACTGGTCGTTGCCCCAGTCGTAGGTGGACTCCGTGTTGACCGCGAAGGTGGTGTGCGTCCGGGTGACGTAGGTGACGAAGGGCTGGAGGAAGGTGGCGTTGACGCTCGCCCGCTCGCTGTCGCCCGCGACCGACCACAGATGGTTGGCGAGCGCGCCGTAGGTCCAGGGGCCCTGTTGTTTGAGCACGACGCCGGTCGGTCCCACGGCCCACTGCTCGGTGCCGAGCCGCCAGTCGGTGGCGGTCGGCAGCAGGAGGGCGGGGCCCACGCCGTAGATGAGCCCGCCGGCGGTCGGCCTCGCCGGCGAGAAGAACAGGCTCTGCACGGTGTCGCCGAGCCCGAACTGGCTGCCGCCCCCGGGCGCGGCGTCCTGCTGGTCGATGACCGGCAGGATGGTGCGCGAGATGAGGTTCCACTCCGGCGACAGCGAGAACGGCACCACCGGCTGGACGTTGAGAAGGAACCGGTCGCCGTCGTCCTCGGGCCCCATGCCCCGGTCGAAGTTGAGCTGCAGGGGCAGGCTGATCAGCGCGGCGACCGGGTTGCTGAGCTGTTGGGCGAGGTTGGACTCGTAGGCCTCCTCGTCCGTGGCCTCGTCCTGGCCCGACGCCGGCGGGGCGCCGAGCACGCAGCAGGCGAGGGCGAGCAGCGCGCACCGGCTCCACCACACCCAACG
>JALOLB010000108.1 GCA_025456225.1 Thermoanaerobaculaceae bacterium
GCGGCTGCCTCGGAGGTCAGGTCGCGGTTGGTGGCGGCGACGAGGCGTACGTCCACCGGGATCTCGGCGGACCCACCGACTCGCCGCACCGTCCGTCCGTCGAGCGCCCGCAGGAGCTTGGCCTGCACTGCCGCCGGAAGCTCCCCGATCTCGTCGAGGAAGAGCGTCCCACCGCCCGCCTCCTCGAACCTCCCCCGCCGTTGCCGATCCGCGCCCGTGAAGGCGCCCTTCTCGTGTCCGAACAGCTCGCTCTCGGCCAGCGACTCGGGCAGCGCCGCGCAGTTCACCGCGATGAAGGGGCCTGACGACCTCATGCTGCGTTCGTGGAGCCGGCGCGCCACCAGCTCCTTGCCGGTGCCAGACTCGCCAGTGACGAGGACGCTCACGTCGCGGGGCGCGACCGTGTCCACGAGCCCCAGCAGCTCCTTGAGGGCAGGATCCTCGGTGACGAACGGCGTCTCGCCCGTCACGGTCGCGGCGAGCAGGCGGTTCACCACCGCGAGCAGCGCGGCCGGCGACGCGATGGGCTTGGTCAGGTAGTCAGCGGCGCCGAGGCGCACGGCCTCGACGGCCTCGGGGATCGTGCCGAACGCTGTCAGCACGACCACCGGCGGGCGTGAAGCCAGTCGCTGGGTGCGATGCAGGAGGTCGAGGCCGCTGGCGCGCGGCATCCGCTGGTCGGTGAGCACGAGGTCGAAGGTGCCGTGCTCCAGGGCCGCGAGCGCCTCGACGCCATCCCGCACCACCACGACCTCGTGACCCGCCCCATCGAGGATGTCCGCGAGCAGCTCCCGGAAGGACGGCTCGTCGTCGGCCACCAGGATGCGCGCCACGTCAGGGCCTCTGGGCCGGAACAGCAAGCCTGGCGACGCACCCGCCATCCGAGCGGGCCGTCAGCGTCACGTCGCCTCCGTTGGCCCGGGCGAGGGCCCGGACGATCGGCAGGCCGAGCCCGGTCCCCTCCGGGCGCGTGGTCACGTACGGGTCGAAGGCACGCTCGGCGTCGAGCGCGAGGCCGGGCCCCCGGTCGGCCACCTCGATGACCGCGAGACGGCCATCGTGCCTGACGGTCACCTCGATCACGCCCCCCGGGTCGAAGGCGTGGGCATTGGCCATGAGCTCCTCGACGATGCTCTCGACGTGCTCCGGATCCGCCCACGCCGAGACCGGCTCCACCCGGGCGAGGCGTGCCCGGCCTGCCGTTCGACCCGCAACCCTCTCCGCCAGTGCCGCGAGATCGACCATGGCGGGATCGGGCAGCGGCGGCCGGGCGAAGTCCAGGAGCCGGCCGAGCAGGGCCTCGATCCGCTCGCTGGCCTCCAGGATCCGCCTGGCCCGCCCCTCGACAGGCGGCGTGGCACCTTCGATCAGGAGCTGGGCCGTGCCCTTGATCCCGGCCAGCGGGTTCCGGATGCGATGCGCGAGCCCCGCCCCGGCGCTGGCCAGCACCTCGAGGCGCTGCCGCTCCGCCTGGATGGCGACGAGCTTCTGCCGCTGCGCCAGACCAGCCACGCCAAGAAGGGAGAACCCGGCGAGCGCCACGGCGGCGATCAGTGCCCCGGCCACGATCACGGGCGCCAGGTGGCCCGAGGTCCCGAGGGTCGCGCTGGGCTGCAGGCGCAGCAGGGCCTGAGGGCCGCGACCGGGACCGTGGCCCATCCCTTCCACGCCCATGGCGCCGCGCCACGCCGGGCCCAGGGTCGCTCGCCTCTCGGCGGCCCCCGCGCCCACCGTGCCCTCCCTGACGAGAACACGCTGTGGGCCTGCCACCTCGACACCGATCAGTGCATCGGCGTGGGCGCTCAGGAAGCTCCGGACCGCCGCGTGGGCGTCGGCCGGCCCGGCTTCCCGCAGCTCCGCCTCCAGGTCGTGGCCGAGCCGCACCAGTACGCCCTCCCGCACGGCATCGTCGCGCTCGCGCAGGGTCCGGGCCGCCACCGCGGCCAGCCAGGTCAGGGCGATGCCCAGGATCAGCGCGGCGACGACCGGCAGGGCGAGCAGGAGGCGAAGTGGTGGCGTCTTCATGCGGTCCTGGCAGTGAACCGGGCGGCCGGTCCAGGCGCTGACTCCTTCCCGATGGGGGAACCTGTCAACTGGTCACAACGTGACGCGGAGGCCATGAGGCTCGATTCTCGGGCGGCGACGCCTTCGAGGTTCATCACTCTCTCATCGTAGCAGCGCAGCGGCCGCCGTCCTGAGCGGTCCAGCTTCGCTCGAGCCTGCCCGATCAGCACCGGAGGGGATCCGCGGCCCAGGCCGACAGGTCATCTCACGGGTGATGGGATGCGCCGCCAGGCAGAGTCGGCCGAGCACCGGGTACCGATGCAGGAGGTGTTGGTGCCCAGAGGTGGGCCCTCATCCTCAGACGGCGACGATGGGGAAGCGCACGGCGAAGGTGGTGCCCTCGCCCTCGACGCTTTGAACCGCCAGAGTGCCCCCGAAGCGCTCCACCAGGTCCTTGACGATGACGAGGCCGAGCCCGGTACCGGTCTCGAACACCTTCGCGTTCGGGGCCCGGTAGAACTCCGTGAAGAGCTTGCCGAGCGACTCCGCAGGGATACCGATGCCCGTGTCGCGGATCTCGACCTCGACATGGCGGTCGACGCGCCGCACGGCCACCGTGATCCGGCCTCGCTCGGGCGTGTACTTGACGGCGTTGCCGACGAGGTTGGTCAGGATCTGCATGATGCCCGTCAGCGTGCCCTGCACCTGGAGCTGCAGGCACGCAGGATCACAGTCCAGATCCACCTGCTGTTGCTTCGCGACGGCCTGTGGCTCGACCTGGCCGATTGCCTGGTGCACCGCATCGACCACGGGGAGCGGCCGAAGCTCCTCAACCTCGAGCTCCGAGCGCCCGGCGGCAAGCTGCAGGAGATCGTCCACGAGGAGCTGGAGGGTGCCGAGCCGCCGCTCGATGCGCCTGATGATCTCGATCTGCTGGCTCCCCAGCTCGCCGGCGTATCCACCGAGAACCGCCATCAGCATGGTCTGAGCGCCCTTGACGGGAGCGCGTAGCTCGTGGGTGACCACCCGCACGAACTTCGACTTCTCCGAGTCGAGCTGGCGCAGCGCCTGGAAGGCCAGGGCGTTTTCGATGGCCCCTGCGCCCTGCGCAGCGATCGTGGCCAGGAAGCGGGCGTCATCCGGGGTGAAGGCGTGTGGCCGGTTCGAGTAGGCTCGCATCAGCCCCAACGGCCGCGTCTTGCCCGGGAGCCGAACATACAGGATCGTGTTGATCCCCTCGGCCTTGACGACATCCGGGTACTGCAGGCGATCCCGATCCTCGTCCGTGTGGATGAAGGTCGGCTCGCCCGAGGTCATCACGTCGGTCTGGATGTAGCCCGGCAGGAGGACGAGCGGTCCCTTGGTGAGGTAGCGTTCGGACAGGCCGTACGAGGCTGCCGGCTCGATCTGCGTGCCCGTCCTGTCCAGAAGCCCGATCGAGGCACCTGATGCCCCCATCACCTCCACGGTCTCCCGCATCAGCCCTTCCAGCACCTCACGCAGCTCCAGGGTCGAGGTCACCGACTGGGCAGAGAGGTAGAGGGCTGCGAGCTGATCCCCGCTGCGGCGCGCGTTCTCGGCGATGACCGAGGTGAGGTGAAAGCCCAGCATGCCGACGGTGGCGACGCTGATCAGCACGCCAACCACGAAGATGGGTTGCGTGGCCAGCTCGCCTGGGAGGAAGGTCGCGACGTGCAGGTGCCGGACCAGCCCGGTCGCCTCCCCTGCCCCAAGTGCCCCGAGGAGCCCGAGGCCCGCCAGGGTGAAGGCCCGTGCTTCGCGCCGCTCCAGGAGCAAGGTCCCAATCGCGACCTGCAGGACGACGATGAGCAGCAGGGGGCTCTCGAGCCCGCCGGAGAGGTGGAGCAGGGTCAGCAGGACGAGCCAGTCGAGGCCAACCTGGGTGCGAGCGAGCCTGGTCCGAGCGGCCGCCGTCTCGCTCCTCGCCGCTTCGATCCGCCTGAGCCAGAGCAGCAGCGCCGTGTTGTAGACCAGGACCGCAGCGCCCGTGAGGAGCAGAGGTGTCGTGGGCAGGCGAACAGGCAGGAAGACGGCGGCGAGGACCGTTCCGACCAGGACGGCTCCGCCGGCTATCCACCGCATTCGCAGCAGCCAGCGTCCCGACACCACCACGCCGCGGGATTGCAGGACCGGGAGCCACATTCCCTCGTCGTCGTGGTGATCAACCCGCATTTCTCACCGGCTTTCTACTGCGAGTCACGAACCCCGGTGAGAAATGCGGGTTAAGCCCGGTCATGCCCCGGCTCCAGCGTGCCGAGCCCGGCCGCACGGGAGCCACTGCCAGCTCTGCTCCCCGTCGTCGCGGTCTGCCAACGCCCTCGATCTCGGCATCTGGATGACCCTCCGTCCGCCCGGCTCGGTCTTGATCTTGCCAATCCTATACCGTCAAGCCGGCGTCTGGGAACGAGGAGGCTGTGTGCTCCCCGCGCGACCGACGATCTCGGCGGTCCGACGCGGGCACATCGCCGGGGTACGACCGGCTGCATGCTCCACGGTGCACCGGGACAGCACCGCTCGGGTGGACCGCGCCCTCCCGTTGCGCGCGTCGCGGGCGCCTACTCCGGCCGTGCCGCAACGAGCGCCTCGACCTCCTCGAGGATTGCTGCTGCGAGGCGCGGGTAGGCGTCCTCGAGGGCAGGCGTCATGCGGTCGGAGAACGTCATGTCGTCCTCGATCTCCACCGCCAGGACGTGCACGTTGGGGGGCTCCGGGAGACACATCCCCAGGCGGTACCCGAGCTCGAGTGCGGTGGCGAAGTTCACGTCGTGGATGTTGGTCAGGTGGAGCGTCTCCTGCAGGCTGTCGAGACCAAGGTGGTACCAGTCGCCGGGCACACCTCCAGTGGTCTTCACGGAGTCGAGCACGATCACGCGGTCGTAGCCGTCGAGGACCTCGAGCAGGTTGAGCCCACCCACCCTGCATTCCTCGATGACGTCCACGCCCGCCGTCGCAGCAAGCCGCCGCGCCGCGTCCCCTGCGAGGCGCACCCCGACCGCGTCGTCGGACAGGATGGGGTTGCCCATGCCGAGAAGCAGCGTCGTCACCGTCGGAACTCGGCGTGGATCCGGCCGGCCTTGTGGAACACCACGTGGAGGGGCATCTGTCCCGGCAGCGAGTGCGTGGCACAGCTATAGCACGGGTCGAAGGCACGGAACGCCATCTCGACCATGTTGAGGATGCCGTGGTCGGGCTCCTTGCCGGGCCGGATGAGCGTCTGGGCCACCTTCTTCGTGACCATCTGGATCGGAGCGTTGTTGTTCGTGGTGCCAACGATGAGATTGGCGCTGGTGCAGATCCCGTTCGAGTCGCAGGTGTAGTGGTGGGTCAGCGTGCCGCGCATGGCCTCCACGATGCCCACTCCCTCACCTGTGACCCGCTCCGGGATGACCCTGAACTCGTCGCCGGTGATCTCGGGATCGGCGCAGTAGCGCTCGAGCATCTCGGCGTTCTGGACCATCTCAACCAGGCGTGCCCAGTGGCATCCGAGCAGTGCCTTGCAGGGATGGCCGCCCAGGGTCGCGAACATCTCCTCGAACGCCTCCTGGGCGCGAGGCGTCGCCATGCGGTCGGCCACATTGAGCCGGGCGAGCGGCGTTGCACAGTACAGGCTCGAGTCGATGCCCTCCTTGAATCCCTTCCACCCCCGTTGCTTGAGGTACGGGAACTTGAGGTAGGTCCACGGCTCCACGTGCTCCGCCACGAACTGGTTGTACTGCTTGGGCTCGTACTTGCAGATCTCGTGCCCCTCGAAGTCCACGACACGGACCTTGCCATGGTAGAAGTTGGGCGCGTTGTTCTCGTCGACCAGACCCATGCTGTGGACGTCGAGGGAGTAGGGCCCGTGCAGGATGAGGTCGACATAGGTCGGGTTGCCGAGGACCACGTCACGGAAGAGCTGCAACGAAAAGTGGGCGAAGCTTGCAAGCTCCTTGACCATCGGCTTGATCTCGTCGAGCTCGGCCGCGGTCAGCCCCTTGGATACGCCACCCGGCATGCACCAGACCAGATGGGTGCTGCGGCCCCCGAGGATCTGCTGGATACCCTGCGCCAGGGCCCTGGCGCGGATAACCTTGCCGCCGATCTCCAGACCCACCTTGGCCACGACCCCGAGGATGTTGCGCACCGCCGGGTCGGCGTCCGGCCCCATGATGAAGTCGGGGGCGGCCAGGGCGTAGAAGTGCGCGATGTGGCTGTGGATGTAGTGGGCGTGGTAGTACATGTCCCGCAGCTTGTGGGCGAGAGGCGCCACCTGGTCGCCGAAACAGCCGTCCACGGCCTTGGCGCTCGCCATGTGGTGGCTCGCCGGGCAAACACCGCAGATCCTGGTCACGATCCGCGGCAGCTCCTCGATGGGGCGACCGACCACGAAGCGCTCGAACCCTCGCAGCTCCGGAATCTGGAAGAAGCAGTCCCTCACCGACCCGTCGTCGTCGAGGAAGATCTCGACCTTGCCGTGACCTTCAAGGCGGGTGATGGGATCGATCGTGATCGTTCGCATCATTACCTGTAGCTCCTTTGCAGGGTCGAGGCCGGCAGGCCGAACCGATAGGCAAAGCTGATGAAATCAGGTAGGCCGGCGAGGATCTGGTCGATCTCCTTGGGATCCTTGCTGTCCACGATGGACGCCAGCGCGCTCAGGAAGCTGGCGCCGTGATCCGCGACCCCGGGGAGCGGGCCATAGCAGCCGCGGCACCCCTGGTTGCTGTTGGGGCACCGCACGCCGCAGCCGGAGCGGGTCGCGGAGCCCATGCAGAGAATCCCCTGCTCGAGCAGACAGCGGCTCGGGTCCTGGAGAATCTCGAACGGCCGGTGGAAGTGCCTGACCATCTTCTCGCTCTTGGTTCGCTGGCAGTCATCGCAGAGCGCCCGCTCCGAGGCGCCGACCACCGATCCCAGGGGAGGCAGCTCCCCCTTGACCACAGCAAGGAGCACGGCCTTCACCTGGTCTGGAGCTGGCGGACAGCCGGGGACGAAGTAGTCGACATCCACGACGTCGCACAGACGGTAGACACGCCGGTAGAACGAGGGGATCTCGAGGGGCATGCCGTCAACGGCGGTCCGGGCCTGCGGGATTGTCTGGTTTCCCGGCTCGATGGAGGCGTTGCTGAGGTAGGCCGTGGCGAGGATCTCGTCCTTGGTGACGAGGTTCGCAAGGCCTGGGATGCCGCCCATGTGCGCGCAGGACCCGAACGCCACGAGAAGCTTGCTCTTCTGGCGGAGGAGCTTGGCCACATGCTCGTTCTCGCTGTTGCGGATGGCTCCGTTGAACAGGGCGAGGTCCAGCTCACTGTCCGCCATCGCCTCCAGGTCGTGGTACTTGCCGTCCACCGCGATGGGCCAGAAGCGGATGTCGGCCGCCGCCGCCACGTCGAGGATGAACTCGTTGGTGTCGAGCACGGCGACGTCGCAACCTCCGCACGCCGCTCCCCAGTACAAGGCGATCTGGAGCTTCCTTGCAGCCACGGCTCACCTCTCCACCAGGTCGGTCTGCAGATCGGACTTGATCCGCAGCGGACCCAGCGCTCGTACCCGTTCGGTCATGTCGGTGACGATGTCGGCGAAACGCTGCCCCTCGCTGGCGCTGACCCACTCGAGCCTGACCCGGTCGTTGTCGACACCATGGTCCTTGAGCAGGCGCTTGAGGAGAGGAAAACGCCGCATCGCCTTGTAGTTCCCCTCCGAGTAGTGGCAGTCGCCCGGGTGGCAACCGCAGATCAGCACGCCATCGGCGCCGCCAGCAAGGGCGCGAAGCACGAAGGTGGGCTCGATCCTCGCGGAGCACATGACCCGAACGACCCTCAGGTTCGGCGGGTACTGAATGCGGCTCGTTCCGGCCAGGTCGGCGCCGGTGTACGAGCACCAGTTGCAGAGGAAGCCGACGATCTTCGGTTCGAAGCTCATAGCAGCACTCCCTCGATCTGGGCGTGGAGCTGCTCCACGGTGAAGTGGCGACCCTTGATGGCGCCGCTGGGGCACGCTGCAACGCACGCTCCGCATGCCTTGCAGGCGGCGGGGATGACATGACTGCGTCTGGTATCGAGGTTGAACTCGATGGCGCTGTAGGGGCACAGCTCGTTGCACATCCGGCACCCCGAGCACCGTTCGTCCTGTACCTCCGCGAAGACGCCGTCGATCTCGATCTTGCCCTTGGCGATCTTCCCCAGGATGCGGGCCGCCGCGGCGCGCGCCTGGGCCACGCTGTCGGGGATGTCCTTGGGGGCCGCGCAGGTGCCCACAATGTAGATGCCGTCGGTGGTGGTGGCCACCGGGTCCAGCTTGGGGTGGCTCTCCATGAACCAGCCGTCCCTGTCCTGGCTGATGTTGACCAGGCGGGCGACCTCGCCCGAGTCGGACCGCGCCTCCATCCCCACCATCAGAATGACCATGTCGGCCGGGATCTCGATGCGCTCCCCCGAGAGGGTCTCGTTGACCTCGATGAGCATGTCGCAGTCGTCGCTCGGGGCCGCCTTGCGGATCACCGGGCGTTCGTTCTTGTCGAACATGAGGAAGAGGGTCTTGACCTCCGAGGTGGTCTTGTAGAAGTCCTCGCACCCCTTCCCGAAGGCGTGCATGTCGACATAGATGTCGGACACGTAGCACGAGGGGTTGGCGCTCTTGAGCTCGTGCGAGTACTTGAGCGCCGTCATGCAGCAGACTCGGGAGCAGTAGGCGTGAAACTCCTTGTTCCGGGAGCCGACACAATGGATGATCGCGACGTACTGCGGCAGCCTCCCGTCGCGGGTCTCGATGCGGCCGGTCCTCAGCATCCGCTCGAACTCGAAGGATGTCACCACGTTGGGCAGCTTGCCGTGGCCGTAGTGGGTGACGCGGCCGGCGTCGAACTCCTGGTACCCGGTCGCCACGATGACGTTGCCCACGTCGACCGTCTTCTCCTCGTGCGCGCCGCTGGCACCGTTCGTGCGGACGGTGGCGCTGAAGTTGCCGACGTAGCCCACGAGGTTGCGGAGCTCGGAGTTCAGCAGGAGCTTGATCCGCGGGTTGTCTCTGACGCGGGTGATCCGTTCGGTCAGCAGGTCGCGCGCCGAGTCGAGATGGGGTGCCGTGAGGTCGACACGGGCCAGGTTCCCACCGAGCCGCTCTGTCTTCTCGACGAGAAAGACGTCGTGAGCCGCGTCAGCCAGCTCGAGTGCGGCGGTCAGACCGGCGATGCCGCCGCCGATCACGAGCGTGTTGGGGCACATCTCGGCGGTCAGCGACTCGAGCGGCTCGTGGTGGCGGACGCGGCGGATCGCGGCGCTCGTCAACGCCTTCGCCTTCTCGGTGGCGGCCAGGCGGTCCGAATGCACCCAACTGCACTGCTCGCGGATGTTGGCCATCTCACACAGATACGGGTTCAGGCCGCCTCTCTTGCAGGCCCCGCGGAACGTCTTCTCGTGCATGCGCGGGCTGCATGCGGCGATCACGACGCGGGTGAGTTGGTGCTCCTGGATGCCCCTGGCGATCATTTCCTGGCCGGGGTTGGAGCACATGTACCGGTAGGAGCTGGCGATCGCGACGTCGGGCATCCCCTGGACAGACTCACACACCGCGTCCACATCCACGTGATGAGCGATGTTGGTACCGCAACTGCAAACGAAGACGCCGATCCTCTGCCTTTCCATGGCTGACCTCGTCATGCGGCAGCCAGCGCGCGGCTGGTTGACCCGGGCTCGCCATTGGCCGTGGAGGTGCGTTGGCTGACGAGCGCATCACGGTGGATCGCCGCGAGGAACGCGGCGAGCGGGCGGTATGCCAGGTGCGACCACTTGCCGAAGGGCACCTCGAGCATGAGCATCGGGACGACCAGGGAGAGGTGCACGACGTAGGCGATGTTGGCGGCGAGCTCCAGGCCGCTGCGGTGCAGCACGTGCTGGACCACACCGGTCAGGGTGACGACCAGCAGCATGACCAGGAAGATCCAGTCCGACTCATGGGAGTGCTTGAGGTGCGGCTCCTTCCTGGCAATCCGGCCCCGCATCGCATGGATGACCCCGAACAGCAGCCCGGCCGTGGCGACGTAGCCGAAGGCGTGGAACGGCCACGCGATCGCCGGTCCCTCCTGGATCTGCTTCAGGAAGAACATGATCAGGATCAGCATGGTGACGTAGCTCAGCATGAGGCTCAGGTGAATGGCCCAGGGCCGCCGGCTCTCGCAGCGGGCGTACTCCTTCTGGGTGAGGAACTGGAGAGGCAGCAGGTAGAGGGCCTTGAGGTAGCTTGCAAGCCGCGGCCGGATGCGCGGGTTCTTCACCGTCGTGAACCACCACATCCTGCCAGCGTTGATGAGCAGGAGCAACGAAAGGGCGACTGCCATGACCCAGTCGAAGACGTGGACGACCGAGCTCGGCAGGAAGGCAGTGGGGCCATCGTAGTGAGCGATGTTGCCGTTGAGAAAACCGTAGGTCAGAAAGCCCACACACGTCAGGACGGCGACCAGCACCAGGGCGCCGACCTCGGCTTTCCAGGAGACGTAGAACAGCCGCGAAATGCCGGTGAAGTCGTAGCGCGAGGTGAGCCACCGGCGCAGGCTCATCATCGTCTCGCCAGGCTCGGCGCCGCGCGGGCACTGCGTCGAGCACTGCCCGCAGTAGTAGCACAGCCAGGGGTCGAGCGAGGCCTCGATCCGTTTCTCCAGGCCCATCTGGAGAAGACGCATGGGCTTGCGGGGGAAGACGAACGTGTCGTCGGAGTGGGCGCACACCGCGGAGCAGTTGCCGCAGTGGTAACAGTTCTGAACGTCCGCGGCGCCGTACGTCGCGAGCTCGTCGATCAGCTTTGGATTGACTCGGATCGCCATGTTCACCTCTCGGCGGCCTGCGACCTGGCCGCGCGCTCCTCGATCTCGGAGAGGGTCAGACTGTCAAGGTTGCCCATGCCGTGGCCGGTCGAAATGCTGCGCAGCACCCCTGCGCCCACCGCCGAGGCCTGGGCCACCGTGTCCGGGATGTCCTTCGGTGCCTGGCACATCCCGGCAACATAGATGCCGCCGCGCTCGGTGTAGGTCGGGTCACCGTTGTAGTTGAGCTCGGAGAAGAAGCCGTCCGCGTCACGCGGCACCCCAAGCGCCTTCGCCAGCTCCACCGTTCCCTGGGCCGGCACAACCCCGACCGCGAGGATGACGAGATCGGCCGGGTGCTGCACCAGGCGGTCCTGGACGATGTCCTCTCCCTTGACGACCAGTTGCCCGTCGACCTCGACGACCTGGGCGGTGCGGCCGCGGACCACGTGCGCACCCTCGGCCTTGATCCTTTCCATGAACTCCTCGTAGCCCTTCCCGAAAGCCCGCATGTCGATGTAGAACTCGTAGCATGCCGCGTCGGGCAGCTTCTCCCGCACCAGGTGGGCGAACTTCAAGGAGTACATGCAACAGACGCGCGAGCAGTAGGCGTTGTACTTCGGGTCGCGCGAGCCGACGCAGTGGATGATCGCGACGCTGCGCGGGGGCGGCCCCTGGGGGTTGGCGACCCACTCCTCGACCTTCAGCCGCCGGTTCAGCTCCTTGGTCTTCGTGACGATCTTGCCGCCGGTGGGCCCGGAGGCGTTGGTCATGCGTTCAAACTCGATCGAGGTGAGCACGTTCGGATACTTGCCGTAGCCGTACTGCTCGACACGGTGCGCGTCGAGCATCTCGTAGCCGGTGGCCAGGACGATGTTGCCGACCTCGATCTCGACCGAGCGGTCCTGCTCGTCGAGGTTGATGCAGCCCTTCGGGCACTTCTTGGCGCAGGCCCCGCACTTCGTGCCGCCGCTCTGGACCCAGGTGCAGGCGGCCGGGTCGACGAGGTAGGCACTGGGCACGGCCTGGGGGAACGGGATGTAGATCGCCTTGCGGTGGGTGAGGTTCGCGTCGAACTCGCTCCAGACCGAGATCGGGCAGATCTCGGTGCACGCATTGCAGGCCACGCACGAGGCCTCGTCGACCCGCCGTGCCCGCCTCAGCACCTGCACCTTGAACGCACCGGGGCTCCCGGTCACACGGGTGACCTCGCTGTTGGTGAGGAGCTCGATCATCTCGTGGTCGTGCACCGCGACCATCTTCGGGGTGAGGATGCAGGCGGCGCAGTCCAGGGTCGGGAAGGTCTTGTCGAACATCGCCATGTGGCCGCCGATTGTGCCTGAGCGCTCGACCAGGTAGACCTTCTTCCCGGCGTCGGCGATCTCGAGGGAAGCCTGGATTCCCGCCACGCCCCCGCCGATCACCAGGGTGGCCGGGTGCACGGTTGTGGGCCTGGGGACCGCGACCAACGGGTAGGGCACCCCATGGACCGCGCAGGCCAGGATCGCCTTGGCGCGCTCCGTCGCGTCGGCCAGGCCGGCACCGTGCTCCCTGAACGAGGCGAGCCGCACCTCGCTCGGATCTCCCCCGGCCAGCTCGAATGCCCGCGTGAACGCTGGCTTGAAGTACCCGGGCGAGTCGCCCGCGAGCACGATGCGGTCCAGCCGCTCGCGTCGGATCTCGTCCGCCAGAGCCTTCACATCCACCTTCGGCCGCAAGCCGAGGAGCCGGACCTTCTCGACGGCGCGCAGGTTCGCGGCGTAGCTCGCCAGCGCATCGAAGACTATTCTGGAGTCGCTGTGATATTGACCGATGAAGACCCCGACCCGTGCCATGCCACCTCCGGAGAACCGTCAGAAGGTTTGCGTCTACGTAGGTCGTCTTACGTACTGTGCCCTAGTGCATCTACGGTGTCAAGCCCCCAATCCAACTCAGGCTATCCTTGTAACCGGGTAGGGACGTGATGAGCCGACAGCCCCGCGTGGCGCAGATGGCGATGAGGTTCAGGGGCCTGACGCTGCTCAAGAAGACGCTCATCGTCAACTCGAGCGTGGTGCTGCTCGGCGCGGTCGCCGGGACCTACCTGACCCGCCTGCTGGCTGCCCGGCATTCGGGCCTTACCCTGGCCCTGGTCTTCTTCAGTTGCGGCGCGGTCATCACCATCGTCGCCAACTACCTGGCGTTCTGGGATCACTTCCGGCCACTCATCGAGCTCTCCCGGGGGCCGCGGACTTCGGGGAGGTCCTCCGCTCCGTTCGCACCCTTCTCGACCGGATCGAGGATGACTCCCTGCAGTTCTCCGCCCGCCTGCTCGGCTCCATCGAGAGCGAAAGGCAGCGCATCGGTCGGGAGCTGCACGACAACACCACGCAGATCATGGCCGCGTCCCTCCTCAGTCTCGGGCTCACCGAGCGGCAGTTGCCGGCGGAGTCGGCTGCAGCGCGCGAGTCGCTCGCCACCGCGCGCAACCTGGTGCAGTGCTCTCTCGACCAGCTCAAGACCGTGATCTACGACCTTCGCCCCACCATGCTCGACGACATCGGCCTGGTGGCCGCCCTGCGGTGGTATGTGAAGGCCCGTGTCGAGGCGTCGGGGGTACAGGTCGAGACGCAGTTCGACCAGACCCCGGGGTGGCCCAGACCGCTGCCCGCCGTGGAGATCGCCCTTTACCGCGTCGCCCAGGAAGCGCTGGCCAACGCCGTGAAGCATGCCGAGGCCAGGCGCGTGGAGCTGGGGCTTGTCCTGCGGCCCGGGTATGCTGCGCTGACCGTCTTCGACGACGGGAAGGGGTTCGACGCCGAGGAGGTCCGCGGACGGGGGCTTGGCCTGCTGTCGATGCGGGAGCGGGTGGCGCAGCTTGGTGGCCAGCTCAACGTCGTCACGGAGCCGGGCCTGGGGACTCGTGTCTACGCGGTCATCCCCCTGGAGCCCAGGGCCGGGGTGGAAGGAGCTTCGTCATGATCCGGGTGCTGATTGCGGACGACCACGCGATGTTCCGGGCAGGGTTGCGCGCCCTGCTCGCGACCGAGGGCGACATCGAGGTGGTCGGGGAGGCGGCGACCGGAGAGGAAGCTGTCGCGAAGACCGAGGAGCTGGCCCCCGA
>JALOLB010000109.1 GCA_025456225.1 Thermoanaerobaculaceae bacterium
TCGAAGAGCGGGTTGTTGAGGCCGTCCATGGTGATGTCGGGCCAGGCGATCCACCCCCGCTTGCGGCGCTGCTCCGAGTCGCGGGTAAACTCGTGGCAGTCCACGGCCAGGTGGGGCCGCAGCCGCCGGGCGACGCGGTGCAGGGCCTGGGTCTCCGGCTGCTCGAGCGCGATGTGGTCGCGGTTGAGGTCGGCGCCCGCCGCGTTGCGCCGCTGGTCGGCCTCGGCGCCATCCGGGTTCATCATCGGCATCACCCAGAGGTCCACGTCGCGGGGCAGCCGCTCGGGCCTCGCAGCGATGTCGCGCAGCAGGTACAGCAGCGCGTCCTTGCCGGAAACCTCGTCGCCGTGCTGCTGGGCGTAGAGGAGGATCCGGAACGACGGTGAGCCGCCCCGGGTCGCGTGCACCAGGTACACCGACCGGCCCTGGGCCGTCGTGGTCTCCGTCGAGACAGTCAGTGGCCCCTTCCCGTCCACGCTCCTCAGGAATCCTTCCATCGCGGCGTACGGGATGGTCGCGGTCAGGGTCCGGTGGTCCCGGGGAAGGGCAACGCCCTCGGTCTGCGCGGACACGACAGCGGAAAGCGCCAGGGCCGGCAGAAGAGCAATCAGCACTCGCGATGACTTCATTGACTGGCCTCCATCTGGGTGTCCCTACCGCTTCGCGTCGCCAGAGCTCTGGCTCGCCTCAGAGCGTCGCAAGCAGGTCGGCGAGCAGGACGATCCGGCGCCCGAACGAGCTCAGGTCGAGGTGCTCGTCGCGGGTGTGCATCCCGTCGCCGACCGGGCCGAGGCCGTCGACGATCGGCACCCTGGATGGGTCGGCGACGTAGTTGGGGAACGAGATACCGCCGCGGTCCTCCTCGATCTCGAGGGTCCAGCCGCGCGCCGCCGCGAGGTCGGAGGCCCGCCGCGCCAGGTTCGCGCCGGGGCCGCGGGGATCCACCGGCGGCACGTTGGTGCCGCGGGTCAGGGACATCGAGAGCTCCCA
Source organism: Thermoanaerobaculaceae bacterium (assembly GCA_025456225.1). Taxonomy (GTDB): domain Bacteria; phylum Acidobacteriota; class Thermoanaerobaculia; order Thermoanaerobaculales; family Thermoanaerobaculaceae; genus JAAYVZ01. The sequence goes on from JALOLB010000109.1 coordinate 991, forward strand.
TTCACCTGCCACCGCTGCCGTCAGCCTCTCCAGGGAGGCCAGCACGCGCTCGCCGTCGGATGGCGAGAGGAACCGCGCCTCGCCCTCCGCCACGGCGCGCTCGGAGACCACGTTGCGGCGGCGGGAGCTGCCGAGGAGGGCGTGGTGGTGCGGGAGCGTGTCGACGAAGTCGGTGTCGCCCGCGACCATGCGCGCGACGTTGACGGTGACGCCCCTCCCGGGCTCGGAGAGCCTCTGGGCCCGGGCCGCCCAGTCGGCGGCACCGGCGAGCGCCGAGCGACCCTGCCAGTAGGCGAGACCCGAGTGCGAGGCACGGCCGGTCGCCTCGAGCCGCCACTCGAACAGGCCACGCCGGCCGGCCACGAGCGTCTCCGCGGCACCGCGTGCCTCGCCGGGCTCGAGGACCAGGAGGGCGCGGGCGGTCTCGCCCCACCGGCGCACCGCACGTTCCGAGATGGTGCCGCTCACCTCCTCGTCGGGGACGGCGACGAGCAGGATGTCGTCCGGCGGTCTCTCGCCGCGCGCGGCAAGGAGGTCGAGCGCGCCGACGAAGGCGGCGATGCCGCCCTTCATGTCGAGGGCCCCGGTGGCCCACAGAGTCGCCGCCTCGAGGCGAGGCGGGGCGGCGTCGAGGACGGTGTCCAGATGGCCGACCAGCACCAGCGGGTGCTCCGTCGCCGCGGGGCCACGGGCCAGCAGCACCGGCTGTGGCGTGCCGTCCTCGTCGGGCTCCTCCACGACCTGGGCGGTGAGGCCTCGATGGCTGAGCTCCGAGGCGACGCGGCCGGCCAGGCGGCGGAGGCCGGGGATGTCCCCGCTCGACGAGGAGATTCCGCACATCTCCACGAGAAGATGGGTGGCCCGCTCCAGGATCACGGACGGCAACACCTCGCTCGGTACCTGCACGTACACCTCCCCTCCGCCAGTGTACCCAAGAACATCGCTGGGTGCGATGCCTTCCAGGGCTGGTGAAGTGGCTGCGTCACACCGCGAGCGGTATGGCGTGCGGACAACCGGACCGTGGCTCGGCCTCAACTGATGAACAGCGACCGCGAGGCGAAGTTGGGGTCCGAGGTGACGTTGACCCCGAGCCGGCGCAGCCCCGCCTCGTCGCCCGGGGTGGGGATGTGGGTGGTGTGGAACTCACAGCCCGACAGATCCTTGAGGCGATGCATGGCGACCTTGGCGGCGGGGTTCGAGGTGGCCGACATGCCGAGGGCGATGAGGGTCTCCTCGAGGTCGAGGGAGACCGACTTCATGTTCAGGATGTCCTTCTTGAGGCTGGTGATGGACTCCATGATCGTGGGCGCCAGGAGGTGGATCTCGTCGGGAATCCGCGAGATCTGCTTGATGGCGTTGAGGACGACCGCCGAGGCGGCGTGCATCAGGGCCGAGTTCTTGCCCGCGACGATGCTGCCGTCACCGAGCTCGATGGCGGCCCCGCAGAAGCTCCCCTCGTTGCCCTTCCCCGTGGACTCGGCCTCGGCGGCCGCGGCGCGGGCCGGCAGGACCACCGGGCGGTCCTCGGCGCGCAGCCCGAGCGACTCCATGATCAGCTCGGCGCGCTCGGCGTCCTCGCGCTCGACCAGGCCAACGGCGTACTCGCAGGCGTAGCGGAAGTGACGGCGGATCACCTCCTGTCGGGCCGCCTCCTGCGTCGCCCGGTCGTCGACGATGGCGAAGCCGGCGCGGTTGACGCCCATGTCGGTAGGGGAGCGGTACATGGCGGCGGTGTCGGTGATCCGTTCAAGGATGCGCTGGAGCAGGGGATAGGCCTCCACGTCGCGGTTGTAGTTCACCGCCTGCTCGCCGTAGGCGGCGAGGTGGAACGGGTCGATCAGGTTCACGTCCTTGAGCTCCACCGTGGCCGCCTCGTAGGCCACGTTGACCGGGTGCTTGAGGGGCAGGTTCCAGATCGGGAACGTCTCGAACTTGGCGTAGCCGGCGTGCACGCCGTGGCGATGCTCGTGGAAGAGCTGGGATAGGCAGGTGCCGAGCTTGCCGCTGCCCGGACCCGGCCCCGTCACGACGACGATGGGTCGGTCGGTCGGGATGAACTCGTTGGCGCCGTATCCGTCGTCGCTGACGATGAGGTCCACCTCGGTGGGGTAGCCGCGGGTGGCGCGGTGGGTGAAGACGCGGACCCCGCGGCGCTCGAGCCGCGCCCGGAAGACCCGTGCCGCCGGCTGGTCGGCGAAGCGGGTGATCACCACGCCGCTGACCCGCAGGCCCCAGTCCCGCAGGTCGTCAATGAGCTTGAGGGTGTCGACGTCGTAGGGGATGCCGAAGTCGGCGCGGACCTTCTTGCGGGCGATGTCCCCGGCGAAGATGCAGATCAGGATCTCGGCCCTGTCGGACAGCTCCCGGAGCAGGCGGATCTTGACGTTCGGATCGTAGCCGGGCAGCACCCGCGCGGCGTGGAAGTCGAAGGCGATCTTGCCGCCGAACTCGAGGTACAGCTTGTTGCCGAGCCGCTCGCAGCGCTCGACGATCGCCCGGGTCTGCTGGGCGAGGTACGTCTCGGTGTCAAAGCCGATGGCCTTCCCCATGAATCGCCCTCCTCCGAAATGTCCGCACGCCGGGAGGAGAGGGTAGCACGCCTGTCGGCAGCCACGCGGCAGTCGGTGTCCCAGCAGCCCGGAGAATCCCGCGTGGACGTAGACGTGGACGTGGACGTGGACGCGCACCTGTCGGCGTCGGCGCGGCTGTGGCGCTCCCTGGAGAGCGGGCCTCAACGCAACGCCGCGGGTTGCTTTCCGAAGCCTGTTCTCGTAGAGTGAACCGGCCCTTGGGGACCGGGGCCTGACACGACATGGGAGCGATGACCGACATCACCGAGCGCCCGGGCGCCTTGGATCTCCTCAAGGCGCCGGTCACCGTGCTTGTTGGTCACTTCGGCGCCGGCAAGACGGAGATCGCCATCAACCTGGCTGTCGCGTTCAAGCGACGCGGGGAGGTGGTCGCGCTCGCGGATCTCGACCTCGTGAAGCCGTACTTCCGCTCCCGCCTGGCCCGACACGAGCTGGGTGCCCTGGGTGTCGGCGTCGTCGTGCCCGAGGGCGACATGGTCTATGCCGACCTCCCGATCCTGGTGCCCCAGGTCAAGGGCCTGATCGCGCGCGCCGGCGACGGCGCCGGTCGCCTCGTCATCGACGTGGGCGGCGACGACCTGGGCGCGCGGGTGCTGGGGGCGATCGCCGGGCTCACCGACCCGTCGCACACGGATGTGCTGTTCGTGGTCAACGGCCGACGCCCGTTCGCGGAGACCCTGGACGAGGTGGCGACCATGTTGCGGGAGGTCGAGGTGGCGGCGCGCTTGAGGATCACGGGTCTGGTCGCCAACACCCACCTCATGGAGGAGACGAGCCCCGCGGTGGTGCGCGAGGGCCTCGACCTCGCCCGGCAGCTTGCCGGGCTGACCGGTATCCCGCTGCGTTTTTGCGCCGTCCTTGCCCGGGTGGCGGCATTGCCAGAGCTGGACGACGCGCGTGCCATCTGCCCGATCCTGCCGCTGGAGCGGCGCATCGTGCCGCCCTTCGCGGTCAAAGTGCGGCTACCCGTGCCCCTCAAGGGCGCGGCGGTGGTGTAGAGAAAGGAGCGACGAGTGCCAACCCCAATCATCACGAAAGATCTCTGCAAGGGCTGCGAGCTGTGCGTCCACGCGTGCCCCGAGGGCGTCCTCGAGATGTCCAAGGAGATCAATGCCAAGGGCTACTTCTTCCCGGTCGTGGCCCACCCGGAGAAGTGCACGGGGTGTCGTTTCTGCCTGCTCGTGTGCCCCGACACGGCCGTGCAGGTCGAGGCCAAGGGCAAGACCACGGTCCGCACCGAGGGATTGACCCCCAAGCCATTCCACTACTGTCCCGGTTGCACGCACGGCGTCATCCACCGGCTGGTCGGGGAGTGCATCGAGGAGCTGGGCATCCGCGAGCGCACGGTGGGTGTTGCGCCAGTGGGGTGCTCGGTGCTGGCCTACGACTACTTCAACTGCGACATGAGCCAGGCCTCCCACGGCCGCGCCATGGCAGTGGCGACCGGCATCAAGCGCGGGCGTCCGAACCTGGTGGTGTTTTCCTATCAGGGGGACGGCGACCTCGCCTCGATCGGCATGGCCGAGACGGTTCACGCCGCCAACCGCGGCGAGAAGATCACCGTGATCTTCGTCAACAACGCCATCTACGGGATGACGGGCGGGCAGATGGCACCGACGACCCTACCGGGCCAGGTGGCTTCCACCTGCCCCCTGGGGCGTGACGTGAACCACGCCGGCTGGCCGATCCGCGTCGTCGAGCTGCTGCAGAGCCTCAGGACGCCGGCGTACCTGTCGCGCGTCGCGGTCCACGACCCGAAGAACATCCTGGCCGCCAAGCGGGCGATCCGCAAGGCCTTCAAGTACCAGATCGACGGGGTGTGCTTCTCCCTCATCGAGGTGGTCTCCACGTGCCCGACCGGCTGGGGGCAGCAGCCCCACGAGGCCTGCGAGTGGCTCGAGCAGAACATGATCCCGTACTACCCCCTCGGCGACGTCAAGTTGCCCGAGGCGGCGGCCTGAGGCGGGGAGGCGAGCATGTACAGCGAGATCATCATGGCCGGGTTCGGCGGTCAGGGCGTGCTGTTGATCGGCAAGATGCTGGCGTACGCGGGCATGAAGGCCGGCAACGAGGTGACGTGGATGCCGGCCTACGGCCCCGAGATGCGCGGCGGGACCTGCAACTGCACGATCGTCATGTCGGACAAGCCGGTGGGCTCCCCGATCACCCGCAGCCCCCATGCCCTCATCGTGCTCAACCTGCCGTCCCTCGACAAGTTCGAGGCCTCGGTGCGCCCGGGCGGCGTGATCGTCGTCAACACCAGCCTGATCAACCGTCTGCCCAGGCGAACCGACGTCACCGTGATACCGGTGGCTGCGAACGAGATCGCGCAGGAAGCGGGCACCCCGAAGGCCGCCAACATGGTGGCGTTCGGCGCCTACCTTGGGGCCACGGGGATCGCCGACCTGGCGGTGGTGAAGGACGTGTTGGCCGACACGTTCGCGAGCCGGCCCAAGCTCATCGGCCTCAACCAGACCTGTCTGGACCGTGGCTACGAGATCGGCAAGGCCTGCGCGGCGCAGGCGCGAAGCTAAGGAGCGAGCGATGGCCAAGAAGCTCATGAAGGGATGCGAGGCGATCGGCGAGGCGGCGATCCACGCCGGCTGCCGGCTGTTCTTCGGCTACCCCATCACCCCCCAGAACGAGATCCCCGAGTACATGTCGGCCCGCCTGCCGCAGGTTGGCGGCGTCTTCCTCCAGGCCGAGTCCGAGGTGGCGGCCTCCAACATGCTGTACGGCGCCGCCGGCGCCGGGTGCCGAGTCTTCACATCGTCGTCGAGCCCCGGCATCTCCCTGATGGCGGAGGCCATCTCCTACATTGCCGGTGCGGAGCTGCCGGTGGTCATCGTCAACATCATGCGCGGCGGACCTGGCCTGGGCGGGATCCTGCCGTCCCAGTCCGACTACTTCCAGGCCACCAAGGGCGGTGGGCACGGCGACTACCGGGTCCTGGTGCTGGCTCCCTCGACGGTGCAGGAGGCGGCGGACCTCACCCAGGACGCCTTCGATCTCGCGGACCACTACCGCAACCCGGTCATGGTGGTGGGTGACGGGCTGATCGGCCAGATGATGGAGCCGGTGGAGTTCAAGCGGTCCATCAGTCCGGAAGAGCTGCCAGCGAAGCCCTGGGCGACGACCGGCTGTTCGGATCGCAAGCCCAACATCATCAACTCGCTGTTCCTCAACCCCGAGGAGCTCGAGGCCCACAACTGGCACCTGCACCGCAAGTACCAGGACATGGCGCGCGAGATACGGTGGGAGAGCTGGAAGCTCGAGGAGCCAGTGGACGTCCTGATCGTGGCGTACGGCACGGTGGCGCGCATCTGCAAGACCGCCATCGACACCCTCCGCGCCCGCGGCGTCAAGGTGGGTCTGTTCCGGCCCATCAGTCTGTTCCCGTACCCGTCCGAGCAGCTCTCCCAGGCGGTTGAGAAGGCCGGCAAGGTGCTCGTGACGGAGCTGTCCACGGGGCAGATGCTGGAGGACGTCCAGGCCATCGTGGCGGGACGCAAGCCGGTCAGCTTCTACGGCAGGGTCGGCGGCATGGTCATGTCCCCGGAAGAGATCGAACGCGAGGTCGACAAGCTCGTGGCGTCCTGAGGACGCCCGGAGAGGTGCGGAGGCGACAACATGCAAAATCGCGAGGTCATCCTCGACATCCTGCGCAAGTCCTACCAGATCGAGGTGGACGGCCACACTTTCTACGCCATGACGGCGTCGAAGGCATCCAAGCCCGCGGTCCAGGAGCTCTTCGAGAAGCTGGCGGCCGACGAGGTGCAGCACCAGGCGTTCCTGCGCAACGTGGCGAACCGCTACGACCAAGACGGGCTCGCCGCGTTCCGGACCGGCCAGGCGTCCGACTGGAGCGGCATCTCCCAGGCGATCTTCACCGGGAAGTTCCGGGAGCAGGCGGCCGGCGCCGAGTTCGAGCTGGCCGCCCTGTCCATCGGCATGACGCTGGAGAACAACGCCGTGACCTACTTCTCCGGCGCGGCCACCCAGGCCACCGACAAGGAGGTCAGGGAGTTCTACCAGTTCCTTGCGGACTGGGAGAAGCAGCACCTCGAGGCGCTGCGCAACCTCTACAACGCCGTGCGCCAGGACTTCTGGAGCGGCGGCGGCTTCTCCCCCTTCTGATTCCGTTGCGGGCTTGCTGGGGGTTGGGGTCCGGGATCCGGGGTCCGGGGTCCGAAAGCGACAAGGCAAACACGGGGTGCGAGCATGCTCGCACCCTTTTCTCTATCTGCACGTCCGCGTTGGGGAGTCGAGAGCCTGCCGCCCCGCAACAGACCATGGCTGTCGTCTCGCTTGACTCAAGCCCCGAACGCAGAAGCCTCTTGCCGGACCCCGGACCCCGGACCCCGGACCCCGGACCCCGGACCCCGGACCCCAATCCTCCCTGCGACCGCGACCTCCAGTTGGCCATTCCCGGCCCAGGCAGCTCAGGGGGTGGGGGAGCGCCAGGCGAGGGCGATCTCGCGTGCCAGGGTGTCGAGCCCGAACGGCTTGGGGAGGATCCGCCAGCCACGCTCGGAGGCCCGATGGCGGAGCTCGGAGGTCAAGCCGTAACCGGACACGATGATGACGCGCAGGGCAGGGTCGCGGTCCTGCAGGTGTGCGGCCACCTGGTCTCCGGTCATCCCGGGCAGCAGCAGGTCGGTGATGAGGAGCTCGAACTGCCGGCTTCCCAGGGCCAGGGCGTCCTCGCCGCCTCCCACAGCCGTGACCTCGCAGTCGAGCACCTGGAGCAGGCGGGTGATGGCGCCCCGCACCTGCTCGTCGTCCTCGACCAGCAGGACCCGGTGGTCGCGTGCCAGGCTCTGGGTGTCCAGGCGGGCGGTCGGGGGCGGAATGGGACAGGTCGCGGCGGGGAGGGTGACGACGAAGCGGGAACCTTCCCCGACCCGGCTGTCGAGGTCGATCGTCCCGTGGTGGCGGCTGACGATGTCGACCACGACGGCCAGACCCATACCGCTGCTCTCCGACGCCTGCTTCGTGGTGAAGAGCGGCTCGAAGATGCGCTGGCGCAGCTCGGGTTGGATGCCGAGCCCGGAGTCGGCGACGGAGAACCAGACCTTGCCGGCGGCGGTGTGGCCGCTGGCCAAGGTGAGCTCGCCACCGCTGGGCATGGCCTCGACCGCGTTGACCACCAGGTTCCAGATCACCAGCTCGAGCTGGCTGCCGTCGGCCTCGATCACGAGCGGCTCGGCGGCGAGATCCACCTCGAAGGCGATGTTCTCCGGTACGAGCTGGCGGAGCGTGTCGAGGCACTGGCGCAGCGCACCGCCGAGCTCGATGGGCTCGCGCCCGGACGGTCCGGGCAGGGAGAACTCGAGGAGCTTCCTGGCAACCAGGGCACCGCGGCGGATCTGCAGCTCGAGGTCCGACGCCAGTCGCTCGGTGGAGGAGCGGTCGCCGGCACGCAGCCGGAGAAGCGTCGCGTGCCCGAGCATGGCCTGGAGGAGGTTGTTGAACTCGTGGGCCACGCCTGCCGCGAGACGGCCCACGGCCTCCCGCCTCGAGAGCTCGACGATGCGCTGCTGGTTGCGCACGCGCTCGCTCATGTCACGGCTGACCCCGAAGAGCACGGGACGGCTACCCCAGGTGCCGCGAGCCACGGTCGTCTCGACCGGCACGATGGTGCCGTCCTTGGCCACAAGAGGAAGATCGTAGGAGGCGACACGTCCCCGGACCAGCAGTTGGAGTATGGCGTCGAGGTCGGCCCTCCGCTCGGGCGGATGCAGGTCCCGCACGTGCCGGCCCACCAGCTCGTCGGGCGTGAAGCCGAGATTGGCACACGCGCCGCGGTTGGCGTTGAGCACGATGCCACCGGTGTCCAGGACGAGCACGAGGTCCCGGAGCGAGTCGAAGAGGGTCGCCAGCTCGGCCTCCCGCTGCCTCACGGTGCTCTCGGCGCGGATGCGCAGAACGGCGTTGCCGACCAGGGTGGCGACGATCTCGATCGACTCGCGGCGGGGGCGCGACACCTCGTCGTCGTGTCGGGAGGCCAGGTTGAAGCAGCCCACCACCGAGCCCTGATGATTGATCGGCACGACGGCGACCGCCCGGAGCCCCTGGTCCACCTGCAGGCTTTTCTCCGCGCCGGGGAGGTCGTGCAGGCGAGCGAACACCGGCTGGCCGTCGGCCACCGTCTTCTGCCGGGGGTCGTCGGGGTTGATGACCGCGACCGACCGGGCGAACTCCTCGCTGACGCCGTGCCACGCGGCGAGGTTGAGACAGCCCGTGGCCGGGTCGAAGATGTAGAACCCGCCAGCGTCCATCCCGGACGCCTGGATGGCCGCTTCGAGACACACCTGTGCGGCGTCCTCGATGTTCGTGACTGCGGCCAGAGCATGGGCGAGGTCGCGCTGAATGCGGAGCTGCTCCTCGGCGCGCCTGCGGTCGGTGATGTCGATGGCCGAGCCCTCGATGATGGTGAGGTTGCCAGCCGGGTCCGGCGCCAGGGTGGCGTTGAGCAGGCACCAGAGGGTGGAGCCGTCCCGGCGCCTGAGCTCGACCTCGTGGTTGCGGAGGCGAACGAGCTGCTGCAGCTCTTCGATGAAGGCAGCGCGGGCCTCGGCGGCGGGGAAGAGATCCTCGGCCCGACGTTCGAGGACCTGGGCCGGGTAGCCATACCCGAGCATGCGGGCGAAGGCCTCGTTGCACTCCAGGACCCGCCCGTCCACGGTCGTGCGGAGCATGCCCGCCACGTTCTGCTCGAACAGCAGACGGAAGCGGCCCTCGGCGGACTGCAGGCGCTTCTCCTCCTGACGCTGGGCCGTGACGTCGTGTGCCACGGCCATGGTGCAGACCGGGATGCCGGACACGTCCCGAATGGACGACACCACGAGGTGGACGCAGGCCAGGGTGCCGTCCTGACGATAGGCCAGGCACTCCAGCTCGTAGCGGTCCCGCCTTCCATCGGTCAGGCCGGCCAGCAGGGCCTCGTTGGCGGCCTGGTCGTCGCCGTGCAGCAGTTGCGTGAGCCGCCGGCCCACGAGGGCGCCGGGCGGGAACCCCAGGATGTGAGCGAACTGATGGTTGCACTCCTGGATGTGACCGGTGTCGGGATCGAGGGTGGCGAGGCCCACTGCGGCCTGTCCCCAGAGGCGGCGGTAGAAGTCCTCGGTGACGTGCCGGCAGAGCTCCTGCGTGCCATCCTCGCAGAGCGCCAGGACCAGGAATGGCCCATCGGGGCGCGCACGCGCCGCTCGCACCAGGCACGACCGGGCCTCCCCCCGCACCGGCTGCACCCGCTGTGCCTGCCACGTGCCGTTGCTCTCGGCAAGGCGCTCGGGTGTGCAGTCCGGAAGCAACTCGCGCACAGACCGCCCGGCCAGGTCTTCGGCGCTCGCACCGAGCAGGCCTGTAGCGGTGGTGTTCACACTCTGGAGCTTCCAGGATGGTGAGAACACAAGAGCTGCACAGGGAAGGGCATCCAGGACAGCGTCAAGGCCCATCTCGTGTGCGGTCACGAGCCCGCGGAGGTCTTCTGATTCAGTCAAGCGAAACCGAGTTTACCACGCCGAACGGCGGGTGGCGACCGCTCAGGGCGTGTGGAGGCATGCCGCGAAGGCACGCTCGGCCTCTCGCTATCGACAACGTGGACGTGGACGTGGTCGTCGACGTGGACGTAGACCTGGTCCCTTGCCTTGGAATGAGCCGGAGGCACAGAGCAATCCCGGGCTGCGCCTCGGTGAAGTCCTTCCGGGAAGTCTGACGCGCGCGGCGTTTTCGGTCCTCGTCCACGTCTACGACCACGTCCACGTCCACGTCCACGGCTACGTTCGTGACCAAGCTGCGACGCGTCCGCCCGGTACCTTCACGGGTCTCAGCTCGCGGGCTCCTCGACCCGCTTGCCGAACAGCCAGGCCACCAGGACGCCCAGCAGGTAGAGGCCGACCATCGGCAGGGCGAACACGCACTGGGTGGGGATGTCAGGCGTGGGCGTGATGATGGCGGCGATCACGAAGATCGCCAGCACCGCCCACCGGAAGTGCCGCAGCAGGAAACGGTGGCCGACCACACCCAGACGCGCCAGGAAGCCGATCAGCACCGGCAGCTCGAAGACCACCCCGAGCCCGAGGATGACCTTGCTCGACATCGCAAAGTACTCGTTCACGGTGATGACCTGCTTGAAGTCGCTGCCGACCGTGAGGAGGAACCGGCACACCATGGGGAAGGCCACCGCCCACCCGAAGTAGCCGCCGGCCACGAAGAAGACGGTCGTGGCGACAATGAAGGGGATTGCAACTCGTCGCTCGTGCCGATACAGGGCCGGAGCAATGAACAGCCAGACCTGATACAGGAGGACCGGCGAGGCCAGGAACACCCCGGCCAGGGCCGCCACCTTGATGTACAGCATGAAGGGGTCGACGAGGCCGGTGAAGGCCAGCTTCTCGCCCTCGGGCAGGAACTGGGTCAGGGGCTGGGAGAGCCACGCGAAGATCGGCTTGGCGAAGTACCAGCAGGCCAGGAAGCCCACGAACAGTGCCACGAACGACACCGCGAGCCGCTTGCGCAGCTCGTCCAGGTGCTCCACCAGCGACATGCGGGAGAGCTCGTTGTCGAGCCGGGACGGTCCCTCTGTTGAGATGACCATGACCTAGCGTGGCTCCCCTGCCATGGGTTCGGGAGGCAGGTCGGTCTCGGAAGCCGCTCCGGGGACGGGGGCTTCCACCGGTGCCAGGGACGGGGCCGGGGGCTCCGCGGGCTGGATGGAAGGCTCGCCCGGCGTCGGGGGCACTGGATCGGAGGCTGGCACCTGGAAGGCGCTGTCAAGATCGCGCCGGGCCTCCCGGAGCTCGGTGGCCGCCACCTCGTCCTCGAGCGTGCGCTTGAGGTCGTTGGAGGCACGCCTGAACTCGCCCAGGGCCTTGCCGACCGTGCGGCCGATCTCCGGCAGCTTGCGGGGCCCGAAGAGCAGCAGCGCCACGATGAAGATGAGAACCAGCTCTGGCAATCCGATTGAACCGAACATCACGCTCCTCCTCCCGTGGTCCTCGGGAGAGCATGAGTATAGTGTGATACTCTCTGTCGCCCAAGGGGGGCGTGATGAGGGTTTCCACCCGTATCGTCCTGTCGGCCGCGGTGATCATCGCTGGCGCCCTGGCCGGGGCCCTGGCGGGTCCCACTGTGGAAGGCCTCGGCCAGGCGGATGAGTTCCTGCGGCGCTACAGCCAGCTCCTGCGCATCCTCATCGAGAAGGCGCCACAACCGGTCGAGCCGGACGAGGTGGTGTACTCGAGCCTGGACGGCATGCTGGAGCTCCTGGACCCCCACTCCAACTTCCTGCCCCCATCGGGCTTCGCCCAGATCCGCGAGCGCCAGCAGGGCTCGTTCCACGGTGTTGGTGTCCAGATCTCCCTGCGGGGCGGGCGAGTCACGATCATCTCGCCCATCGAGGGGACGCCGGCGGCCAGGGTGGGCCTGCGGGCCATCACCATCCTCCGCCCCGGCATCGATCGGCCGATGGACATCTCGCTGCAGCGCGCCCGGGTGCCCACCGACTCGGTCCGGTATGCCTTCCTGCTCGACCCCCAGACTGCCTACATCCGCATCTCGGACTTCACGCGGACAACCGGCAACGAGGTCAATCGGGCCCTCGATCGCCTGACCGGCGAGGGCGCCACCAGGCTGCTCCTCGATCTCCGGGACAACCCGGGCGGGATCGTCGACTCCGCCGTCGCGGTCTCGGGCTTCCTGATCGACCCGGGACAGCTCGTCTTCTCGACCAAGGGCCGCACCGCCGACTCCTTCCAGGACTACCGGGCGTCGCGGGATGGGCATCACTTCCCGGGTCCCGTGATCGTCCTGATGAACCGCGGATCGGCCTCGGCCGCCGAGATCGTCGCCGGGTGCGTGCAGGACCACGATCGCGGGCTGGTGGTCGGCGAGACGAGCTTCGGCAAGGGTGTCGTGCAGACGATCTACCCGTTGCGGGACTCGGCGCTGGCCCTGACGACGGCCAAGTACTACACCCCGTCCGGCCGCTGCATCCAGCGGGACTTCGATTCGTTCTTCGCCTACGTCAACCCCGACGGGGAGAACAACGGCGCACCGGTGCCGCCCCAGGATCAGGGCCCGGTGTTCTTCACCGACAGTGGCCGCAAGGTCTTCGGTGGCGGGGGCATCACCCCTGATGTGCACACTGCGGCCGGGGTCTACTCGGAGAGCGTGGCGCGGCTGCTGGGGCAGGCGGCGTTCTTCCACTTCGCCGTCGGCTACCTGGCGGACAAGCCCGACAAGGAGTCTGTCGCCCGCTCCTTCGCCCCGACACCCGAGGTCATGAAGCTCTTCAAGGACAAGGTTTTGGCTCAGAAGTGGCTGCCCGAGGCAGAGCTTGACGCAGCGCTGGCGAAGGCGGATGACCGCCAGGACATCGAGCTGAACCTGCAGGCCGAGATCGCCAACGCCGGCCTCTCCCTCGGCGACGGCTATCGCATCCTTCTCCAGAATGACGGGCAGACCCAGGAGGCGCTCAAGCGCTTCCCCGAGGCCGCTCAGCTCTTCGAGAAGGCGCGGGCGTCACGGCCACAGGACAGACGGTAGCTTCGCCCCCGCCCACCAGGCTCATGGCTTCAGGCTCAAGGCTCAAGATCCCCCTTCCGGCTCTGGTGAGCCGGGAGGGGCCTCGCCCCATGACAGGGGACCGCGTTTGAATACCTGGAGGATGCGATGATTCCCACTCGCGAGGCAGTCGAACGGCTGACGCAGGCTCTGGAGCTCAGGACACCCATCGTGGCGCTGTTCGACACGGCGCCAGGGGCCGACTTCGCGCCGACGATCGAGGCGGGAGGCCGGGCCTGCTGCTTCGCGTATTACCAGCGCTGGGTGGCCGGCGAGACCGTGGTGGTGCGGCGGGGCGACGAGTCCTTCTCGGCGCCGCGCCACGGCTGCCCGGGGATGCAGCGGGCCCTTGGCTTCTCAGGGGCCTATCCGCCGTGGATGGCCAACTTCCTCACGGACGGAGCCAACGGGGCGCCGATGGGCGAGGGTCTCAAGGCCAGCCCGGAGCTGGCGGCGGAGTTCCTGGCCCGCGCGAAGCCGCCACGGCCCCAGGGTGACACCATGCTCATGGGACCCCTGCGCGTGGAGCGTTGGAATGATGTGCGGAGCGTGACCTTCTTCGCCGATCCGGACCGTCTCAGCGCCCTCATGACCCTGGCGGCGTTCTGGTCGGGAGGCGACGACGAGATCGCGGCGCCGTTCTCGTCCGGATGCGGCCTGATGTGGCGGGAGCTCCAGAACCAGGACCGGGACCGGGCGATTCTCGGGTGCACCGACATCGCGATGCGCCGGTACCTCCCGCCCGAGATCCTGTCCCTCACCGTGTCGCCGGCGCGCTTCGAGAAGATGCTCGGCTTCCCCGACTCGGCCTTCCTCAACCGAGAGTGGTGGGGCGAGCTCCTCCGCGCCCGCCGCCGGTAGGAACAGGCCTCAGGCCTCAGACCTCAGACCTCAGGTAGAGCGAGACGGGCCTCAGGACAGCAAGACAGGCCTCAGGCCTCAGACCTCAGGCCTCAGGTACAGCGAGACGGGCCTCAGGCCTCAGACCTCAGGTAGAGCGAGACCGGCCTCAGGCCTCAGGCCTCAGACCTCAGGTACAGCAAGACAGGACCGGGTGGGTGGGGGAGCTGAGGCCTGAGAGCGTGTGAAGAAATCGGGAGGTGTCTCAGACTGGCTCCATACCGCGGCGGACGCCCGCCTGGGCCACTTGACCCCTCATCTGCACT
>JALOLB010000326.1 GCA_025456225.1 Thermoanaerobaculaceae bacterium
GCAGGAAGACCCGCGCGTACGCCACGGCGAGGCCCTCGGTGGGTGCGGCGACCAGCGCCGCCAGGACACCCGCGAGGCGGTCCAATGCCATTCCCCGAGCGTTCTGCCCGAGCCCTCCCGCCCGCTGCCTGGCGTCGAAATCCGGCACCAGCCAGGCCTCGGCCAGCAGGTCGAGGACCTCCCCCAGGAGTGCGGCGTCAGGCTTGTGGCTCACTGGAAGGTGCTCAGTTGTCCGGCGCTCACGAAGACGTAGCGCAACGTGAAGCCACCGACAAGCACCAGCGCAGCCGACACGCCGGCGAGCAGCCGTCCGGGGTGAATGGAGGCGCGCTCGAGCAGCACCGGCCGCATCTCCCACAGCTCGATCGCCAGCGGCAGTACCAGGCCCAGGGTGAAGAACACCACCCAGAACGCCACGGTGAAGGGCCCGCCGAGGATGAGGTCGAGGGCGCGCTGCACCGACAGCGGCGACAGCCTGCCGTGGATGACGTAGGGCAGGACGATGAAGAGCTCCAGGAGCATGAGGGTGATGTCGAGGCTGTACAGCAGCTTCGCCTCACGCTGGTCGAGCCCCTCCCGCTGCGCTCCGAGCGCCAGGATGAGCACCGCGCAGCCGCTCGAGAGCGCCGAGAAGAGGAACATCTGCGCCACCAGGTTGGTGTTCCAGAACGGCCGCGCCTGCACTGCACCCAGCAGCACGCCGGTGTAGATGCCGACGCCGATCGAGAACGGGAAGCCCGCCATCGCCAGCGGCCGCCTCCAGCGCTCGCGGGACGGGTGGTCGACGAACGCCAGGAACCGCAGCCGCCTGGGCAACCTCCTGACGAACCAGTCCAGGGTCGCCGCCGGCAGCCACGCCCAGAACGCCGCCAGGGTGATGCCGGAGAAGCCGGCCAGCAACCAGGCGCCGATCGACATCGGGCTGTGCCACTGGAACGTCACGAACAGCTTGTAGAACCGGAACCAGTGGCCGAGGTCGAAGACCAGCAGTGCAGAGCCGACCGACACCGGCCAGGGCGCCAGCAGCGCACCGGCACGGGCGATGCGGGGGTAGGCCGGTCCGCGCCCGTCCTGGAGGTAGGTGGCGAGCGCCGAGACGAAGAAGAGACCGGCCGACATGCCGCCGAGGAAGAGATACGCGACGATCAGGAAGCCCCAACGCGGTTCTGGCATGGTCTCGCTCCTAGCCCAGGTAGTGGATGTGCGGGCCGTTGCCGGTCTCGGGCTGCTTTACGTGGCTGCGCCGGCTGTCGAGGACGTGCCGCACCTCGGATCCGGGGTCGGCCAGGTCCCCGAACGTCCGCACCTTGGTCGGACAGGTCTCGACGCAGGCCGGTGGCTTCCCGGCGTCGACGCGGTGCACGCACATCGTGCACTTGTCGACGATGCGGGTTTCCTCGTTGAAGAAGCGGGCGTCGTACGGGCAGGCGATGATGCAGTACCCGCAGCCGATGCAGTCGTCGCCCTCGACCAGGACCAGCCCGTCGCTGCGCTGGTACGAGGCGCCCGTCGGGCAGACCCGGACGCACGAGGGGCTGGCGCAGTGGTGGCACTGCTCGGGCTCGAAGGAGGCCCGGAGTCTCGGGAACGCGCCCCCGGACTCCTCGTTGATGCGGTTGCGAAACCGCCCGAGCGGCACGTCGTTCTCGGCCTTGCAGGCGACCACGCACGCCTTGCAGTTGATGCACTTCCGCGCGTCGACGACGAGGGCGTAGCGCCGGCGCTTGATCCCGAGCCGCTCACGCATGGGGAGCCTCCGCGACCTTCCTGACGGTGACGAAGGTCTCGTGGAACGCCGCGTTGCCCGACACCCGGTCCCACGCGGTCTCGAGCACGTCGGCGTCGCTCGCCCCGTTGTCGTGGGCGAGCCGCAGTTGCCGGGACTTCTTGCCGAAGCCGTGCAGCATGAAGACGCAGTCGGGGCGTATCTCCTCGGTCACCCGGGCCGGCGACCTGACCCTCCCCACCTTGCTGGCCACCTCGACCACATCGCCGTGGGCGATCCCCAGCAGCGCCGCCGGCACGGGGTTGATCCAGAGGTCGTTGGTCGGGGTCAGCTCGTGGAGCCAGGGGTTGTTGGTCGTGCCGGCGTGGGTGTGTGTCGCCTTGCGGCCGAGCAGGACCCGGAACGAACCGGGCGGCGGCGGGGTCGGGGCGACATAGGTCGGGAGCGCATCGTGGCCGGCCTCGGCCAGGCGCTCGGAGTACAGCTCGATCTTGCCGCTGCGGGTCAGGAAGCGGTGGTCGGGCGTGCGGGTCCTGCCGTAGAACGGTGCCCCGGGCGCGGCGAAGACGCCGTGCTTCTGGAGGTGGTCGAGAGCGTTGTCGATTGGCAGCTCCTTGGCCTGCTCGGCCACCCACTCCTCGATGGTGTAGTCGAAGTACTCGGAGAGACCGAGCCGCTTTGCGAGGCCCTGGACGATCTCGAGGTTGGCGCGGGTGTCGTGGATCGGTTTGACGACCTGCTGGCGCATGACGACCACCGGCCAGATGCCCGGCAGGCCGTGCAGCGGATCGAGTCGCTCGAGGTACGTCGACTCGGGCAGGATCACGTCGGCGAACCACGCGGTGTCGCTCATCTGGGTGTCGATGACCCCGACGAAGTCCATGCCCTCGATCATCTTCTGGGTGCGGCTCCGGTCCGGCAGGGCACTCATCGGGTCCTGCTTGTAGACCATCCATCCCTTGACCGGGTACGGCGTCCCGGCCAGGACGTTCTCCCGTGTCTGCAGGAAGACCCCGTCGCCCTGGGCCGCGAGCGGAAAGCGGCTGCCCAGCTCGTCGATGCGGGGAGCGGTCGGCTCGTCCCAGGGCATGTAGAGCAGCTCGCCGAGGGCGATCCTGGAGTTGGGAACCACACCACCCTCGCGGTCCCACGAGCCGACGACCGCGTTGAGGATGGCCTGCGCCCGCCGCATCTGGAAGTCGTTGACGTACCAGGACGACCGCCGTCCGGCGTAGTACAGCGCCCGGGGCGCGGCGTCGGCGAACTCCCGGGCGATGCGGGTGATCTCGGCAGCCGGGATCTCCGTCTCGCCCGCCGCCCACTCGGGCGTGTAGCGCTGCACGTGAGCGCGCAGCTCCTCGAAGCCGTGGCAGTGGGCGGCGACGAACTCCTTGTCGTGTCGCTCCTCGCCGATGATGACGTGGAGCAGCGCCAGGATGAACGCCAGGTCGCCCCCCGGGCGGACCGGGAACCACTCGTCGGCCTTGGAAGCGGTGATCGTGAACCGCGGATCGAGGTAGACGAGCTTCGCCTTGCGGTTCATCGTCGACTCGATGAGGTCCATTGTGTCCGGCGTGATGATCGACTCGAAACGGTTGGCGCCGGACATGATCACGTAGTCGGCGTTGAGCAGGTCGAACGACGGCACGGTACCGAACGTCATCGAGTAGGCCAGGTTCACCGAGGCCAGACAGAGCGTGGGGTGGCGGACGATGTTGGGCGAGCCGTACGCCAGGCCGAGGTTCCGGAAGAACTCCTCCTGGAACCCCTCGGTGGATGACCACAGGACCGCCTCGGGGCCGTGCTGCTCCTTGATCGTCTTGAGCTTCCCGGCGGCGAAGTCGAGCGCCTCGTCCCACGACACCGGCCGCCACCTGCCTTCGCCCCGGGCACCGGCCCGGATGAGGGGCTGCTTCACACGGTCGGGGTCGTAGACCGAGCGCACTGCGGCATTGCCGCGGGCACACAGCATCCCTCGCGACTTCGGCGACTCCGGGTTCGGGTTGAGCTTGCGGATGCGCCCCCCCTCCACGACCGCCAGCACCGCGCACTTGTTGGGACACACCTCGCAGGCGGTGGGGACCTCGCGCGTCTCCCCGGAGCCCGC
>JALOLB010000327.1:0-3789 GCA_025456225.1 Thermoanaerobaculaceae bacterium
AGGGAAGTCGAGAGTCAAGAGTCAAGAGTCAAGAGTCAAGAGTCGAGAGTCGAGAGTCGAGAGAGGGCGGGTCGAGAGGCCCGCCCTTTCCTATTCTGCGACGTTGCCTTGCTCCAGTTCCGTTGTGCTCACGGCTGGCCACCGCCATCAAACGGCGGTCACCTCCGGAATGCCGCGACCTCCATGACAGTTGAACCTCCCAACAAGTGGAGGAACCATGCGCGCCCTTCTCAAGCTTGGTGCTTTCAAGATCTTCCGGCTCGTAACCGTGACCAGCCTACTGGTCCTGACGGGGGCCTTGCCGGCCAGCGCCCAGGTGGCGACGTCGTTCCTGGTGTTTCCGGACACGGGAGACGGCTATGTGGAGATACCCCATGCCACGGCCCTCAACCCCACCACCGCCATCACCATCGAGACGTGGATCTACCTTGCCGATCGCGGCGATTCCTGCGTCTCCCTGGTGGGCAAGAGCTTCCCTCAGGCGTACTGGTTCGGGGTCTGCAGCCAGTACCTGCGGTTCTACGCCCGGGGCACCGGCTCCGCGCGAGATTCCATCGGTCAGGTCCCGCTCGGACGATGGGCCCACGTCGCCGTGACCCATGACGGCAGGTATCAGAAGTTCTACATCGACGGCACCCTGCAGGGCGAGTTCGACCTCGGCGAGGCCCCCCTCACCACCAGCACGACGCCGGTGAACATCGGCAGCGACCCGTCCTTCCGCTACACCCCGCGGGGCGCCATGCACGAGGTGCGGCTGTGGAGCATCGCGCGCACCCAGGCGGCCATCGAGGGCGACCGGCTGATGCGGATCTCCACCGCACGGCCGGGTCTGGTGGCTGTCTGGCCTCTGGACGTCAACGCCAACGACGTGCTCGGCGTCCACAACGGCACCCTCATGGGCGGCGCCCAGTTCGGCTCGACGCTGCCGATCGCCTGCGGGTACTCGTACTGGATCGCCACGGCGGCGCACCTGGGCGGCTCCGGGGGCTCGATGTGGGCGACGGACTTCGCGGCGTTCAACCCCGGAACCGCTCCTGCCGCGCTCACGCTCTACATGCTGCCCCGCGACGGCGACAACGCCGGTATCACGCCGATCGCGCGCAGCGTGTCGAATGGACAGACGCTGACCCTGCCCGACATCGTCCTCGCCACCTTCGGCAACGCCAACCTCGCTGGCTCCATCCAGGTCTGCAGCGACAGGCCGGTGACCGTGTCGTCGCGGACCTTCACGCGAGAAGGCGCCAAGACCTATGGGTTCGGCACCCTCGCCACCCGACGCGAGCAGGCCATCGCCGCCGGCAGCGTCAGGAGCATCCCGGACATCAGGGAGAACGCGGCGTTCCGAACCAACCTCGGCCTCACGAACGTCTCGCGCACCACCGCGTCGGTGAAGGTGAAGCTGACCCTCTCCGACGGCACCGTGGTCGGAGAGGAGACCTACACCGTCAAGCCCTGGAGCCACATCCAGCGCAACCGGGTGGTACGGGACTTCACGACCGCCAGCGTCGCCGGGGCGGTGCTGACGATCGCGCCCTCGGGCGGGTCGGTCATCGCCTACGCCGCAATCGTCGACGGCTCGACCAACGACTCCTCCTACGTGGAGGCACTGTACTGACCGACCGCAGCCCGGCGAACGATGCCGCGGCGTCTCGCTGGCAACCCTGGGCGCGTGGGCTTCGGTCCACGCGCCCTTCTCGTTGCTGCGTGCCTTGACGCTGCCGCTCGTCGGCGTATCCTCCACCGCGGTGGTCCGGAGCAACCCCGACACCTGCACCTTCTTCCCGCCTCTGGAGGAGCCCCGATGAGACTGCTCGCCCTTGCCCTCGCCACCGCCCTGGCCGCCCCGGGCGCGGTCGCCCTGCCCACGCCGTCTCCCGCCCCGACCCCGACGAAGCGGCCCCTCTCCCTCGACGATCTTCTCCGCGTGCGCACGGTGTCCGACCCCCGGATCTCGCCGGACGGCGAGTGGGTCGCCTACGTCGTCAAGGCCTACGACCTCGAGCGGGACGAGCAGAGCAGCGACATCTGGATGAGCAGTTGGGACGGCGCCCGACACGTGCACCTGACCGTGAGCCCCGAGGACGACACCAGCCCACGGTGGAGCCCGGACGGCCGCTTCATCGCATTCCTCTCCGCCCGGGGCGACGACGGCGAGGAGGCCGAGACCCAGGTCTGGTTGCTCGGCACCGCGGGCGGCGAGGCCACACAGGTGACCCGGATGGAGGGCGGCGTGGAGGACTACGCCTGGTCGCCCGACAGCCAGCGTCTCGTGCTCGTGGCGAAGGACCCCGACCCCGAGAAGGTCGAGCGGGAAAAGGCTGGCTCGAAGAAGAAGCCGCCGAGGCCGATCGTCGTCGACCGCTACCAGTTCAAGGAGGACTACGTCGGCTACCTCGACAACCGCCGCTCGCACCTCGTCCTCTTCGACCTCGCCACGCGGAAGGCGGAGCCTCTCACCGCTGGCGCCTTCGACGACGCGTTGCCGGCCTTCTCCCCCGACGGGTCGCGCATTGCCTTCGCGAGCAAACGCGGGGGCGACCCCGACCGGCACTGGAACTGGGACGTCTACGTGATCGACGCGAAGCCAGGCGCGACGCCATGCGCGCTCACGGGGTTCCCGGGCACCGACGGCGGACCGGATTGGGACAGCGCGCCCGAGTGGAGCCCGGACGGGCGGTGGATCGCCTACTTGCGGGCCGGCGGCGCATCGATCATCGACGCGATGTACGGCGGGCCGGAGCTGGCGGTGGTGTCCGCCGAGGGCGGCGAGCCCCGGCGCCTCACCGCCGCGCTCGACCGGCACGTGCGGGCGCCCCACTGGGCACCGGACGGCCGGAGCCTCCTCGTGCTGGTCGAGGACGAGCGGCGCGTGGCAGTCGCCCGCGTGGCAGCCGAGGGTGGGGACGTGGCACGGCTCACGACCCGACCTCAGGTCGCCTTGATGCTCGACGTGGGGCGCAACGGTCGCGTCGCGGCCGTCGTGAGCCAGTCGACCGCGCCGGGCGAGGTGTTCGCGGTCGAGCCGGACGGCGCGCTGCGCCCCCTCTCGTTCCAGAACGCGGCCCTGCTCGCCGCGCTCGACCTCGGGCCCGTCGAGGAGATGGACTTCACGAGCCGTGACGGCACCCGCATCGGCGCCATGGTCACGAAGCCCCGCGACTTCGCTCCCGGCCACCGCTACCCGATGGTGGTGTGGATCCACGGCGGGCCGGTTGGGCAGGACCAGCACGAGCTCGACCGGAACGCGCTGTGGGCGCAGGCCTTCGCGGCCCGCGGGTTCGTGGTCGTGCGGCCCAACTACCGGGGCAGCTCCGGGCGCGGGCTCGCCTTCTCGAAGGCCATCGCCGGAGCCTGGGGCACGCTCGAGGTGCAGGACGTGCTGGCCGCCGTCGACGGCCTCGTCGCCCGCGGCATTGCCGACCCGCAGCGACTCGTCATCGGCGGCTGGAGCTACGGCGGCATCACCACGAACTACACCATCGCCAGGGACCAGCGCTTCAAGGCCGCCATCTCCGGCGCCGGGAGCAGCCTGCAGCTCTCCATGTACGGCGTGGACCAGTACATCTACCAGTACGAGACCGAGCTGGGACGGCCCTGGGAGAACCCCGAGGCTTGGATGAAGGTCTCCTACCCGTTCTTCCAGGCCGACAAGATCACCACGCCGACGCTGTTCATGGTGGGCGAGAAGGACTTCAACGTGCCCGCGGTTGGATCGGAGCAGATGTACCAGGCGCTCAAGAGCCAGGGGAAGGAGACGCAGCTCGTCATCTACCCCGGCCAGTACCACGG
>JALOLB010000327.1:3821-5139 GCA_025456225.1 Thermoanaerobaculaceae bacterium
GGGCGGACAAGCACGCGCGGAAGCCGGCGTCGTGAGGCGATGCTTGCGCCCGTCCACCATGGCCAGGAACTCCCCCACCGTGCGGTGCTCCTCTAGTTTCCCTCGTCCAAGATCCCCCACCGAGAGCGGAGCGAGCCGAACGTGAACGATCAGCCCCCGGTGGGCATCATCATGGGGAGCGCCTCGGACTGGCCCACCCTGCGCCACGCCGCCGACGTGCTGGAGTCGTTCGGCGTGCCCCACGAGCGCCGGGTGGTCTCGGCCCACCGCACCCCCGAGGCCATGGCCGACTACGCCCGCACCGCCGAGGAGCGGGGGCTCAGGGCCATCATCGCCGGGGCGGGCGGGGCGGCCCACCTTCCCGGCATGGTGGCGAGCCACACCACGGTTCCGGTCCTGGGCGTGCCCGTGGAGAGCCGGGTGCTGCGGGGGGTGGACTCGCTGCTGAGCATCGTGCAGATGCCCGCGGGGATCCCGGTGGGGACGCTGGCCATCGGCGAGGCCGGCGCCAAGAACGCCGCGCTCCTGGTGGTCTCCATGCTGGCCACCACCGACCCCGGGCTGCGGGAGCGCCTCAAGCGCTTCCGCCGGGAGCAGGCGGCGGCGTCCTTGGCGTCGGAGCTGGAATGACGGCCCCCATCCTCCCCGGCGCGACGCTGGGCGTCATCGGGGGAGGCCAGCTCGGCAGGATGTTCACCCTCGCCGCGCGGCGCATGGGGTACCGTGTGACCGTGCTGGCGCCCGAGGACGACACACCGGCCGGCCAGATCGCCTACCAGGAGATCCGGGCGCCCTACGAGGACCTGGATGCCGTGCGGCGCTTCGCCTCGTCGGTGTCCGTGGTCACCTTCGAGTTCGAGAACGTGCCGGCCGAGACGGCGATGGCGGCCTCCGAGCAATCGCCGGTCCGCCCGGCCGGCTCCCTCCTGCACACCACGCAGCACCGCAGGCGCGAGAAGGAGGCGCTCCGCGCCGCGGGGATCCCCACCGTGCGCTTCGCCGCCGTGGAGTCCGAAGCGGAGCTCCTCGCGGCGGCGGCGGCCGTGGGCACGCCGGCGATCCTCAAGACCGCGGCCTGGGGCTACGACGGGAAGGGGCAGGTCCGCGTGAAGGCGGCCCGCGAGGCCCTCGAGGCCTGGGAGAGCCTGGGCCGCGCCCCGGCGGTGCTGGAGGCCGTGGCCCCCTTCGAGCGGGAGATCTCGGTGGTGGGGGCCCGGGGGAGCGACGGCGCCGTTGCGCTGTACGACCCGGTGGACAACATCCACGTGAACCACATCCTCGACCTCTCGGTGTCGCCGGCGGAGCTGGCCGATGGCGT
>JALOLB010000110.1 GCA_025456225.1 Thermoanaerobaculaceae bacterium
GTAGCGGTCCCGCCGCAGGGTGAACGGCGCCTGCAGGAACCGGTGCTGGCGGCGCACCTCCTCGAGGGCGCCGATGATCGCGTGGCGGTGCCGCTCGCGGCCCGCCCGGGCCTGGGCGAGCTGGGGGCTCGCCGTGTCCGGCACCTCGCCGTCCGGCCCCAGGCGCTGGTCGCAGTACGCCACCAGGTGCTCCACGGCCGGCAGCATCGCCGCCAGCCTCGCGAGCTCCGGGCCGCACGCCGCCGCCAACAGGGCGGCGCGGGTCTCGGCGATGCGCCGCAGCAGGCTCACCAGGTAGGCGAGGGTGGAGGGGTCGCCGCTGGTGGCGGTCTCCGCCCCGAGGGCATCGGCGGCGTCCAGCCCCGCGAAGCCGAGGGTGACGCCCTGCCGTCCCAGGGCCGCGAGATCGTTCGCCAAAAGGAAATCGCGCGACCCGCCGTCGCCGAAGCGGGGACGGGTCGCGCGAACGGTCGCCGCACCGCGCTGGCTGCGGGCGAACGCCGCCACCAGCGCGAGGACTCGATCGAACTCCAGCGATGCGAAGCTCACTGGTCGCTTCGATCGGCCCTACAGCAACCCTGCCTTGCGTTGCTGGGCCAGCTTGCGGAGGAGCTTCTTACGCGCCTGGATGAGCTTCCGCTTGCGCTTCACGGAGGGCTTCTCGTAGTGCTGCCGCTTCTTGATCTCGGACAGGATGCCTGCCTTCTCGCACTTCCGCTTGAAGCGCCTCAGCGCCTGCTCGAACGACTCGTTGTCCCGAACATGAACCATGGTCGGCATTGCGCGTTCTCACCCCCCCTCAGCGCCATTCTCGTCGCGCCCTACCGGGGCGACGGCGCATCCACAAAGGGGGAGCACGATACCAGACTGCTCACCACCCGGTCAACCTCGGAAAGCACAAGCAGTTCCTTGACAGCTTCGATTCACCCCTCGCATAATGACTTCCTGATCGAGTGGTCGGGGAGGAAGTCATGGACGATCCTCAGGTGCTGCTTTCCGAACTGGTGGACTCTCGCGAGCACGCCGTGGCCCTGGTGCGCGCCAAGCTGGATGCCGTGGCGAGCCAGATCCAGGAGCTGGCCAACCGCACCGTCGGGGAGCTGCAGCTCGTGCTCCCTCCCGATCTCGAGGTCCTCTTCCCCCTGGCCCAGGTGGCAGACCGGCTCGAGGCGATGGCCGCCCCGCCGCCGCCTCCTCCGCCGCCACCGGCCCCGCGCGGGCTGGACCTTGCGGTCCTGCGCGCCCTGGACGGCGGCAAGGCCCAGTCCGAGGTCCTGCAGGAGCTGCTCCGTCAGCTCGGCGCCTGGGCGGGGCCCCGTGCGATCGTCGTCTTCCGGGAAGGGCAGGCGGCCGGCTGGGCCGGCGGCGGCTTCGGCGCGCACGACCCGGTGCGCACGTGGCGCGGCGCCATCAACGAGTCACCGGTCCTGACCAAGGTCTCCGAGGGTACTCCCGTCCTCATCGCGCTGTCCGGCGACGCCCTGCTTGCCGAGTGGTTCGGCGGCCAGGACGGCACCCTCCTCGCCACCCCGATGCTCCTCCGCGGCAAGGTCGTGGGCACCCTCCTCGCGGTCGACGGCGAGGACGGCCTCAACACCGTCGTCGTGCAGCAGCTCACCTTCCTCGTCGGCCTGCTGCTCGAGACCCTCTCGGTGCGCGCCGGCGTCAGCTCCGCGACCCTGGCCGAGCCACTCGACCTCACCGCGCCGGTGCAGGTCTCCGAGCCCGAGGTCGAGGAGGAGCCGGAAGCGATCGTCTTCGGTGGCCCCGAGGAGGAGCACATCGAGGTCGAGCAGGCGACCCTCCCGCCCGAGGAGATGTCCGGGGCCGTGGACGCCAGCGCCACCGTGCACCTCAAGATGCCCGTGACGCCCGTGACCCCGCCGCCGCCGGTCCCGGCTCCCCCGCCGGTCCGCACCCCGGAGGAGCAGAAGCGCCACGACGAGGCCAAGCGCTTCGCCCGCCTCCTGGTCTCCGAGATCCGCCTCTACAACGAGCAGGCGGTGCAGGAGGGCAAGCGCGGCCACGACATCTACCGGCGCCTCAAGGAGGACGTGGACCGCTCCCGCGAGATGTACGAGCAGCGCGTGCCCGCCGAGATCCGTGCCCAGAGCAACTACTTCCAGGAGGAGCTGGTCCGTCTCCTCGCCGACGGCGACGCCGACGCCCTCGGGATGTGATCACCACAGGCTCGACGACCAGGGCTCGCGAAACAAGGCGCATCCCAAGGCTCGCGAAGGAGGGTGCGCCTGTACCCGCAGAGGCCATCCTTCCAGCACGTTGCTTCCCTCCGGTCCCCTCGCCCCGCGAAGCGGGGAGAGGGCAAGGGTGAAGGGTCGTCGATGAGGCAAACCTGTCCCCCTCACTCCGGCCCTCTCCCCCCTGCGGGGGGCGAGGGAGGAGGCCGAAGAGCCGTTGCGCTCTTCGGGCTGCTCGTCGCAGCCCTCGCCCTCACCGCCTGCCGGAAGGAGCCGCCCCCACCTCGCCTCGCGGACGCCCTCACGGCCGAAGGCGGACCGCGGGCGCGGGTCATGGCGCTGCTGCGGGTCGGGATCGGCGGCCTGCCCTCCGAGCGGCCGCGCGCCTGGTTCGCGGCGGGGCTGCTGGAGTGCGAGCTCGACTCCCCGGCAGCCGCCGTCACCGCGTTCCGGCAGGCCGCGCCCCGCGACGGGCGGGCCACGCTGGCGGCGCGCCGGCTCGAGGAGGCGCTCGCCGCGACGGCCCCCGACACTCCGATCTGGCTGGCCGCCGCCGGCTCGCCGTGGCTGGGCCCAACCGGTGGCTCCCGCCTCCGCAGCCGCTGCGCCGACGTGGCGGCCCAGCGCGCCCGCTGGGACGACCTCGACCGCTGCCTCCCGGATCTCGACGGGCTCCCCGACGACGATCTGCGCCGCGCCCTGGCGGCGGTCTCCCGGCGCCCCGGCCCGGCCGGCGACGCCGCGCGCGTGCGCCTGCTGACCCGCTTCCCGGCCGCCGCCGCGGGCCTGGGCATCCCGGTCGATGAGCTCTCCCGACAGCTCACCCAGGCCCAGCTCGCCGAGCAGGCGCAGGGGTGGCTCGCCGCCAACCGCCCGGCCGAGGCGCTCCAGGCCGGCCGCCGCGCCGGCAGTGCCGGCTCGCTCGTCGCCGGCCGCGCCGCCCTCAGGCTGCGTCGCGCCACCGAGGCGCTGGGCCTGCTCCAGGGCAGCTCCGCCGAGGTCTGGGCGGAGCGGGCCGACGCCTACCGCATCATCGGCTGGGCGGCGGCTCCCGGCCAGCAGGTCCGCCAGTTCGCCGAGGCGCTGCGCGCCGCCGAGCAGGCGCTCAAGCTGCCCCCCGGCGAGCCTCAGACCCCGGCCCGCGCCCACCTGCTGGCCGCCGAGGCGCTCACCGAGATGGGCCGCTTCGGCGACGCCCTGCCCCACCTCAAGGCCGAGGGCGTCACCGCCCTGCCGCGCTTCGACTGGGTGCAGCGCCGCTGGCACGTCCTGCAGGCCCGCAAGGGCCAGCTCGCCCTGCTGGCGTCCGCCGCGCCCGGCGGCAGCACCCGCGTGCAGCGCCTTGCGGCCTACTGGCGCGCCGCGGCGCGCGCCGGCGCCGGAGACACCGCCGACCTCGAGAAGCTCGCCGCCAGCGGCCTCCCGGACCTCCCCGCCCGGTGGGCGAGCCAGCGTCTCGGGAAGCCCGGCGTGGCCATCGCCTTCACGGCGCAGCCCATCGAGACCGCCAGGCCCCCCGCATGGGCCGACGACCTGCTGACCCTGGGCCGCGTTGCCGACATCGCCCTGGCGTGGCGGGCCGACATCGAGGCCGGCCGCGCCCCCGCCAGCGAGTGGCTGGGGCTCCTGGCCCTCACCCACCCGCAGCCTCTCGACGCCATCCCGCTGCTCGTCAAGGGCGAGCCGCGCCTCCTGAGCGGGCCGTGGGAGGGCCTCCCGGCCGCCCTCATGGAGCAGTACCTGCCGCTGCCGTGGCGCCAGGAGCTGGAGACCGCCGCCAGGCAGGCCGGGGTGCCGCCGTGGGTGCTGGCCGGCCTCGTGCGCCAGGAGTCGGCGTGGAACCCCCGCGCCCGCTCCGGGGCCAACGCCCTCGGGCTCGCGCAGATCCTGCCCGGGGTCGGCCGCGAGACCGGCGGCCGGCTGGGCCTGCGCGTGCGGACCCCCTCGGACCTCTTCGACCCCGCCACCAATCTCGCGATCGGCGCGAGGCTGCTGGCCGACTGGCGCCGCGCCTTTGGCGGCGCCTGGGAGCCGGCGCTGGCCTCCTACAACGCCGGCGAGCGCCGCATGCGCGCGATCTGGGACGCCACCGGCAAGCGCCCCGGCCCGCTCTTCGTCGAGGCCCTGGAGTTCCCCGAAACCCACGACTACGTGCACCGCGTGGTGCTCCTGGCCGAGGGATACCGGGCGCTCTACTGGCCGGAAGGGAAGCCCTACCCATGGACGTGATCGGCGTCTCGTCGCAGCGCCGCCGCCAGCTCATCGACATCACGAGCTTCGTGCAGGAGGCCGTGGCCGCCTCCGACGTCGCCGAGGGCGTGTGCCACGTCTACGTGCCGCACACCACCGCTGCCCTCACCCTCAACGAGAACGCCGACCCCACGGTCCCCCAGGACCTCCTGGAGGCGTTCGAGAAGGTCCTCCCCCCGGTCCAGTGGCGCCACACCGAGGGCAACTCCGACGCCCACGTCCTGTCCACCATGATCGGCGTCTGTGTCCACGTCCCGATCAGCGAGGGCGAGCTGAGCCTCGGCCGCTGGCAGGCCGTCTACTTCGTCGAACTGGACGGCCCCCGCCGCCGCGAGGTGTGGATCACCTGCCTGGGGGGATAGCGGCTCCACGGCTCTGCACGTTCGACGGTCTGCGCCGAGGCCCTGGGGAGCTCGGGAGAGCCGGCCCGTGCTCCATGTCATCCCGTGACGGGGAGGGCCCGGCCTGGGCCACGGATCATGGGTTCCCTCGATCTTCCCTTGCAATCAGGAAAGAAAAGGTCTAATGTTTCCTCGTGAACAAGGAAACACTGAAGTACATACTCGCCCAGACAACGACCCGCCCGCTCCCGCAGGCCGTGCGCCGGACGCTGGAGCTGCCGCTTGACTCGGGCAAGGTCGTGACGCTTGTCGGCATTCGGCGGAGTGGAAAGACCTACCTGCTGTTCGCGACCATGCAGCGCCTCGAGTCACAAGGCGTGGACCGGCGGCGCCTGCTCTACCTGAACTTCGAGGACGACCGGCTGCTGCCCATCCAAACCGAGGAGCTGGACCTCATCCTGCGCGCCCACGAGGAGCTCTACCCCGAGGTGGCGGGCCAGCGCAAGTGGCTCTTCTTCGACGAGGTCCAGAAGGTCCCGGACTGGGAGACCTACCTCCGGCGCCTCCACGACACCGAGGACGTGCTCCTGTTCGTGACAGGCTCCTCGTCAAGCTTGCTGTCGCGGGAGCTGGCCACCGGGCTGCGAGGCCGCAGCATCGCCTACGAGGTGTTCCCGCTGTCGTTCGAGGAGTTCCTGGCGTTTCGCGAGCTGCGGCACGAGCCGTACTCGAGGATCTCCGAAAGCCGCATGGCAGCAGCACTCGAGGAGTACCTGCAGACCGGCGGGCTGCCAGAGGTCGTGCTGGCCGACGAGTCCATCCGCCCCCGCATCCTGAAGGAGTACCTGGACCTGGTGTTCTACAAGGACCTGGTCGAACGGTACGGTGTCGGGAATCCGCTGGTCCTGCGCCTGCTCCTCAGGCACTGCCTCGGTCACCCGGCCGCGCTGTTCAACGTCCACAGGCTCTACCAGGACTTCCGCTCGCGCGGGATCGGGCTCTCGAAGGACACGCTCTACAGCTATCTCGGATACCTCGAGGAGTCCTTCGTCCTCTTCTCCCTGCCGGTCGCCGACCGCTCGCTGCGCAAGCAGGCCGTCAACCCGAAGAAGCTCCACCCGGTCGACTGGGCACTGGCGTACCCCCTGGTCATGGAGCCGACCCTCGACGTCGGCAGGAAGCTCGAGACAGCGGTGTTCCTGCACTGGCGCCGCATCCGGGAGGACCTCGCCTACCTGGGCGGCGACCACGAGGTGGACCTGGTCGTGAGCCCCGACGCTCCCGAGCACATGATCAACGTGGCGTTCTCCCTGTCGAGCCCCGAGGCCTGGGCGCGCGAGATCAAGGCCCTCGAGTGGGCCGCGACAGTCATCCCCCATGTGCCCCGCACGCTCGTCGCCCACGAGCTCGGCTCCCTTCAGCCGCCTGCCGGCATCCAGGTGACCCCGGCCTGGCAGTACCTGCTGTCGCACCCATAGGCTCAGGCCCGAGCGGCGCGCCCGGCCAGAAACCAGGACGCCCGCGTGGTGCTCCTGGCAGGAGGGTATCGGGCGCTCGACTGGCCGGAAGGGAAGCCCGACCCATCGACGTGATCGGCGTCTCGTCCCGGCGCCGCCGCCAGCTCATCGACATCACGAGCTTCGAGCAGGAGGCCGTGGCCGCCTCCGACGTCGCCGAGGGCGTGTGCCACGTCTACGTGCCGCACACCACCGCCGCCCTCACCCTCAACGAGAACGCCGACCCCACGGTCCCCCAGGACCTCCTGGAGGCGTTCGAGAAGGTCCTCCCCCCGGTTTCAGTGGCGCCACTCCGAGGGGAACTGCGACGCCCACTTCCTGTCGACCGTCATCGGCACCAGCGTCCACGTCCCGATCAGCGACGGCGACCTGAGCCTCGGCCGCTGGCAAGCCGTCTACTTCGTCGAATTGGACGGCCCCAGACGGCGCGAGGTGTGGATCACCTGTCTGGGGGGGTAGCGCGTGACCCGCCAGAGCGGCGCGCCCCCCAGAAACGGTGCCAGGCGTAGCAGGGAAGCCAGATCCCATACCGCACGAGATCACTGGGACGGTCAATGAGGAGCGCCCACTTCCAGACCCGCGACACGCGGCGGATGAACGGCCGGTCGACGAGGTCCCTTGCGGCGGGACGGATCACTTGTTGTTCGAGAACCCATTGGGCGAAACGCGGCGGCGCGAACCGCTCCAGCACGGCCCTGCCCAGGGTACCGGGGAAGCACTCCTCGAGCAGCCTGAGCGCGCACCACATCGTCCTTCTGAGACCCCACGCCTCGGCCCTGCGCGCTGCGGTGGCGATGTCGGGCGGGTCGCCCAGCAGCAGGCGCCGCAGCTCCCACACGGGGCGTACGCCCTGCATGTACAAGTGCTCCGCCATGTGTAAACAGTGGTGGAGGATCACGTCCTCGGGTGCAAGGCGCAGCACAGCCGGGCAGTCGGGCCCGGCCGGCATGGCGCGCCGGAGAAGCCCGGCGTGGTCGACCCGCTGCCGCGGGTCGCTCGCGAAGCCACGGTGCACCTCCACCCGGACCCGGCCCTTGAGATAGGCCCTCTCATACTCGTACTGCTCCGCCAGGTGCACCTCCGACACGGCTGCGTGAAAGCCGAGCTTTCCGAGTACTGCTGCGGCGGAGGTGTAGTGCGCCGGCGCCACCAGCAGATCGATGTCAGCGAGGGAGCGAGTCGGCCCGCCTCGCTCGAACAACAGACCTTGGGCCATGCCCTTCAGCACAACCACTGGTATGCCGGCTTCGACAAGCGCCGTCCCAATGGACCGAAGCTCCTCCAGGGCCGCGAGCCCGGCCCCGGCTTGGAGGAGGAAGGGCATTCGGTCGTCACCCAGGGTATAGTGCCCCTGCGAAGCGGAACCTAGCACGTCGAGGACGCCGGCCCGCCTCGCGAGGTCTATGACCCCTGGGGGAACCGGTCCAGATGGAGCGGTACCTGCAAGATACCTGCACAGTAGGTCGAGGGCTGAACGGGAAAAGGGCATGCGCGTCGAACCGACTTTTATCATACCCTTTCGCTGGAACGGGCCTGCGTCTCCTCCCAAGGTCTTCCCCTGCCAGGTTGGCGCGTGCGACAGGCTAAGAGCAATGCCCCGATTCTTCTGTCTGTGGGCGAGTGGCGGCCATTCCCCACTGCGCTACTATTCTGCTTGAGGCTCCTTGTTGTGGGCACCGGGTAGAGTGGGGTCGGGCGAGGTATCGAGAGTGACCGCGAGCCCCCTTCGGGTGAGGGTTTTCGGCGGGCTAGAGCTGTGGCACCGGGGACGACAGTGGCGCAGCTTCGAGACCCGCAAGGCGGCTGCGTTGTTCGGGTACCTGGTGGTCAACGAAGGGCGGCAAGTGTCGCGCAGCGCCCTCGCTGCGTTGCTGTGGCCCGAGGCAGGGGAAGCCCGTGGAAGGAAGAATCTCCGCCAAGCCCTTTACACCATCACGACCTCGCTGCCACGCAAGGCAGGCAGACACTCACTCCTGGTCATAGACAGCGAGCGGGTTGGCCTCGACCCTGAGGCTGGCTTGTGGAGCGACATCGCGCAGCTCCTCGATCTGCTGGGCGGAGGCACATCCGGCGTCCAGCGACGCAGCACGTACGCCCTGGCCCGAGCCGTGCAGCTCTACCGTGGGGACATCCTGGCGGGACTGCAGATCAGGGATGCCGCCGAGTTTGAGCTCTGGCTGCTGGCCGAGCAGGAACGAGTCCGCTATCTCGTGATCGATGCCCTTCAGGAGCTGGCCGAAGCCTACCTGGCGCGCGGCGAGCATCGGCTGGGGATCCAGTACGCCCGCCGCCTGGTGACAATGGACCCCCTCCACGAGGATGGCCACCGCCTGCTCATGACACTCCTGGCTGCTGCGGGCAACCGGGCTGCGGCCGCGAGCCACTATCGGGCCCTCACCGAGCTACTGGAACGGGAGCTGGGCGTGCCTCCCGCGGAGCAGACCACGGAGCACTACCAGCGCATCTCCGCACAGGTCGAAGAAGCCCGTGTGCCGGAGGCCAAAGCAAGGCTGCGTCCGTACGTGCCCCTGGTGGGGCGCGAACACGATCTCGAGGAGCTGCGCAAGCACTGGCGAACAGTAGCTTCGGGCCGCGGCCGACTCACCGTGGTCGAAGGCGAGCTTGGCGTGGGCAAGTCACGCCTCGTCCGTTCCTTCCTTGATGAGCTTGCAGCCAAGGAGGTCGTGCGGGTGCTCGCCGTGGCAACCGAGCCCCGCCGGATCCAACCGCCCTTCACGCCGATGGACAGCGTGCTGCGCCTGATACTCCTTGAGGTAGGCGCCGCCGGCTGTGATCCCATTGCCGTGCTCACCCCGCTCGAACGGCAGGTGTTGGCGGCGGTCGCGCCCGGGCTGACCGATGGAGTCGAGGTGACCTTTCCTGGCGTGAGCGAGCTGAGCACCGATCATCTCGCCCGAGGCTGTGCCGCACTCCTACGACTTGCCGAGCAAGCCGGCAATGGAGGTGGGCACGGGCTGGTGATCTTCCTTGATGACCTTCACTTCGCCCCCGCCAGCGGGTTGGACCTGCTGCGGGAGGTAGCTCGCCTTCTCGCCCACGAGCCCGTGTGGTTCCTCGGCACCTGTGACCGGCTCACAGCCCACCGCCAGCGCCGTCTTGCGGCGGCCTGCGAGGCCATGAGCGCAGTCACCCTCCTCGATTTCCTCTCTCTCTCCCGATTGAGCGAGGCTCAAGTAGCCGCACTTGCCGCCGAGCTTGTCACGGAGCGAGCAGCCGACGAGGTGGCTAGGCAGCTCATGCGCGTTTCTGGCGGACTGCCCCTGGGCATTGTGATGCAGCTTAACCTGTGGTGGGATGAGGGGCGGCTCGTCCCCGCATCGTCGTCCGGCGTCGGTTGGGAACTCGTCCGCGGCCAGGAATCGCAGACCAGGCAGGTGCCTCATCTGATGATGCACGCAGAGCAACGCGTTGGCCGTCTGTCGCCGTTTCTGCGCCGAGTGCTGACGCTGGCGGCAACGTTGGGCAACCAGTTCGACGCCCACTTCCTGGCCGATGTCGAAGGGGAGTCGCAAGAGCTGATGGCTTTCGGCCTAGACGGCTTGCTCGATCGCTTGTTTCTCCTCACCGCCGTGCGCGACTGGAGTTCCGGACGGCCGCAAGGCCCCGCGAGGGACTGGGAATGGGGGGTGCGCCTGCCGAGGTATGAGTTCGACCACGAGGTCCTCCGCCAGGCCGTGCTCGGCCGGGTGAGCCGGGAACGCCGCCGTGCGCTCCATGGCCGGGCAGCAGAGGCCGTGGTAAGACTTGACCCTGGAGCCGAGGAGGAGGTCCTGGCCCATCACCACACGGAGGCAGGGAACTACCCGCGAGCCCTCGCGGCGGTCAGGCGGGCCCTGGATCGCCGCCGAGCCAGCGGCATCGACCCGGCTTGTCTTGTCGATCTCCTGTGGGTGGAGAAGGTCCTTGCACGGGCGGTTCGCTGGTTCGACCGCTGGTCGGCGCCACTCTGATCAACCTCAGCTCCGGCAGCAGCAGTCGCTCGCAGCGAGCCGCTGTAAGACTATCGCTCACAGAAAGTGCGCAAAGTACTGAATGAAGGTATCATCGTTTTTGACGCTTGTTCGACGCCGGAACCTTACAGTACTATCGCTCGGAGGACTTGTGCATCACATGTCGGCAGTGGAGGCGGGGATGGAGTCGGAACGACCGGGAGGCCGCAGCAGCCATCCGCGACAACGGGCCTCGCTCCTTGTGCGGTGCTGGGTGGAAGACACCGGCGAGGGCGCCCCTGTGCTCAGGGGCTGGGTCAAGAACCTACAGACCGGCCGGGAACAGGTCTTCGGCGACGCGCGAATGGTGGAGAGCATCCTCCAAGAGGAAGTCTTTTGTCCGGAGGTGGGATGACATGGTCTGGCGCCACCTCGGCGAGCTGCTTGGCCGGCAACATCGCGGCCTCAACTTACAATCGCTTACAGAGTCGAACCTCGGGTGAAGGAGGTATGTCCATGAAGACCGTTGCAGCAGCTCTCATCACCTGGCGCCGGGTCCGGGTCTCTCACGCTTCCCATGCCCTGGCAGCATCCACAGCGGTCGGGCGTATCACGGGATCCCGCATGACCATGGCTGTCTTGCTGGCCGTGGCCGCCGGTGCGCTGCTCCTGGCTGCTCCGGCTCACGCCCAGCTCAGCGTGACCCCAATCACCTGGGACGTGGTAGGACTCGACAGCAACCGGCCAGACACCAGCGGGCCAAAGTGGTTCCCGGTGGGCGCTCGCGTCTGCAACGAGTCGAGTTCGCCGATCTCCGACGTCTCGGTGTCGATGGACTGGGCCGTCGGCTCCAGTTCCACGTACATCATCAACAGGCCCGGCTCACTGACGACGCTCGATTTCCCCTCGATTGCAGGCGAAGACTGCGTCGATGCGTACTTCGAAATCGAGCTGCAGAACCGGCACCTCAGCCCGTTCGGCCAGTCCCGGCCATACACGATCGTCGCCAGCGCGCCGGGCGTTAGCTCGGCCTCGACGCCCGCAGGCCGGCAGATCCTCATCGAGTACCTGGTGTCGCAGAACCGCAACACCACCGACCAGATCCGCTACTGCGACCCGACCGCGGGCGGCAACTGCAACCCCGCCCCTGGAGGAACGGGTTGGGTAGTGCTGGGTGCCGGCGGCAGCATCAGCTTCGCGGTCGGCAACGAGTACTACATTGAGCTGACCTCGCAGACCGCCACCGCCTACGAGGAGCTCGAGTCCTTCGTCACGCTGTCGAATACAATCTTCCAGATCCTGTCGGTGTCCACCACGTACGAGACCCGCACGGCGCCGGAAGGACGCGTTCCAGTTCCCAACCCGCAGCTCTGGGCCGACGGCTGCCTCTGGGACAGCGACCCCGGCAGCACCAACTACAGCTCCTGCCTGTCCAGCGGCAAGGTAGGCGGCGAGGTCATAACGCTATACCACATCCGGATCATCAGTGGCGGCGGCGAGTCGGTCACCCTCGAGGCGCTTCACTACGACCGCTCGGGCGGCAGCTTCCACTACAACACCGACTACAGCCAGTCCCCGGGCGACGCCGAAGTCTTCGACCCCACCGACGCCGGCTTCGCCAAGCGCTTCATCCCCTCGACCATCGCGGCCGACGGCACCGCGACGCTGGTCCTCACCATCACCAACCCCAACCCCGTGACGGTCTCCGGCTACAACTTCGTCGACCCCCTTCCCTTCGTCGGAACGCCCGTCTCCCAGATGAGGGTCGCCAACCCGACTGGCGCGGAGACCTTCGGCTGCGGCAGCCCGACGTTCGCGCCGGCTGTGGGCGCCACGTCACTGAGCTTCAGCAACGGCACCGTCGGCCCGAGCGGCACCTGCACCATCCGGGTGAACGTGACCGTCCCGCTCGTCACAGGCGCGACGTATCCGCTCACGCTCACCAATCTGACCAACCACCTTTTCGTCGGCAGCACTGACACGGGCCACGCGGCGACCGCGACGCTCCAGGTGACGGCAACACCGCCTCCGCCACAGGTCTGCGTGCGAGAGGATCTGGCTGGATGGAACTCGTTCAGCAGCGCTTCGGCCCCCACGCCGACGTCTGAGTACTCTCTGGGCGTCGCGAGCGCCGCGGCAGGTACGGGCCTGACGTTCTCTGTCCCAGGGAACGACGAATGGGACGCCGAGACAAACGTACTCAGGACGCTGGCCCAGGCCCGCACCGATAGTGCCTACTACGAGTTCCGCCTGAACACCACCGGCCTCGACGAGGTCTACTTCACCTTGAGAGGATGGCGGCAGAATGGCAATGCGCCCGATACGCTCACGCTCGATTACGGACCTGCTGGCAGCCTGCAAGAGAGCATCACTTTTGTCGTTCCAGAACAGAGAGACAAGCCTACCGCCGCCAATCTCGTGGCAACCAACCTGACAGCCAACCTGAACCCCTCCGGAGAGA